>NZ_JAOWIA010000058.1:0-538142 GCF_030332345.1 Citrobacter sp. Cpo221
TTGTCATGCAGCTCCACCGATTTTGAGAACGACAGCGACTTCCGTCCCAGCCGTGCCAGGTGCTGCCTCAGATTCAGGTTATGCCGCTCAATTCGCTGCGTATATCGCTTGCTGATTACGTGCAGCTTTCCCTTCAGGCGGGATTCATACAGCGGCCAGCCATCCGTCATCCATATCACCACGTCAAAGGGTGACAGCAGGCTCATAAGACGCCCCAGCGTCGCCATAGTGCGTTCACCGAATACGTGCGCAACAACCGTCTTCCGGAGCCTGTCATACGCGTAAAACAGCCAGCGCTGGCGCGATTTAGCCCCGACATAGCCCCACTGTTCGTCCATTTCCGCGCAGACGATGACGTCACTGCCCGGCTGTATGCGCGAGGTTACCGACTGCGGCCTGAGTTTTTTAAGTGACGTAAAATCGTGTTGAGGCCAACGCCCATAATGCGGGCGGTTGCCCGGCATCCAACGCCATTCATGGCCATATCAATGATTTTCTGGTGCGTACCGGGTTGAGAAGCGGTGTAAGTGAACTGCAGTTGCCATGTTTTACGGCAGTGAGAGCAGAGATAGCGCTGATGTCCGGCAGTGCTTTTGCCGTTACGCACCACCCCGTCAGTAGCTGAACAGGAGGGACAGCTGATAGAAACAGAAGCCACTGGAGCACCTCAAAAACACCATCATACACTAAATCAGTAAGTTGGCAGCATCACCCGATTTTCTGCGGGCTTATCTGCGTCAATTTTGCCGAGCTGCGCCAGGGCCTGCCGGGCTTCACCCCCGCCCGTTACGGGAGCGGCATCGCGCTCGCGGTCATCTCGGTTATCTGCTGGGCCTGGTATGCGCTGCGCAACGCCCGCTGGCTGCGGGAAAACCCCGACAAACACCCGATGATGTGGGCGACCGCGCAGGGGCTGGTGACGCTGCCGGTTTCACTGGCGGGTTATATTGCGGCGTGCCTGTGGCTGGCGGCGGGCGACAGCGGTTTCGCGCTGCCCTTCGGCCCGCGCCCCGGCGTGTTTATCGCGCTGATGGTGGCTATCGCGCTGTGCTGCTCATGGATTGGCGCGCTGTGCTGGAATATCGCAAGCCAGCGTCTGCCGACGGTGATCCTCGGGCCGCTGATTGTTTTCGAAACGCTGGCCGGGCTGCTCTATACCTTTTTGCTGCGCCAGAGTATGCCGCCGCTTCTCACCCTGACCGGCATCGCGCTGCTGGCGCTGGGCGTGGTGATGGCGGTGCGGGTAAAGATCGTGCCGGTAGCGGCGCGCGCCGCGCAGGAGACGCCATAAAAAAAGGCCCGTCAGTGACGGGCCTTAAGGCTCAGAAGTTTTCCCAGTTGTCGCTGCCGCCGGCCGGGGCGGCTTTCAGGCTCACCGCAGGCTCCGGCGCACTGAAGGATGACGCCTTCGGCGCGGCGCTCGCCATGCGGGACTGGGCGCGGTTGAGTTTAAACACCGCGACCGCCTCGTTCAGTTTGCCCGCCTGATCTTCCAGGGCGGCAGCGGCGGCGGCGGATTCTTCCACCAGCGCGGCGTTCTGCTGCGTCACTTTATCCATCTCGGAGACCGCAAGGCCAACCTGGTCGATGCCACGGCTCTGCTCATCGGACGCGGAGGCGATTTCGCCCATGATATCGGTCACGCGCGTTACCGCACCGACCACTTCTTTCATGGTTTCACCCGCTTCACGCACCAGCTGCGAACCCGCGTCAACGCGGTTGCCGGAGTTCTCGATAAGCGCTTTGATCTCTTTCGCCGCCTGGGCGCTGCGGCTTGCCAGCGTGCGAACTTCACCCGCCACGACCGCAAAACCACGGCCCTGCTCACCGGCGCGCGCCGCTTCCACCGCCGCGTTGAGCGCGAGGATGTTGGTCTGGAACGCGATACCGTCAATCACGTTGGTTATCTGGGCAATCTGGTTAGAGCTGGCGGCGATTTCATCCATGGTGCGCACGACGCCATCCACGACTTCACCGCCTTTCAGCGCGGTTTCCGACGCGGTACGCGCCAGCTGGGTCGCCTGACGGGCGTTATCAGCGTTCTGTTTCACCGTTGTGGTGAGCTCTTCCATGCTGGCGGCGGTTTCTTCCAGCGACGCGGCCTGCTGCTCGGTGCGCGAAGAGAGATCGTTGCTGCCCGCAGAGATTTCGCTCGCGCCGGTAAAGATGGTGTCGGTGCTGTCGCGCACGGTGCTGACCGTGCGGGCCAGCGACTGCTGCATGTCGTGTACGTTGCGCGCCAGCAGCGCCATTTCGTTATTGCCGTCGGCGTCGATAGGCTGCGTCAGATCGCCTGCGGCAATTGCGCGGATGTGCCCCATGACGTCATGCAACGGCAGCAGGAGCACGCGGCGCATCGCCACCCAGCTAATCACAATCACAGCCAGCACCAGCACCATAATGGCGGAGAGGATCCACATAATGCGCTGGTACTCGCTTTCGTTATCCTTCACGCCCTGGCTGGCCAGCTTCGCCTGCTCGGCACGCCACTCGCGGTAGACCACCTGCATCGCGTTTTGCTTCTTCTCGGCGTTCTGCTTGAACATCTCTTCAAGCTTGCCTTCCGCCAGCAGCTTGTTCATCTGCGCGAGCGTCGAAGAAAAGATGCGATACTGCTCTTCCAGACGGTCAACGAGCGGTTCATTCATGCCCGGCGTTTCCGGCAGCGCAAAATATTTATCGTAATGACTTTTCGCGTCCGCCAGCTGCGTATTGGCCGTGTTGACCAGTTCGGTCAGCTGACCGCCGTTGATCTGGTTCGCCATGCTGCTTTGCAGGCGCAGCATGCCGCGGTTCAGCGTGACGTGCGTCTGGTTGAGGCTATTCCACGCGTCGGTAAATTCCGCCACGTTCTGGCTGGAGAGTTGCGACACGTTAAAATTGTCTTTGTCGTTATTGAGCGCGCTAATAAAGATGCCCGCTGCGATAAGCTGCATCGCACCCAAAACGATCAGAACAGTAATTAAAAGGGTTATGACTTTTATACGTTTAAACATGAATGGCCTTAGTGCTGGTGTAATCTGATGTGTATCTATCGGCAGGACATTCGGATTATTTAACGCGCCAGCCCCGGCGCAGCGCGGTTTCCAGTTATTTCCTGATAGCGATCAGTAGCTTAGTCATGAAAATATTTTTGTGACGCACCTCTCATTTTAATCCCCCTCCCCGAAAGGGTTATAGCCTGTTTTTAAAGATGCATTTAATATACATCTTATATAAATGATGAGGGCACTGTTGCAAATAGTCGGTGGTGATAAACTTATCATCCCCTTTTGCTGATGGAGCTGCACATGAACCCATTCAAAGGCCGGCATTTTCAGCGTGACATCATTCTGTGGGCCGTACGCTGGTACTGCAAATACGGCATCAGTTACCGTGAGCTGCAGGAGATGCTGGCTGAACGCGGAGTGAATGTCGATCACTCCACGATTTACCGCTGGGTTCAGCGTTATGCGCCTGAAATGGAAAAACGGCTGCGCTGGTACTGGCGTAACCCTTCCGATCTTTGCCCGTGGCACATGGATGAAACCTACGTGAAGGTCAATGGCCGCTGGGCGTATCTGTACCGGGCCGTCGACAGCCGGGGCCGCACTGTCGATTTTTATCTCTCCTCCCGTCGTAACAGCAAAGCTGCATACCGGTTTCTGGGTAAAATCCTCAACAACGTGAAGAAGTGGCAGATCCCGCGATTCATCAACACGGATAAAGCGCCCGCCTATGGTCGCGCGCTTGCTCTGCTCAAACGCGAAGGCCGGTGCCCGTCTGACGTTGAACACCGACAGATTAAGTACCGGAACAACGTGATTGAATGCGATCATGGCAAACTGAAACGGATAATCGGCGCCACGCTGGGATTTAAATCCATGAAGACGGCTTACGCCACCATCAAAGGTATTGAGGTGATGCGTGCACTACGCAAAGGCCAGGCCTCAGCATTTTATTATGGTGATCCCCTGGGCGAAATGCGCCTGGTAAGCAGAGTTTTTGAAATGTAAGGCCTTTGAATAAGACAAAAGGCTGCCTCATCGCTAACTTTGCAACAGTGCCGGCAGAGCTTTCAATAGCGACGAAGATACTGTTTAAATCAGCATTCAGCCTGTCGTTGGTGTTAGCTTTAGCGGCAACGTTGCAGAACAGCTGGCTCGGGTATATGAAGTAACCTTTAGTCCTGATGGCATCGTCTTTGATGTCATCGGTAATGATGCTGTCATCAAGTGCTGCATAATGTATGCTCTCATCCCCTGCTTCCATGTAGCTGGAAAAATTCTCACTGATGAAGCGGTAGAAAAGTGCACCGAGTACATACTGTTTAAAATCCCATCCGTCTACGGAGCCTCTGACATCATTGGCAATGGCCCAGATTTGACGGTGTAGCTCTGCACGCTGCTGAAGGCTTGTCATTTTGTATCCTGTTGTATGATTCTTAAGTACTGTTATTGGCCCGATTTTATCGCAATTTCATATTGATGACAGGCTTTGTATGTCATACGTTGCACTGAGAGTTCGTTTGCCCGGTTGTGTAGCCAACACTCTTTCAGTCAGGCCAGTAGAAACGTTGTGCTGACGATAAATACTGAAGCCCCAATACTATCGGGGCTGAACGTTCAGTCGGTGAGAATTTCTTCATCCGTATCCATTGTGGATGGTGATGAATCTATTTTTGTTGTAAGAAATACCCGATTCAGCAGTCTTTGCTTCAGGGCGTTTCTTCGCTCATTGTAGAATTCCGGGAAGCGACTGAACTCAATATTGTCATCTGAAACTAACAACATTGATGGCGTATAGTTGTTTGATGAATGAGATAGCCATTGTTTCAGGGATGTATCCTGTTTACTTATATTCTGAGAGTGATTCAGTAAATGAAGATTCGGTATGGTGTCCCAGTGTTCCGGGTTTTCATAAAAGCCTAGATTTTTTGGTGAATTCGCAACATAATCTAATTTTTTAAGATATTTCTTTGAAAAATGATTTCTTGGGTGAAGGTGATCAATATGAAACACCTCGGTCGGATTCATTTCAGGGAACAGAAGATGCAATAGTGCGCGGCAACGACCTTCGCCATATCTGATATTGAGAAGGCTTTCGATGTATTCGTCGTCAAATCTGAGGTCCTTATTCGAGCCTTTATATCTGTCAATAATCTTCTCAAGAGGAAAATGAATATCTGAAAGACTATTTTTCATTACATCTCTGATGCTCGTGAGTAGCGCATCGGCCTGGCTTCCAAAGATCCCTTTCAGAAGTACCATGTAAAACCACTGGCTAATTACTGAGCGTTCATTGTGGTTTTTATTCAGGAGATTAATCGTTGTATATAATGGATATCCACTGGTTTGCTTTTTGTAAAGCCAGTAGACCACAGGAATGACTGCATTTTTAGATATCAAAGACTGTGGATTGATGCCGAATCGCCTGATAAGAATAAAGGTCTCCTTGATACAGGATTTTATTTCAGACCATTGCTGTTGTATCTTACCGACCTCCTCTGAAGTGAAGTTTTTTACTTTGAACCGGACGTCAGAGTCAATAAGCATCAGGCTGGTTTTTAAGAACCAGTCTCTTTCAATATAAAACCCCATCTCGTTGTTCTGATAAATATTTTTTGTCAGTTCATCCAGTTCTCTTCTGAAATCCCCCTGCCAGTGCGCTACCGCTATTGACATCAGTAAGTCGGAGAACTCAAGTTTTGTGCCCCCGCTGTTCGTGCGTATGAAAACATCCAGCACATGGTCAATATCCTGACTACTCTCATTGAAGTAGTGGATGATGTTCTCAGTTCTTATTTTTGTATAAAGTCTCAGCAGAGTTTTTCTGGAAAACTCACTGGAAATGAGTCCTCTTTTTTCGAGTTCTGGTTCGACAACGTTAAATAAAATATCATCCGGAGAATCATGTTGCTCGTATTTGAATATTTCGTGCAGGCAGAACCAGTGATGTTTGTTGTCTGTAAGTGAATCAGCGTATTGCTTCTCGGTGAGGAACCTGAAGTTGTACTTCATCATGAGTTCGTCGTCTGACTTAAGTGGCGCTGTTAAATCGACGTAAAGCTTTCTGGGTGGCAGGATGCGATCATCCTGTGCCGAAGGCCACCACATCCGGGGCTGTTTATACGCATACGTTCCACACAATCCAATATATAATGATGTGAGACGCTGCTGACCATCAATCACCGCCTTGAAATCATGAAATCCAGCATTTGTTGCTACGCAGGGGTTTTCTTCATTAAATCGCTGACAGTATTCTTTCAGGAATTCATAGAATTTGTAATCGTTTTTAATACTGGCACTACGGATATCCCACATCATGAAAGAGTTTATCGGGTAGTCTCGCATGATGGAATCAAACAGCAAACATATTTGACTGCTGCTCCAGACGAACTTCCTCTGAATTGCAGGCAGAAGATAGTGGCGTAAATTAATTGAATCTATCGCTTGTTTTATCGTTATTGCTTTTTCATACTGGCCAGCCATCATAAACCTCATATGTTATATTAGCTGGCCTATTTTAATTTATTGCGTGTCGGTAGTACAGTCTTTGTACAAACTAATTTATGCAATGGAAAAGCTGACGGCTCGGTTTGTGTTTTTCATTCGGGTAGACTCGCATTGCGGATGCACAAAGTGATGAAACCTGTCTTGCTATATTTTTACCGAAGTTAACAAGAAGGCCGTGCTTTATTTTTTCACCCTCTGCCCTGATGCTGATGATAAAGCTGAACTGATATACGATTACCTCAATGAGGTCATTGCCAAATGTTATAATGGCGGCGTTGTTTATTTCATGTTCATAATCCCTCAGGTCAGTGTTAAGTCTTGCGGTCGCATCTACAAGTGCGTATTCTTTATCGATAATCATAACTTTCTCACTTATCATGTTAATGTGATTTAATCATCACTAATAATATGTTGTGATTTTAATTACGATTATTCGTCTGTTTACTCCCGTAATGCATTATCTGATGAATAATGTTCATGTGGGGTAAGGCTTCCATAAAGTCAGACTGTTCAATCAGCGAAATGAGTGTGTTATCGATCTCAAACGTTGTATCCGGTAATACCTCAACCAGCCTGATTCGGGACAGGGAAATAACGAACACGCCCGATGACGTACATCCGGCAAGAAACCACTCCGCATGGCTGCAAAGCAGACGGTAGGGATGAACGGTATGGCTGACGTTTTCGTCGGTTCTGATACGCACCCGGGTCTGGTTAAGTATGGCGAGCGTCAGTCTGCTGAAATCACCGAACAGCGTGGGTTTCTGGCGCGGCTCCGGTAGCATAATCCTGTAGGGCGAGGGGCGTTCCCCGTCAAGCATCAGGCTCAGCAGTTTGGCGTCCATCGCGGGTAACAGACGGTCAAGATGCAGCAGTCTCGCCAGTATCTTCATATCCCGTTCCGTGCGGCGACGAAAGTAATGCGAAGCAAGCTGATACACGCCGTTGCTCTGTTCAATATCAAGGTACGTCAGACGGACGTTGAAATCCCGTCGCAGCGTTCGCGTCGTCACTCCAAATTCTTCTGCCAGCGTCCCGATATGCAGCTTTTCACCCTGAAACAAACGGCTCAGGATGATGGAAAGGCGGGTTGCCAGTCTGTCATGTTCGTTTTCTTGTGTTATCAGCGTCATACATCATTTCCGAATTTAGCCGGGAAATAATGCCAGCAGTAGCGGACAGGATTTGTCCGCCCTCTGAAGTTTTTTAAAGTCTGAATACCTTAAATGTAAGTGCTAAACGTCAGTATTCTCAGGTGAATAAAGATGCTTCTGGCGCATGTAGGCAATAAAAATGCAGGATGGTAGCGTCACCCGGTATGCGGGACCGGCTAAATCAATCAGCAGCCAGAGAGAACTGAGCACCCAGCCCACGGGACCGGCAAAAGCGCCCATGGTACGCGTCAGCATGGCATTTCCTGCAACGGTCAGCCCTCTGCCTAACAGGGCTTTCGCCACACCATTTGTGACAACAAGTGCCATCTGATAGGCCGCAAACCCGGATGTTTTTATCCCCGCCTGGATTGCCATGGTCAGCAACTCCGGCGTGGGGTTGCTGTAGCCTGTCTGCAATTCTTCCGCCACGGTCTTTAGCTGGTCAGGCGTCATCTTCTCAAGACTTTTCTCCAGGATCTTCATCAGCAGATTCATTTCAATGGTTTCAACACTGGATTTGTTGTTGTAGTTCACCTTCATTTTATCGCAGGCATCGGTGAGAATTTCCCGGTACAGCACCCCTTTACCCCAGCGGAGCAGCGTGGCAAAGCTGTTCGCCCCAAACGTCTGAACCTCGGCGGCAATGGCATCCCAGTAGCGCGGGTGGTTGGGCTTGTGTTTTTTATACTGAGGATCATAGGTCAGCGTTTCCGTGATGCGTGCCAGTCCGTCTTTCGGATCGCAGATAAGCACAGAAACCAGTAAATCCAGATCGTCACGATGGCAGTGGCGCAGAAACTCAAGGTCGGGGTCGTGTCGGTAGGTAGCCATATTTCACCTCATTGCAGATATTGGACCTGACAGTTTAAGGAAGCCACCGGACAGGGCTTGTCCGCCTGAAAAACAAAAAAGTAAAAAAAACCTGCCCGAAAGCAGGTTTCTGTTCACCGGATAGAGGTATAACGCGTCGGGATTACTTTCCGCGCCATTCCTTTTCCACTTTATCCGCAAAGGCATCGCACTGCCGGGCATATTCCGGGTTATACAGAAGCTCCGACTGCGAAAGTTGCATGGCGGTCATGCTGCCGTTACGGGCATTTGATTCGAGCCAGGTTCTGCCATAGGTCTTGTTCATCACCTGAAGTACCCTGTTGAATACCGGTCCGTTGATGCGGGCATTGAGATTGACGCCTTTTAACTGAAGGCCGCTGTCGCTGGTCTGGGTCAGGCGGGTGGAGTACATCGCGCAGAAGGTCGAATTGGTAATCATCTGAGCGTCAGCCTGCTCGTCGGCGAACGCGCTGTGGCTGAAGGCGGAAAGCAGAATTGCGGCGGTTAACAGTTTTAAAATTTTCATCATGTTCCCTTATGGATTGAAAAGCGGAGACAGCCTGCCATACGGAGTGGTCAGGAGATGTCCGACAGAGAAAAAAGTCAGGGTTTCAGCGAGGGAGCCAGTCGCCAGCGGTGAGGGCCAGCGGATTCCAGCACAAAGGCCAGTTGAGCGAGGTCCCGTCTTGCTGTGCGGGGAGACACGTCAAACTGCCGGATGATGTAGCGAACAGATATTGTCTGACCGTAAAACAGCACCATGGTCAGCCGGATAAGCCGTTCTCCCTGTCCGGTGACACGTTGCCTGCAACGGCTGGCTTTCATCGTTGCCATACGCGCCATCGGTCCCCTTTCTGAAAAGAATCAAGGTGTCTGGCAAGCCAGATATCAGGGCACGAATCGCCGGTAACGCAGCGGGCAGTAAACCGGTGGCAGTTAAAGTCGAGCAGGCTATAAGGATAGCGCTGACCCACTGCCGCCTTTGCCCGTTCAGCGGCCTGCGCACAACCCTGAGGCGTCAAATCCATACAGTCGGTATACACCGAGATAGCGGAGTTCCAGCCATCGAGCCGGTCAAGAAACCCTTTAGCCTTACTTTTGATAACGGTTCCATCGCCATCAAGATGAACAATATCGCCGTTACCCACATAGATACCGCTGTGTGCGGCAAGGCCAAAAAGCAGTTCGCACTGCACGATACCACCGTAAGCCGGTTCATCGACGCAGGAGAGAATGCAGTTATCGATAAAAGAATCCACGAAGTTCAGCAGCAGAAGCCGGTACATAACAATCAATTCCTTACTACGGGGGAGAGGGGGGATGCGGGGGAAACGTAGTGAACACTCAGCTTTCCCACAACGTACGGACCGTGAAAACCCCCATATCGTGGTAAGCCATAAAGTTACTTTCCCATAGCGACCAGAACTCACGGGCGTCGACATGAGAGATATCGCCACAACGGGAAAGCCACGTGTATTGTTGCGTCCAGCTCACATCGACATCTTTTTCAAGCTCAGGCCATGGATGCCCTGCATAGTGAAAATCGGTGACGTAATCGAGCTGCCAGTCTTCTCCGGCAGGGATGAGGCGTATTTCGACCGGATGCCAGCCGCCCTTTTCCGGTGAGTATTCAGGGTCACGGAAGTTAATGGTTAATCCGGTGATGGGGTGACGATGAGGCGGTTTTTGCGCGAGGATATCCAGAAGCAGTTGGGTAAACGACCGGGAGAGAGGCAACACATAGCCGCCCTGCAATATTACGGGTGATGACATAGTGAATTTCCTGATTTTTGGTTAACAGAACACAGAAAAAGCGGGGTTAGTCCTGGCTGAGCGCAGCAAGCTGCGTCATACGATGCTGCCAGTCGGCATAGCAGCGGTGCATAAAGAGTCTGCTGCTGTCCGCTTCGATAAGGCAGATATCCGGACTTCTGAGCACAGCAGCAAGAAACCCGGCGTTATTGGTGCTGCCCTGACCAAACAGTGGGCGAAATACACGGGACGGAAAGCTGTCTGGCTGCTGTTCCAGAATGGCGTGAATCGCATCAAGCGCTATCCATTCACGGGAGAACAGGCCCCCTTCGCCATTGGCGGTTAAACGCAGGGCAAGGCTTCCGGTTTCACCCTCTTTACCCAGCTCATACGTCAGCAGACCCTTACTGTGGGGACTGATTTTCTCGGCGTCCCCACTGTAGAACACGGTATAGTTTTCGGTGACGGCGGCTTCGGTAGCGATTTTTTTCTTACTCATGGTTCAGCGCCTCAATCAGGTTCCGGAGTTGAGTGATAACGGTTGTGTCCGGGAACACCAGATAGATACCCTGTCCGTTATCGCAGACGATGCCGAGCAGGAGATACCAGCCATCATCAAGCGCGGTGACGTATTCAGGGTTAGCCAGTGCCACTGCCAGCAGCGGGTCTTCGGGGAGTGTGTCATCGTGGTTGAGATGCCAGAGCAGGGTTCCCGTTTCGTTCCAGAAGGCGGTAAACAGGTCGATATCATCGACGGGTCCAAGAATTTCATTGCTGAGGGACGCCAGTGCGGAGGCGGGCAGGTTGAGAAGGGGAAGACTGGTGGGGGTCGTGAGTTTAAACATGATTATCTCCATAAGTAATTGATTCATATTGATAATATGTTTTCAAATGACTTTTAGTTACATTTTTTTTACGTTGTTTGCTTGTTCTGGATTATGCCCTTAAATTTAGTGGTGGGCTGGCGTTAAATCCCGTTTTTTTCCGATTTGCAGCATTTTGTAAGCAAATTAGCATGAGCTGTTTTAACTGAAAATGAGAGAACGCTTGCGCACAATTGCTATTGATTTTCTTACTTATTTTCTCAATCACAAAACGCCTTAAATAGTTCAAAAAACAAGCAACACCCCATAATCGATATTATTTATGGAGAGAAACGACGTTCAGGCCTGAAAGTGGGGGAGTGGCACTTTCAGGAGATTAAGGGGGCAAACAGGCCTCTTTAACGCGTGCTTTTCTCACCAAAATGTCAGAGTCGGTGATTTGCACTTCAGTATTTCTGCCAATACTATTCGCTTCATGTGCTGGCCAGCATCTAACTCAATACCCTTAATTTGTATTAATTGAGCGAGATGTATGCATTATGAAACCCGATAGTTCTTTAAACCTAATAACGCTGACAATGAAACAGAATGATGTTGATTCTGTGGATGGTCGTTTTTGTAAGTCAGCGCAAAACATCAAAACCAGCGTTGACGTTGATGATTGCTGTGTTGAACCAATGGCCCGACATCGCAGCCCAAAGAATCAAAGAGAGGCATTCACTAAAGCTTTTTTTGATGAGTGTAAAACCCGTGCAATACAAACTGGCCGGACTATCGAAGCCAGCGATACAAAATGTACCGGGCTTAAGGCTATATTCCACTCATCCGGACGCATTAAGTTTATTGTCCGCAAAAGTATTCGCGGAAAGAATGTTTACGTTGCAGTAGGAAGTTACCCTGAATTTTCCATTAATAACGCAAGGGAACATGCCTTTAAAATAATTCAGGAGCTTAAGGCTTCCGTTGAGACTTATGGTGAGCGTTTTCTTACGCACAGCAAAATAACGTTTAATGAACTTGTGGAACAGTATGTGAAATGCGTACTTAACACGGGCGTTAAGCGTTCAGCTAACACCGACCTTTCTAAGATCCGTAAATACCTGCGCCCTCTTCTCGGTGACAAAAAGCTGGCAGGTATGACGGAGGCAGATATTCTGAGCTATCTGCATAATCTCGATCTCAAGCCTGCCACCCGCAACCGCCATCTGGCGCTCATTAAAGCGGTGTTTACCTGGGCTATACGCATGGGATACATCAGCCGCTCTCCGGCGCTTTATATCAAAGCGCTGCCTGAAGTGACGTCAGATCGCCGCGCCATGGATGACTCCCAGCTTCAGCGCTGGATGGAAGTCTGTGAGTGCTGGCGTAATGGTAAACCCGATCATGAAGCCCTTGCTCTTCTCATGTTCCTTGCCCTGACGGGGCTGCGTCTGGGGGAAACCCGTCACCTTCGTCTTGAAGATGTGGACTGGAGCCGCAAGGTTATCACCCTTCGCCATACCAAAAACGGCAAACTACGCCGTGTACCGGTATGTGATAAGGCTTTCGTTCTTCTGACAGAACAGCGTCAGCATCTGGGTGATGAAGGCTGGGTATTTCCGGGCAAGGGAACCGACAATCCGGTTGCTGAGCCACGTCGCCTGCAAAAACGACTTTGTGAGGCTGCGGGTATTCCACCGTTCACCATCCATGAGATGCGTCATACCTTTGCGACAAAGCTCATTGAGAGCGGGGCCGACATTCACACCATCAAAGATTTATTGGGTCACAGCACTATCAAAGTAACCGAAATATATGTGCACAGTTCGCCCGCGCGTTACCACGAAGTCGTTAACCGGGCGATGGGGTAACAACCTTCACTCAACGGTATGGTTTTTAACTATGGTTCTGATGCACCCGTTTTCTGACGGTGGCGTAATTTGATGGTAATACACATGAATAAAAAAGTGACAACTAATGTTCCTAAGGTTTCCGGGATTAAGCGTATTCGCGTTTTTGCTGACCGCGATAAAAATTTCACCAAAATGTCGGAGGCAATTATCAGGCGTGCTGAAAAGACTGAAGTCGGTGAAGATGATATCGCTTCACTCGGTATTAGTGATGGGCTGCCACGGCATTATGTGAATACGGCTGATGGCCTTTTCTACATCGGTGGACAGAAACCTGTGCTGGTTTGCGGTACGCCAGTTGTGCCTGTCGCCCTGTTTTGCGGGAAAGATAAGGAGTCCAGTCTTGGGATTCGCCTGATGACCGGTAACGGGCTGGGTAAGTATGTTAAGGCCCTGGTGCGCTTTGAGGATATTGTTCAGAGCGGTGCTCAGGTAGTAGGCAAACTGGCAGATCGTGGATTTTGTGTTGGCTCCTCTCCACAGCAGTTTGCCCTTTTTGACCGTTTTCTTCAGCGCTGCCGGAGTTTACCGCTGCCTGTCTATCTGATGGCAGATGCGATGGGATTCGTTTCGGAGGATATGGCCTTTTTACATGGTCATGAGCCCGTTGTGACCTCTCTGACCGGGTTTGATTATCTGCTGCCGGGATTCCGCGTGCGTCCCGGACTGCACAAAGGTGGGGCTCTGGAGGAGTGGATTAACCTCATCCGGGAAAATGTCCATGGCTGGGCGCAGACCTTTGCGCTGAGTGCGTCCTTTGCTTCGATGCTTCTGGTTCCTGCCGGTATGGATGTGGGCATGTTTCATTTTCACGGCGTATCCACCACCGGTAAAACGCTTCTCCTGATGCTGGCTGCATCGGTCCATGGTGATGGCAGCGAGCCGGGTAGTGGGGGGAATGTAAATATTATTCGCTGGAATACCACGCCTAACGCGATGGAGCGCCTTCTCGCTGACTATTCCGGTCTGGTCGCCTGCGTCGATGAACTGGGTGCGAGTAATCATAAGCAACTTTCCTCACTGCTTTACAACATTACGTCAGGTACGGCAAAAGAGCGCCTGAACCGTGGCCTGACGGCAGATGAGCCGTTTAAATGGCGCATGTTTATTCTCTCCACCGGTGAGATGTCAATCTCCGAAAAGCTGGCTGAACAGAAAGCCGTGTTACAGGGAGGGCAGGAGCACAGGGCCATCAGTATGGAACTGTTGCCTGAGGATGCTCAAAAACCGGATGAACCGGTATCAGAAACACGTGCCCGTGCAGATGCACTGAAGACGGGGCTGGCAGAGGCTTATGGTTATGCCGGGCCTGCATTTATCGGCAAACTGTTATCCGGGAAAAATACGGCTGGCGGTCTTCGCACCTACGCAGAGTTTTCATCCTGGCTCCAGGAACAGACAGATGATTGCTGTAACGCACTGGAAGAGGCCCTGAGGGATGAGGGGCGTGATATTACCCGCGTTCAGCGGCGCGGACTGAAAAGATTTGCGCTGGTATGGCTGGCAGGAGAGAAGGCGCTGAAATATGGCCTTTTACCTTTCGAAAGCGATGCGGTGGCTGAATCCGTTATGTCCGCTGCACGACGCTGGCTGGATGATAACCAGAATCAGTATAACCCGGTGCGTAACATGCTGGAGGAGCTTCAGCTGACGCTGGTGACAAAAAGCAGCAGGCACTTTATCACCCTGCGTGACGAACATGCCCGATGCCCGGGAGATATGTGGGGATTCGTCCATTACAAAACCGGCGACTTCCTGATTTATGAATCGGTGTTTGAAAAGCTCTGTTCTGAAAAGGGACTTAAGACCGTTGATGTGGCCAGACCGTTAGAGCGTTCCGGTTATCTGCTTGGCGAAAGTGCCGGACACTATAAAAAAAGAGCGCTGAAGACGATGGCGCAGTCTTACTACCAGGTCAAAAAAGCGTTTCTGAAATGCAATGTGATGACCGAATTTTAACCCTGAATAAAACCATTTTGACTGAATAACAACCAATAGAAGGTGATGTATGATTTTTGAATCAGACCAGTACTATGACGGTTTTCCTCACGCTATCAGCAGCGAAAATGAAGAAAAAACCTCATTCAATGATTACGCTCTGGTTAACACACTGGCGGAGTGCCTTTATCACGGCATTTCTCGTGAAATCTTCGATGGCAGCGAGCCTGCGCTCCGGGCCGTCATTGCCAACGGTGAGATTAAATTCCTGGCTCGTTATACGCTTAGAGGGGCCTGCTATTATGAACCCCTCGGCAGGTTCCCTCGTATGTCTATTAAAGACGCGCGCGAGTGTGCACGTGAACTCTATAACAGATTTGATGATAACCGGGTGCCGGATGAAGAATATGGGGCCATCCCGTTCTGACTGATGGCTGAACAGTAAAAAAAAAGCAGGGGCACTTGCCTCTGCTTTTCTGTTATCACAAGGACGGTAGCTGAGCCGTTATCCTTTCCGCCAGTAACTGACTGGTGTTCTGTAAGCGCTGAGGATGAAGATGCGCATACCGTTGTGAAGACTGACTGCTGCGGTGCCCCAGTTGAGCCTGAACGTCATACAGTGTTCCGCCGTAGGACACGATGAGGGCGGCAACCGAATGGCGGCAGGTATGAATACACACTTCCTTGTCGAAAATTCCCGCCCGACGCACGATACGCTGAAAGGCTTTAACCGGGTTACTCAGCGGCATTCCCTGTTTTTTACCAATAAACAACCACGGATTTCCCCGCTGCGTTGGCAGCGTTCTGATTACGTCCATCGCCAGTGAGTTAAGGTGAACAATCCGTCCATAGCCATTCTTGGTTTCAGGGAGCCACAGGGTGCGTTTAACCGGGTCAACATGCTCCCACTTAGCCAGACGCAGCTCATCACGACGAAGGCCGGTCAGTAACAGCAGTTTGACATAGCGGGCAGCTACAGGGCTGGTATCGTTATCGGCGGAGAGAAAAATACGACGAATTTCGTCCTCGGTAAAATAACGCTGTCGGGCGTTGTTCTCCCTGAGTAGCTGTACCACCCTTGCCGGATGAACAGAGGTCATGCTTTGCCTTCCGGCCCATGTAAAGACGGCTTTAATGAGTACGATGACACGGTTACAGGTAGCCGCTGACAGGGAAGTACTTAACGTCTGCTGAAGGCGCAGAATGCTCGCTGGTGTGATATCGCTCAGCAGCCTCTGACCAATGGCGGGACGGATATGATCGCGGTAGCGCTGAACATCCTTTCCCCAACTGCGTTTAGCGGATTTTGCCCATGGCAGATAATGCTGATTAAAGAGTTCATCGAACGTCAGCTCCATTCTCTTGTTTTCACGCTCCTGCTTAGGGTCAGTGCCGGTGGCAAGGGAACGTTTGTGTTCTATGGCAATCTGACGAGCAAGATTGACGTCCACTTCAGGCCAGTGACCAATGGCGATGGCGCGTTTTCGTCCATGATAAAGGTAGCGTAGCAAAAACTTTTTACGACCTTCTCTTCTGCTGACCAGACACTTGAGGCCGGAAATCTCGGTGTCGCTGTATTCGGCATCGGTACTGCGTGCATCGGATGTGTTAGGGGGCAGGGATTTAATGAGCTGATTAGTAAAACGGAAGCGTTTCGGGCTGGACATATAACCTCCTGTGACTGGTTTAAAGAACGTCAGGGTTGACCCATCCCCGGTACGGCACTTTTTATGGCTAAGCTGACTTTCTGGCGTGGCGAAGGATATGCAGGTGCCACATGAGATGAATGAAGACGAGAAATGCAGTAAGAACAAGCTTTACGGTCCAGTTCTGGTCTTAATGGAAAAAACACCGGTGGGGGATGTATTCAAAAAAATAATATGTGCTTTGATTGATTTTAATTACATATATGGTCGACATTATCCAGAAATACCTTATTGGAGAGTATGTGCTTATTTTGAGAGCATGCCTCTGCATTAATGATTAATGATTAATCATTAATTTAGTAGGTATTGTTTTTTATAGGGCTACATTTTTTAATTTTGGTGTTGTAGGTTTATTTCATGATTATGTGGAATACATCGTCTTTGTTCTGACCCCCCTATCTCAGTTGATATAGTTGTTTTTTTTGGGAAGGGAGGGCTTGTGGGTTGATTTTAAATTTAATTTTCATTATCTTCTTAAGGTAACCTCATATCAAAAGGACAATGTCAATGAAGTTTTTCTCCACTGGTTTCTATGTTTCGAATGATGTTTTATTTGACGATGTATTCAATGAGTGCTTTTCTTGGATTCATGAATCACCACACACAAACTTTATACCTGCACAATTGGCGTGTGACTATCTTAGTGAAGATTTTTATGTAGAGTCAAGTAATGAAAGGATTGATGTAATTACTCATGGCAACCAAGATGTTCAGTTAGGTTGCTTCAGATATTCTAAAATTTCCGAACCACACAAATGGGTAACTGATATATCTATAAATAAGAACTTAATAAATAATACGGTATGGATCCAAGTTGAATCAAGTGTGGTTAGTCAGGAGGCTGCGTATTTAGCACCTCAACCTAAAAAACCTTTGATAGTAATTAGGTTGATAGATAAATTTTCTGGTGGTTTGGATGATGCCTTCAAAACATCAATAGAACCTGATTACCTTTCGAATTCTGAAGAGCATTTAAAGTTGGCGGCAAAAGTTATCAATGGAGAAACTGAAAACAGGCTGCCAATAATCTATGTCAGTTCGAAATATTTTTACAATGAACATCCTCATAACATTATTCCTGAGCGATTAGCAAGAAAGGTGTGTGGCATAGCTCATGTTCTAATTGAACCTCGTGAGAAAATGTTTTCAATAAAACTAAAAAGTGAGACAAATTCTAAAAATGCTTACGCAGGTGCAGTCGGAATTTACTGGCCGCGAGGACAAAATATCTCCTTTTACCGTCGGGGTGAGAAAACAGCGAAGGAGTTTGAAGATGAATTATTTGATGATGTCGTAAAAGCCACATCTACAATGGCTCCCGTCTCTGAGGGGGGATGGAGTGAAATACAAAAAAGAAGAACTAAGGATTCTATTAATACACTTAAGATTAGAGGTGAATACACAAGTGAATTGATGGGTTTGTATGAGGCCGATAATGTTGCAAAAGATGAAACAATAGAAGAACTCAAAAGTAATATATTATCTTTAGAATATCGTGTTCGAATGCTTCAATCACAAGCTTCAGCTCAAGGAAGTATAGTAATGAATGCAGGGGAAGAAACTGACTTTTTCAATGGTGAGATCAAAGATGTAATAATAGAAGCACTGAAGGTTGCTATTGTGAATACGAAAGAGGGTAGTCGAAGTAATCATATATTATCTTCTTTAATTTCCAATAACCCTCAAACTATGGAAGCAAATTCGCGTCAAACTCATTTGAAAAGAGCACTTAATGGCTACAGGAGTATGGATAAGGCAACGTCAAGGCAGCTTAAGGAACTTGGGTTTGAGTTGTCTGAGGAAGGTAAGCATTGGAAGTTAGTATATAATGGTGATTCCAGATACTCTTACATTCTTCCTAAAACAGGGAGCGACTATAGAGGATCTTTGAATGCTATTTCTGATATAAGTAATATTATTTTCTAACAAAATCTAGCCCCTTATAAAGGGGCTGGGTTATGGCTATTTTAAATCGGTAATACACATTGTTTAATGTAAGTATTACAGTTCAAAGTTTATGTTCAGGTAAGGAATTCCGATGGGGCTGAGTCATTTTTTAATGACGTGGAAAGCGGGGGATTTTGCTGATGCGAAGAATCATAAGGTGAAAAAAAGGAATATTACAGGTGGAGTAGATGGTGGAAACACCCGACTGACAAGGGGAGTTGATAACGCTGAGTTCTTCCCCCTTGCCTGAAGAGGAGTCTCCCCGGTCTTCCCCCGGGGGTAATGGAAGGTAATTTGTTGTTAAATAAAGTAAATTATGAAATCCCCCATTTCCCCCGTATTCTCTGCTTCATTATGAATAATCTTAGAGAAAGGAACCGTAGAGGACCGTAGAAAGACCGTAGCAGTGGGGTAAGGAAGAGACACATCAGAGGGTGTTGAGGTGTGTAAAAGTAACGAACATCTGCGAAAATAGCGAGAAATCCAGCAAACAAATAACGTGTTGCAACGACCAGAAATCTACCGTAGCCAGAAAAGGAAAAAGCCCCGCTTTGCAGCGAGGCCTTATGAATATTGGTGCCCGGACTCGGAATCGAACCAAGGACACGGGGATTTTCAATCCCCTGCTCTACCGACTGAGCTATCCGGGCAACGGGGCGCATTAAACCGTATTCACGTCTGTCAGTCAATCAAATTTCTGGAAACATTGTTCAACCGCTTAATATTGCGGCAATCTGCATGGTTATGCCTGAAGTTTGCACAAATCTATCCGGCAGAGGCGACGAAAACAGGTAATGCTCGCTTAGGTCAGCGCACCGCCCATTCGGCACTGGGCAAAGCGCAGGATATCTTCAGCCAGGCGGTGTGCCGTTTCGACATCAGCATGGCTACGATTAACCAGCATGCGGCTCAGGCAGCCTTCCAGCACCAGTTCCATCTGTTTGGCGACCATTGCCGGGTCGTCAACTTCCAGCGTAGTCAGCAGCTCATGGGTGAAGTCATGTGCCGCCTTTTTTTGCTGATCGGCTAACTGATGGATCGGATGCCCGGGATCGGGGTAAAACGTACAGGCGGCGATGAACAGACAGCCGGGATAGCGATTATTGCTCACGCATTCGGACAGCGCAGTGTAGCGCGCCAGTAATTTCTGCTCAGCGCTCAGCGTGTCATCCAGCAAAAGCTGACGCCGCCAGATATCCACCCGCTGGCTGAGGTAGCGTAGCGCATCGTACAGAATGGCCTCTTTATCGGGCCAAAAGCGCTGCAGTTCATCCAGAGGATAATCGATGCGTTCGGCCACCATTTCCAGCGTGGTATTGGCTATCCCTTGCACCTCAAGTAATTTCAGGGCTTCTCCCAGGACATCTTCACGTTGCACGGTATTCTCCTCCGTATTTCCTGTTGCAAGTGTCGCTCACGGTTGGCGATCGCGCAAATGTGCGCTGAAGGTCGCGGCATCCATAAAGCCCGTAACCCGAGCTTCCGGGTGCTCTTTCCCATCGGCATCAAAGAACAAGATAGTCGGCAAACCTAAAACCTGTAGATGTTTCAGGAGAGCGACATCCTGGGCATTGTTTGCTGTCACATCTGCCTGCAATAGCACCGTGTTGCCTAGCGCTTGCTGAACCTGCGGATTACTGAACGTGTACTTTTCAAATTCCTTACAGGCTACACACCAGTCGGCATACAGATCCAGCATGACTGGCCTGCCTTTAGCTTGCGCCAGTGCTTGATTTAACGCATCTACCGATGCCACCGGCGTGAAGTTAAGATGTGCCTGGGTTTGAGCATGTGGTGCGCCGAACGCCCAGTCTTGCAATGGACGCACGCTTACCAGTGCTGCGGCTAACAGGACAATCTGCACGATACGCATCCAGGCGTGCTTTGCCTGTAGGCTGGTGATGAACGCCCAGCCAAAGAACGCGACGGCTAGCAGTGACCATAAGCGAACGCCCCACTCGTCGCCAACGATACGTTCGAGTAAGAAGACGGGAAGCGCCAGAATGACAAAGCCAAAAGCGGTTTTGACATGTTCCATCCATGGGCCACTTTTAGGCAGCAGGCGGTTGCCAAATACGGTAATCAGCATCAGGGGGAATCCCATCCCCAAAGCATACAGATACAGTGTGCCGCCTCCCAGCCACATGTTCCCGCTCTGAGCGATATACAGCAAAATCGCGCTTAGCGGGGCCGTTGTGCAAGGAGAACAGATGAGGCCAGCAATCGCCCCCATCGCAAAGACGCTGCCGGGAGATCCGCCTTGCTGGCGGTTACTCATTAGCGTGAGGCGCGTTTGCAGCGATGAGGGCAGTTGCAGCGTGAACAGGCCAAACATTGACAGAGCCAGCAGCGTAAAGATGACGGCAAGGCCAATCAGGACGTAGGGATGCTGAAGCGCGGCCTGGAACTGCAAACCGGCGGCTGCAACAACCAAACCCAGCGCGGTATAGGTGAGCGCCATCCCTTGAACGTAGATAAAAGTCAGCAGCAGTGCCCGTCCGGTTGATAAGCGTTGCTTGCCACCCAGTACGATACCGGAAATCAGCGGATACATCGGCAGTACGCAAGGCGTAAATGCGATACCAATTCCGATCAGCAATGCCCACAGCGCGGAGAAGGGGAGTTGGGCCGTGGGCTGCGGTTTCTCTTGCGGATCTGCAGTGGCTGGGGCTGGCGCAGGGGCCGCCGCAGAACCGGCAGACACTTCACTTAATGGCACCGTTTTTGTTTCTGGCGGATAGCAAAATCCAGCGTCGGCGCAGCCCTGATATGTGATCGTTAATGTTGCGCCAGACTTAGCCTGATTGACCGTGATCGGGACAGTCAGCTGTTTACGGTAAATCTCACTTTTGCCGTAAAACTCATCTTCATGCCAGACGCCTGGCGGCAGTTTTACCTCAGCAATATCGGCCTGAGATGGCGTAATGTTTATCTGTTTGCGATACAGATAGTAGCCATCTTTAACCTGCCATGTGAGGTTCAGATCGTGTTGGTTTTGCTGAAAATCAAAAACAAACGCCCGATCGGCAGGAACAAACTGCGAGCGGCCAGGCGCGTCAAATAATCCGGCAAAGGTAGATGTGCTGCACAGCAGCAGGATCAGCGTAAGGATGCGTTGAGCCATGAGCGGTAATCAAAGTCTCCGTGAGTGACGGGTAAAACCAGAAGTTCAGGCGTTTGATACGGATGATGTGACTTCAGGCAATCGAGAAGGGCTTGCTGGTGTGTGACGGTGGTTTTTAAAATCATCTGGACTTCATATTCCTGTTCCAGTTTGCCTTCCCAATAGTAGAGGGAGGTCGCACCGGGTAGCAGGGTCACACAGGCAGCCAGCTTCTCCGCCAGCACTTTGGCGGCGAGATCCTGGGCGGTTGCTTCATCCGGGGCGGTACAGAGCACCACAACGGTATCGGGGATGGAAATATCCTGACTCTTTACATCAAGCATAAACACCTCGAAAGAACAGAGTAACCAGCAAAAGAATGGTCACTATACAACGGACGAGGGAAGGATGTTAGTTAAAGCGGGGTGGGGAGGAGGAACTGCAGGGCGCCCAGGCACCCTGCAGGAAAAACTTACAGCATGAAGCTGCCCAGCAAGAAGCCGAAGCAGACAGCCAGAACCACACCCAGAGTACCCGGGATGAAGAACGGATGGTTAAAGACGAATTTACCGATGCGAGTTGTACCGGTGTCATCCATCTGAACTGCCGCAACCAGAGTTGGGTAGGTTGGCAGAATGAACAGGCCAGAAACCGCGGCGAAAGACGCAACAGCAGTCAGTGGGGAAACGTTCAGAGCCAGAGCCATCGGCATCAGTGCTTTAGCGGTTGCAGCCTGAGAGTACAGCAGTGCAGAAGCAAAGAAGAAGATGACAGCCAGCAGCCACGGATGACCCTGAATTACGCTACCTGCAGTATCTTTGATCCAGTCAATGTTGTGAGATACGAAGGTATCACCCAGCCATGCAACACCCAGGATACAAATACAGGCGCTCATACCGGCTTTGAAAGTGCTGGAGTTCAGGATGGAGTCAGTTTCAACGCGGCAGATGATCGTGGTCAGCGTCGCGATGCTCAGCATGATGATCAGGATTGCGTTGGTGGTGTTCATCAGCGGTTTAGCGACCAGACCGAGGCTTGGGCTGTTGACGATCGCATATACGACGACACAAACCACGCCCAGCAGGAACAACCAAACAGAAGTTTTTGCGCCAGCTTTGATTTCAACTTGTCTTTCACCACGCAGTTCAACCAGGCCTTCTTCCAGACGCTTACGATAAATCGGGTCGTCAGACAGTTTGGAGTTGAACAGTGCAGTTACCAGGAAGGACATGACCAGAACAGCCAGCAGGGTGGACGGAATGACCACGGACAGCAGATGAATGTAGCTGATGCCATGACCTTCCATTACGGAAGACATGTAAACCACGGCTGCGGAGATTGGAGACGCCGTAATCGCAATCTGTGCAGAAACCACTGCAGTAGAGAGCGGGCGGCAAGGTTTGATCCCTTGTTCTTTCGCAACTTCGGCGATAACTGGCAGCGTTGCCAGAGAGATGTTGCCGGTACCTGCGAAGATGGTCAGGAAATAGGTCACGATAGGTGCAAGGATCGTGATGTATTTCGGGTTTTTACGCAGCAGTTTTTCAGTTTGATGAACCAGATAGTCCAGACCACCTGCAATCTGCATAGCTGAAATGGCAGCGATAACCGCCATGATGATGGAAATAACATCGAACGGGATATTACCGGGTTTTACGCCGATAGCGGCGAGAACCAGAACACCCAGCCCACCTGCAAATCCAATACCGATACCCCCAAGTCTGGCACCTAAAAAGATTGCCAGCAAAACGATGATAAGTTCTAAAACTATCATATTAGCCTTCCTTGTTGTTTAACAAGTTGATATTAAATTGTTGTTTTTAAGTAACTTCGAGTAAGAAAAAAGGCACGTCATCATGACGTGCCTTCTCCGGTACTACCCTACACGATTACTGTTCGCTTTCATCAGTATAACGTTTTGCTTTATAAGCAGGGTGCATCAGGTTCTGTGCAGAGAAGATATCGTCCAGTTCAGACTCGGTCAACAGACCGCGCTCCAGGACAACTTCACGTACGCTCTTACCGGTTTCGGCACAAATTTTACCGACGATGTCGCCGTTGTGGTGACCAATGAACGGGTTGAGGTAAGTAACGATGCCGATGGAGTTGAATACAAACGCTTCACAGACTTCTTTGTTAGCAGTGATACCACTAACGCATTTTTCCAGCAGGTTGTAGCAAGCGTTGCTCAGAATGTGAATGGATTCAAACATTGCCTGACCAATGACCGGCTCCATTACGTTCAGCTGCAGCTGACCAGCTTCAGATGCCATGGTTACAGTGATGTCGTTACCGATGACTTTGAAGCACACCTGGTTTACGACTTCCGGAACAACCGGGTTCACTTTAGCTGGCATGATAGAAGAACCAGCCTGCAGTTCCGGCAGGTTGATCTCGTTCAGACCTGCACGCGGACCAGAGGAGAGCAAACGCAGGTCGTTACAGATTTTGGACATCTTCACAGCCAGACGTTTCAGTGCGCCGTGCACCATAACGTATGCGCCACAGTCAGAAGTTGCTTCAATCAGGTCTTCTGCCGGAACACAGGCGAAGCCGGTGACTTCAGCCAGTTTCTGTACTGCCAGCGGAGAGTACTCTTTCGGCGTGTTCAGACCAGTACCGATTGCTGTCGCGCCGAGGTTAACTTCCAGCAGCAGCTCAGCGGTACGGCTAATGTTTTTCACTTCTTCTTTCAACAGTACGCTAAAAGCATGGAATTCCTGACCGAGGGTCATCGGTACAGCATCCTGCAGCTGGGTACGACCCATTTTCAGGATGTCCTGGAATTCAACAGCTTTTTTCTCGAAGCCTTCACGCAGCTGGTTCAGTGCATCAACCAGTTTGATGATGGATGCGTATACAGCGATACGGAAGCCAGTTGGGTATGCGTCGTTGGTAGACTGACATTTGTTAACGTGGTCGTTCGGGTTCAGGTACTGATACTCACCTTTCTGGTGACCCATCAGTTCCAGACCGATATTGGCCAGAACTTCGTTGGTGTTCATGTTGACGGAGGTACCCGCACCACCCTGGTAAACGTCTACCGGGAACTGATCCATGCATTTTCCGTTATTCAGGACTTCATCACACGCCGCGATGATGGCATTTGCCACACTCTTAGGAATGGTTTGCAGCTCTTTGTTGGCCATAGCCGCTGCCTTTTTAACCATTACCATACCGCGAACAAATTCAGGAATATCGCTGATTTTGCTGTTGCTAATGTAGAAGTTTTCAATCGCTCTCAGAGTGTGGACACCATAGTAAGCGTCCGCTGGAACTTCCCTGGTACCCAACAAGTCTTCTTCGATACGAATGTTGTTTAACATGTGAACCTTCTTTTTCAAGCTGCCAATGATTTGACTAAACACACAGGATATATGTGATTTCGATTGTTTCTCGACCGACGATTATCCCCTGCATCGGTCTGATACCCGAGATCATATGCTGGTTAAGGATTTCTACCGTAATCTGGATCACTTAAAGCGTGGAATTTACCCCTTATTTATTATTCTGTGAAATGGATCACCCCTTTGTGATTAACCCCAAATATTAGTGTACAAGGCACTTGAAATTTTGCTAACCACCACAATATCAAATCGATGCGATTAACATAATTTTTCGAACGGAAGTTGAACAAAACGGCTGTTATTAACAGGAGATCCCTTTGCGCTGGATACCATTGCTTGCCATTTTTCTCTATGTTTACATAGAGATATCTATTTTTATTCAGGTTGCCCATGTGATGGGCGTCCTGATGACGCTGATTTTGGTTATTTTTACGTCGGTTATCGGTATGTCTCTGGTTCGTAATCAGGGATTTAAGAACTTTTTACTGATGCAACAAAAAATGGCGGCTGGTGAAAGTCCGGCTGCAGAAATGATCAAAAGCGTATCATTGATTATCGCTGGCCTGTTGTTGGTGCTGCCTGGTTTTTTCACCGATTTCCTCGGTCTTCTTCTTTTATTACCCCCGGTGCAAAAACATCTGACGATGAAACTGCTGCCACATTTGCGTTTTTCGCGTATGCCTGGCGGTGGTTTTAGCGCCGGAACCGGCGGCGGTGAGACTTTTGATGGTGAATTTCAGCGTAAAGATGACAAGCGCGACAGCATCGAACATAAAGACGATCGTCGGGATTAAGCATCAGTATGTAGGCCGGATAAGCGTTAGCGCCATCCGGCAAAAGTGTTTATCGGCCGGATGATGGCGTCAACGTTGCCTTTTCCGGCCTGCGGGGTAAAAACAGCCACAGCCCTGCCAGCATAATCAACGCGTACAGACTCTTCCAGCCGACCATCGCCAGCAGCAACAGACACAGCAGACCGCCAATGACCGCCAGCGCGCGATAATGCCCTTTTAGTAATCGACAACCCGCCAACATGCACAGCAAATAAATCATAATAAAGATGCCGTTGGCGTAGACGATTAACGCATCGAGATTGATTTGCAGCATATAGATGCACAGAGTACTGACTACGCAGCAGCCCAATACGGCGTTTAGCGCATTGCGAGGAAGGTGGCGGGGGGACAGACGAGCCAGATAACTCTCCGGCTTATACTGGGCTTGCGACCAGACCAGCCGGGCGAAACTTTGAATATAAATGTTGAGGCTGGCAAAACAGGCCAGATAACCAATGATGCAGGCCACCCACAGTGCCTGTACGCCAAACAGCTGCACGACGATTTCAGGCAATGATGCCGCCGCCGCCATTTGCTCGCCGTAAGCACCAAAATGGAGAACGACGACGGTGCATGCCCAATAAACAGACCCTGCCAGCAGCAGGCCAATCATCAGCGCGCGTGGGAAGTCTCGTTCCGGATTTTTGAATTCGGACGCCAGGTGGGCAAACGCTTCAAGGCCGACAAAACACCAGAACATCACCGACAGCGCGGCGAACAGGCCAGGAAGCTCGATGTCGGTAATTGCAGGGAAGGGGATTTCGCCTGGTTTCAGATCGCCCGCCCACCAGATAGCAACAATGAGGGCAACAATCAGTCCGGCAATGACCGTTTGCAGATTAGCGCTTGAGCTTGCGCCGCGGGAGCCGATGTACCAAACCAATGCCAGCGTACCGAGCTCAGCCAGCAGAAGCTGCTCGTCATGCCAGCCAAACATCGCCTGACCGAATCCGGCGGCGATATGCAATGCCGCAGGCAAGCCGACAGGAATGACCGACAAAAATAACCATCCGGTGACGCGCTCCAGGCGCGAACCAAAGGCCATGCCGACAAAATGCGCCACACCGCCTGCGCTGGGAAAATGACGACCCAGTACGGCGAAGACAATCGCTACGGGAAAGACCAAAACAATCAGCGCCGGCCATGCCCACAGGCTGTTGTTGCCCGCAACCAGTGCGGCCAGCGCGGGGACGGCAAAAACGCCTGTACCCAACAATGATGTCGACAACAGGCCAACGCCCTGAGCCAGTCCCAGCTCTTGTTTCAGTCCGCTCATAAGTTGTTATCCGGTTATGCCCATTGACCGGGCTACAGCGCAGATTTTTGATGGTATCACAATCAGATTTGCTTATGACGACGTGACTGAAATCGTTATGAAATGTGAGGTGCGTCGGCGTTTTGACGGGATTTTCTGCTGATAAAAAATTTTTTTCGCTTGCCCCCTTGAAGGCACAAAACCCCATCCCCATCTCTCTGGTCACTAGCCGGGAAACCGTTTACGGGCCGGCGTCACCCATAACTGATAAAGACTTTCTCAAAGGAGAGCTATCAATGAGTATTCGTCCGTTACATGATCGTGTGATCGTCAAACGTAAAGAAGTTGAATCCAAATCTGCTGGCGGCATCGTACTGACTGGTTCTGCAGCAGGTAAATCAACTCGTGGCGAAATCATCGCTGTCGGTAAGGGTCGCATCCTGGACAACGGTACCGTACAGCCGCTGGACGTGAAAGTCGGCGATATCGTTATTTTCAACGATGGCTACGGTGTTAAATCTGAGAAGATCGACAATGAAGAAGTGTTGATCATGTCTGAAAGCGACATCCTGGCGATTGTTGAAGCCTAATCCGCGAACGACACTGAACATACGAATTTAAGGGAAAGAGAAAATGGCAGCTAAAGACGTAAAATTCGGTAACGACGCTCGTGTGAAAATGCTGCGCGGCGTAAACGTACTGGCAGATGCAGTGAAAGTTACCCTCGGTCCAAAAGGCCGTAACGTAGTTCTGGATAAATCTTTCGGTGCACCGACCATCACTAAAGATGGTGTTTCCGTAGCACGTGAAATCGAACTGGAAGACAAGTTCGAAAACATGGGTGCGCAGATGGTGAAAGAAGTTGCCTCTAAAGCGAACGACGCTGCAGGTGACGGTACCACCACCGCAACCGTACTGGCTCAGTCCATCATCACTGAAGGTCTGAAAGCCGTTGCTGCGGGCATGAACCCGATGGATCTGAAACGTGGTATCGACAAAGCTGTCGCTGCTGCTGTTGAAGAACTGAAAGCATTGTCCGTACCGTGCTCCGACTCTAAAGCTATTGCTCAGGTTGGTACCATCTCCGCTAACTCCGACGAAACCGTAGGTAAACTGATCGCTGAAGCGATGGACAAAGTCGGTAAAGAAGGCGTGATCACCGTTGAAGACGGTACTGGTCTGCAGGACGAACTGGACGTGGTTGAAGGTATGCAGTTCGACCGTGGCTACCTGTCTCCTTACTTCATCAACAAGCCGGAAACTGGCGCAGTAGAACTGGAAAGCCCGTTCATCCTGCTGGCTGACAAGAAAATCTCCAACATCCGCGAAATGCTGCCGGTTCTGGAAGCTGTAGCGAAAGCAGGTAAACCGCTGCTGATCATCGCTGAAGATGTTGAAGGCGAAGCGCTGGCAACTCTGGTTGTTAACACCATGCGCGGTATCGTGAAAGTCGCTGCGGTTAAAGCACCTGGCTTCGGCGATCGTCGTAAAGCAATGCTGCAGGATATCGCTACCCTGACCGGTGGTACCGTTATCTCTGAAGAGATCGGTATGGAGCTGGAAAAAGCAACTCTGGAAGATCTGGGTCAGGCGAAACGCGTTGTTATCAACAAAGATACCACCACCATCATTGATGGCGTGGGCGACGAAGCTGCAATCCAGGGTCGCGTGACTCAGATTCGTCAGCAGATCGAAGAAGCAACTTCCGACTATGACCGTGAAAAACTGCAGGAGCGCGTAGCGAAACTGGCAGGCGGCGTTGCGGTTATCAAAGTTGGTGCTGCGACTGAAGTTGAAATGAAAGAGAAGAAAGCCCGCGTTGAAGATGCCCTGCACGCTACCCGTGCTGCGGTAGAAGAAGGCGTGGTTGCTGGTGGTGGTGTTGCGCTGATTCGCGTAGCGTCTAAAATTGCCGGCCTGAAAGGTCAGAACGAAGACCAGAATGTAGGTATCAAAGTTGCGCTGCGCGCAATGGAATCCCCACTGCGTCAAATCGTACTGAACTGCGGCGAAGAGCCGTCTGTAGTGGCTAACACAGTGAAAGCTGGTGACGGTAACTACGGTTACAACGCTGCAACTGAAGAATACGGCAACATGATCGACATGGGTATCCTGGATCCAACCAAAGTAACCCGTTCTGCTCTGCAGTACGCGGCTTCTGTTGCGGGTCTGATGATCACCACCGAGTGCATGGTTACCGACCTGCCGAAAGGCGATGCGCCTGACTTAGGTGCTGCCGGTATGGGTGGTATGGGTGGAATGGGCGGCATGATGTAGTGCGACGAGAGTCGCATTCCTCTGCGTAACTAACTGAATAAACAGAGAAATTCCCTCTCTAACAGTTAGCTTACGTGCCCCAGGAGAGCGGGGCTAGTCCCCGCTCCCGAAAGCCGTTTAGCGTAGCCGAAGGTGAGCCGTTTCGACGGTGGAATACGCCCCCGAAGTTTGGGTAACCTTTCAGTGATGAGCAGTAACGCGCCCATTACTTTCACTCAGTTATCTGCAGCGGTTAATTCTGCGCGGAGTGCCCGTCAGGGCTGACGTCGGTGAATCCCAAATCGACGTTACATCTCAACGATTGTGACACCTCGTGTCATACATCTTCATTTCATCCTTTCATGGATTCATGAACAGGGCGGGATCGTTTTGCTCGCGATCTTCACAAGAGGAATGCAGCGCAAGCTGTACGGGTGATTGTTCTGTCGCTATTTCCTGAGCAGAAATAGCGAAGAAGAACCCGTTGTTCAGCCAACGGTAGCCTAAGGATAGTGCGTCACTGGTAACGGTGAGGTGCGAAGCTTCCTGACAACGTACTCCCGCGCAAGCGGCGGCTGGTATCCGCGAGGACGCCATCTGGATTGGTCTAACGACATGACCATGAGAGGCCAGGCTGTATCGTAAGGTTAACGTACGTGAACTGCTGTTAAACACCGTCAGCCGCATTGAGCGTAAGTCGTTGATACGCTTTGACCAAAAGGTGGGTGAACAGGTTATCTCTTTTACATCTGGGGATACGCTGATGTTGTTTCACCGGTGGATAGGCAGAACCTAACCGATACGTGTCATCTGTATGGAACTCGGTAAGCCCGTATATCCGCCTCATCGAGGCAGGGGAGCCGTAAGGCAAACTGTTGGGTATGCGGGTAGAGGAGGCCGGAGAAAGCAAATGCCGCGCTGTAATGGTGCGGACAGAAGCATGAAACAGGGCTTCACCGGAAACGGGGCAGACTTCCGGCTGGTCTTAAATCGCAGTAAGGCTTGTAAAGCCTATTGAATGTACCCCGAGGGGCGAAACGTGATTTCTCCCTCGGGGGAATCCACGTCCGTCCTCAGGGTGCTCTGCACGAGCATTCAGGAGGATAGCAAGGTGAATACCGGAACGCGAGTTGAATCGCAGGCGGTATCTGCATCTTCCCGCCCGGAAAGGTGGCACGCCATTAACTGGCGCAAAACCTCAGAAGCGGTGAGAAAGCTACAGGTACGCATTGCGAAGGCGGCGCAACAGCAGGAGTGGCGGCGGGTAAAAGCGCTGCAGCGAATGCTGACCCGTTCGCTGGCGGCTAAGGCATTAGCGGTCAGGCGAGTCACGGAAAACCGGGGCAGGGATACCCCCGGAGTGGATGGAAAGTTATGGAATACCCCGAAAACCAAATGGGAGGCTATCTTCGATATGAAGAGAACCGGATATCACCCTAAACCGCTGCGGCGGGTGTATATCCCGAAGTCGAACGGCAAGTTGCGTCCGCTCGGGATTCCGACCATGAGAGACAGAGCCATGCAGGCGTTATATCTGCTGGCGCTGGAACCCGTGTCGGAAACAACAGCCGACCGCAACAGTTATGGTTTTCGTCCGATGCGTTCAACGGCGGATGCTATTGAACAATGCTTTGTAGTGCTCAGCCGGGGCAACTCGGCGCAGTGGGTGCTGGAGGGCGACATCAAAGGGTGTTTCGATAACATCAGTCATGACTGGCTACTGGCGCATATCCCGATGGATAAGCAGGTGCTGGGTAAATGGCTGAAGGCAGGTTACATGGAGTCTGGTCATTACTATGCAACCGGTGCGGGAACGCCTCAGGGCGGCATTATCTCGCCGGTACTGGCCAATATGGCGCTTGATGGACTGGAAGCGGTGCTTGAATCCCGATTTGGGGTGAAAAATACCAAAGCCAGCTACAAGACCAAGGTCAACTATGTGCGTTATGCAGACGACTTTATCATCACCGGTATCTCGCAAGAGTTGCTGGAGAATGAAGTTAAACCTCTCGTTGAGGCCTTTATGGTGGAACGGGGGTTGCAACTGTCGCCGGAGAAAACGGTGATAACGCATATTGAGCAGGGTTTTGACTTCCTCGGTCAGAACGTGCGCAAGTATCGCGGGAAAATGCTGATAAAGCCTTCCCATAAGAACCTGCGAACGTTTCTGGTGAAAGTGAGGGACATTGTGAAGCGTCACCCGACGCAAACGCAGGACTGGCTGATACGCCAGCTCAATCCGGCATTACGGGGTTGGGCGAACTATCACCGGCATGTGGTGGCGAAGGAGACGTTCAGCTATGTCGATTACCGTGTCTGGAAGCTGCTCTGGCGCTGGTGTTGCAGGCGGCATAAAAACCGCAATAAACGCTGGGTGAAAAATAAATACTTTCATACGGTAAATAACCGTCGCTGGACGTTTCAATGGCGGGAGGATAAGGAGAGTCCGGTGACTTTAGTCTATGCAAAAGACACCGTCATTAAACGACATACCAAGATAAAGGCGGAGGCTAACCCTTATCTGTCTGAATGGGAACCGTACTTTGAGCAACGCCTTGAGCGTCGCTGGAAGGAAACCATGCAGGGCAGGAAGAAGTTGCTGGCGCTCTGGCTCAGGCAGGAGAAACGCTGCCCGCTCTGTAACCAGTTAATTACGATGGAAACAGGCTGGCACGTTCACCATAAGCACCAGAGGCATCTGGGCGGCGGTGACGAGCTTGAGAATCTGGAAATGCTGCATCCGGGCTGCCACATCCAATGGCATGTTGAAAATACTGATGAGAAGGGGGTTGAAATTGAAACGTAATACCACAATTTCGATAGGGAATTCATATAGGTTGAGCCGTACGTTATGGATGGAGTCACAACCTGTATCCCTGCCTGTTCTCTGGGGATATTTGGTAGTTATCTGACCAAAGAATGGAGCCTTAGCATGGGTAAAAATCAACATGTAGTGAAACGGGATGATGGTTGGGCTGTACGTGGTGAGAAAAACACTCGCGATACGTCGCATCATCGTACGCAGCAAGAAGCTTTTGAGGCTGCACGCGATATTGCGAGAAATCAAAAGAGTGAAGTTCTTATTCATGGGGAGAACGGGCAAATTCGTGAAAGAAATTCTTACGGAAATGACCCATATCCCCCAAAAGGCTAACCATCTCTGCCGGTTCAACCCGTCGGTTGAACTTATTAAGGCTTGAGCCGTATGCGGGGAAACTCGCATGTACGGTTCTTAGGGGGCGGCGGCGCAGTAATGCGCTGCTGCTACCCGACATTGCCCACACCCTGCATCCTTCAGGCCGCAGATGCGTTGGCTGCGTTTGCTAACCCCAGTCACTTACTTGAGTAAGCTCCTGGGGATTAACAAACTGGCCGCCTTCCTGCAACCAGAATGATTTGGGTGCTCATCTCCCAGAATTGAGAAACCCTCGGGCAGAAATGTCCGGGGGTTTTTCTTTTGGTCATCTTTTTAGTATATGATTCAGCTACGGACAAAACGTCCAACTAATTGATTATGGGGAATGACATGCACGTGAAATATTTAGCAGGGATCGTTGGTGCCGCGCTACTGATGGCGGGTTGTAGCTCCAGCAACGAACTGAGTTCTGCCGGGCAAAGCGTACGTTTTGTTGAAGACAAGCCTGGTGCAGAGTGCCAATTGATAGGCACCGCAACCGGTAAGCAAAGCAACTGGCTTTCAGGCCAGCACGGCGAAGAGGGCGGCTCAATGCGTGGCGCAGCAAACGATCTGCGTAACCAGGCTGCGGCAATGGGCGGTAACGTGATTTATGGCGTCAGCAGCCCATCGCAGGGAATGCTGTCCAGCTTTGTTCCTACCGCCAGTGAGATGATTGGTCAGGTTTATAAGTGCCCTAACTGATTACACTTCATCCTTCAAGCTGCCTCTTTGTTGACTGCGCTATGAAACCCCAGTCACATAGTTATCTATGCTCCTGGGGATTTCTTCGCTTGCCGCCGCGATGCAGATTGAATGATTTTGTGTAATAAAGTGGCCTGGACAGGCTCATGCAATCGTAGGCCTGATAAGCGCAGCGCCATCAGGCATTCTGAGTTTTATGCGCAGACTGAACGCGTAAATGATGCAGTGCGCGCAGGCACTGATCCTGATTGAGCTTTTGCGCCTTATCACCCGTCAACGTTCTGACAAACACCTGGCACGGTACACCGGCAAGTTTTTTCAGCCGCGGGCTGAAGTCGAGAAGGCGGCGAGTAATGGCTTCGGCTTCTTTGCTACCGGAAAGGGCGCGAGTTTTCACTACCGAACCACAGAACTGGGCTTTTCCTTTATCATCTTTATAGCGGTAAATAATCGCCAGATAATGATTAAACAGGTTATGTTTCCATTCGGGTTGTGTATAAGAGTCGTATTCCAGATTGTCGTTTTGCTGACAATCAACATCGTACAGCGGCAGGAAATCCAGCAGCGATGTTATTCGTAGCGCGAGTTCTCTCATGCCAGCATTATTTATTGCGTGAATAATTGCATGCGCCAACACCTGAATCTGTAATTCATTAACCAGTAATTCGCATGTTTGTCCGTCATGTAACGTCAGAGAAAATGTTAAATTCTCGCCTTTGTCATCCACTAACATCAGCGAATTTATGCGACGGTTAATATCCGCATTTTTTAGTTCATCTTCCTGAATTGACGGAATATTCTCGTGCATTTTTTTGCTGGCTTTATCGCATGTCTTTTCATATTGCATACGCTCGTCTTTGTTTAGCTGAGAAATGGCGAACAGCCGGCTCTCCAGCGCGATAAGCAGGTCTCTAAGTCCAAGTGGAGAGAGAAAAAAGAGAGATTCTTTGTTTCTTGGTTCTTTTATTTTTAATGCCATGGCAACAAATTCATTCTTTTGGCGAATAATGCCAGTATTAATGCCCTTAATACTTATAGCCATAAAAGGTTCTCCTTAACCATATATTTATTAATATTCTGCATTTGAAACTATTGATAATGTTTACGAATGAATGATTGAACTGCGCTAATTAAAATAGCACAGATTAAAAGCGAGGCTCCACTTGTGGAGATTCAAATAATAATTAATCGTGGTGAGTGTCCGGAATCGGACACTCAGTAATGGCTATTGTTGGCGTAACTGCAGATCCAGCGGTGTTTTACTTGGCTCTCCACCAATTTCACGCGCCAGTTTGGGGACCATATAGCCGGAAACTAGCGTCAGAAGCTCACGCATAATGCGACGCGCTTCATCGTCGCTGACCATAAAGTGTGCGGCACCCTGCACTTTATCCAGCACGTGCAGGTAATAGGGCATCACACTGGCATCAAACAGTGCGTTGCTAAGGTTAGCCAGGGTTTGTGCGTTATCGTTTACGTCACGCAGCAATACGCTTTGGTTGAGTAACGTAACGCCCGCGGCGCGCAGACTGCTCATCGCCTGGCGAAACGTCTCATCAATTTCATTGGCATGGTTAATGTGATTGACCAGCAGAATCTGCAAGGAGGAGTGCGCAAAACGCTCGACCAGTCCTTCTGTAATGCGCGCCGGGATCACTATTGGCAAACGGCTGTGAATACGCAGACGCTTAATGTGCGGGATAGCTTCCAGTTGCGTGAGCAACCAGTCCAGTTCGTGGTCCTTGGCCATTAACGGATCGCCACCAGAGAAGATGATTTCATCCAGCTCAGGGTGCGCGTTAATGTAGTCGAGGGCGACCTGCCAGTTGCGCTTATTGCCTTGGTTTTCGGCGTATGGGAAGTGTCGGCGGAAGCAATAGCGACAATTTACCGCGCAACCGCCTTTAACCAGCAGCAGTGCCCGATTGCGATATTTATGCAGCAGACCGGGAACCACGCTGTGCTGTTCTTCCAGTGGGTCGGTTGAGTAGCCTGGCGCGGCCACAAACTCTTCCTGGGCAGTCAGCACCTGACGTAAAAGCGGATCGTCCGGGTTGCCTTTCTCCATGCGGGCAATAAACGCACGCGGCACGCGCAGGGCGAAAAGCCGTCTCGCGTCGCGTCCGGCCAACAGTTTTTCATCTGCATCTATGTTCAAAAGATGCAGAAGTTCATCGGGATCGGTCACAACATCGGCAAGTTGCGATAACCAATCTTCTCTGGATGGGGTATTTAGGGTTACAATATGCGCCATTTTGTGGCTTAGCTACCAGTTAACAATTTTCAGAGGGCCTTATGGCAACGTACTATAGCAACGATTTTCGTGCTGGTCTTAAAATCATGTTGGACGGCGAACCTTATGCGGTTGAAGCCAGCGAATTCGTTAAACCAGGTAAAGGCCAGGCGTTTGCGCGCGTTAAGCTGCGTCGCCTGCTGACCGGTACTCGCGTAGAGAAAACCTTCAAGTCTACTGACTCCGCTGAAGGCGCAGACGTAGCCGACATGAACCTGACCTTCCTGTATAGCGACGGTGAGTTCTGGCACTTTATGAATAACACCACTTTCGAACAGTTGGCTGCAGACGAGAAAGCGGTAGGCGATAACGCCAAATGGCTGCTGGACCAGGCTGAATGCATCGTGACCCTGTGGAACGGTCAGCCGATCTCCGTAACTCCGCCGAACTTCGTTGAGCTGGAAGTTGTTGAAACCGACCCAGGTCTGAAAGGTGATACCGCTGGTACTGGCGGCAAACCGGCTACCCTGTCTACCGGCGCAGTCGTTAAAGTTCCGCTGTTCGTACAGATCGGCGAAGTGATCAAAGTGGATACCCGCTCCGGCGAATACGTTTCTCGCGTAAAATAAGTCTTCCATTTGATCTTATGGCGCAGGTTGCTGCGCCATACTTTTTCCAGGGCAGGAATGATGAAACGTCTTCTCGGTCTTGTAATGCTACTCCTTTTCACCAGCACCCTCCTGACGGGATGCAATACCGCGCGCGGCTTCGGTGAAGACATAAAACATCTTGGCAATTCAATTTCTCACGCCGCCAGCTAATCCTGTCATATAGTCTTAAAAACGGTTGTTTATCCATCACACTCCCGGATCTTGTCTATTATTAAGTAGCTATACACAAACAATATTGGCTAGAAAAGGAAGACGTTATGGTTAAGAAGACAATTGCTGCGATCTTTTCTGTGTTGGTACTTTCTTCCGTTTTAACCGCGTGTAATACCACACGAGGCGTAGGACAGGATATTTCTGAAGGCGGTAGCGCCATTTCTGGTGCAGCGACAAAAGCTCAGCAATAATGAAGAACGGTACGACGTCGTGTCGTACCGTTAATCACCCTTCCCTGGGAGTGAAAGGAACGGCGAGAAGCGGTTCCCCAGGTGCAGTTTCATACGGATATTCCGCTTATAGGTGTAGACCGTTTTGCCATGAATGCTGAGCGCGGCGGCAATGGCATTGTTACTCACACCATCCATCCACATTGATAATACTTTCTCCTCCTGCGGCGTAAGCAAAGGCGTGGCATTTTTGGCTATTTCTAATGCGGGGCGAACCTGAAGCGCTTCCTGAATTGTGTGGGAGAGTGTGTTCAGCGTGGTGTGCTTGGTCAAGACCGAATGGGCTACGGATTGAGAGGGCACGATGGGGGCATGCTGTCTGTCTGCTGATTGCAGTAAAATTAGTGGGATGACGCCACAACTCATAAAAAAAGGTTTAATTGGCGGACTGGAGTGCGTCTCGCTAATAAAACTGTATAAATCCGCGATCACCAGATGCGGTTTCCATTGCAAAATATGCTCTTTTGCTAACAGGAGATTATTGATTCCTGATACCAGAAATGAGGAGCTGAACCTGCCAGAATGATTAAGCAAGGCCTCTATCCCTGTGCGGGTAAAGTGGCACCGGTCAATCACTAAAATTTTAAGCATAAACGTTTCGCATTCAGAAGAGGGGCAATCGACTTTCTGGTTTCAGAAAGCCCTTCATCATAGAGAACTCCGATGAGTGCCAAATGCGGGAACTACGCCGCTAATTATGCTTAATTCTTGCTTTTAGCAGGCAGTGAATAAAAAGGTTGAAATTCATTTTCTTCCGGGCAAAAATGCCATTTCACACATCAGCTTTGCAGGACGACCTGCAAACGCTTCTTTCACCGGGGACGGCCCCATTGTTCTGGAGCCTGATATGTCCTGGATCGTTTTATTAATTGCAGGTTTGCTCGAAGTCGTCTGGGCGATTGGCCTGAAATACACCCACGGTTTTACGCGTCTTACGCCAAGCATTATCACTATTGCGGCGATGATCGTCAGTATCGCCATGCTCTCCTGGGCAATGCGCACGTTGCCTGTAGGAACCGCTTATGCGGTCTGGACCGGTATTGGCGCTGTTGGGGCGGCCATTACAGGAATTTTGCTGCTGGGTGAGTCTGCCAGCCCGGCACGTTTGCTGAGCCTTGGGCTGATCGTTGCTGGCATTATTGGTCTGAAGCTGAGCACTCACTAAGCGCCGGGCTGTTTCACCCAAATCAGTTTATTCACCTCAAACCCTTCCCGGGTCGCGATGGCTAACATTTGCTGTTTCATTTCATCTGAAATAGTAGGGGTCCGTGAAAGGATCCACAGGTAGTCGCGATCCGGACCACAAACCAGCGCGTGACGATATTCCCGGTCGAGTGCAATTACGTTATACCCGCCATAGAAGGGGCCGAAGAACGAAACCTTAAGCGCGGCTCTGCTTGGGTCGCCGGTGAAATAGGCTTTCCCTTCCGTTTTCTGCCACATCTCCCTGTCAGGGTTATAGCCCTTATTAATAACGTTGATGCCGCCGTCGTCGCGCAAGCTGTACGTTGCGGTCACTTTATCCAACCCGCGCTCGAAACGATGGTCGAAGCGCGCAATTTCATACCAGGTTCCCAGATAGCGTTTGGCATCAAAGTTATTTACCACGGTAACGCCTTTCGGCGGTGTCGGGGAGCTGCACGCGACAACCAGGAATGCAGCCGTAACTGCAGCAACGACGGGCAAAATGCGCATGGGATTTTCCTTGCTGTATTTTTGTTAAGTGTAGATGACAACAGGAAAAAAAGAGAAAGAAAGGAGGCCCAATATCCTGGGCCTCATCGTCAGTTATTGCAGCTTTTCAAGAATGCGCCAGGCCGCCTCGACACGGACAGGGTTAGGATAGCTTTTGTTTGCCAGCATCACGATGCCAAGGTTTTTTTCTGGAACGAAGGCTACGTAGCTGCCAAATCCACCAGTGGAGCCCGTTTTATGCACCCATGAGGCTTTCACTGCGGGGGCGGGCGGGTTTACCTCAACGGCGGGAAGCGCTGCCAATGCCACTTTGCTGTCGCTGCCGTTGATGATCGAATCAGCTTTCAGCGGCCAGTTCAGCATCTCCCAGCCTAATCCCTGGTACATATCGCCAATACGCCAGTAGCGAGACTGCGCGAGCGCAATGCCCTGCTGGAGCGTTTTCTCCTGAACGTGGCTGGCATCCATGTTGGCCTGAACCCAGCGGGCCATATCAATAACGCTGGATTTCACGCCATAGGCTTCGGCGTCAAGTTGTCCCGGAGAAACGTGTACGGGCTTCCCTTCGCGATAGCCCCAGGCATAATCTTTTTGTTCGTTCTGCGGAACCGTAATCCAGGTATGCGCCAGTTTTAATGGTTGCAGGACGCGTCTGGTCATTGCCTCTTCGTAACTCATTCCTGAGGGTTTCACCGCCAGCGCGCCAAACAGACCAATGCTGGAGTTAGCGTAAAGTCGCTTAGCGCCCGGAGTCCATTGCGGCTGCCAGTTTTGATAAAAATGCAGTAATGCGGCTTTATCCGTAACGTCATCGGGGATCTGCAGCGGTAGGCCGCCTGCCGTATAGGTGGCTAAGTGCAGCAGGCTGATACCCTGCCACTGTTTGCCTGTCAGTTCTGGCCAGTATTTCGTGACCGGATCGCTGAGCTTAATTTCGCCGCGGGCGATAGCATCGCCGCCCAACACGCCGTTAAACGTCTTACTAACCGATCCTAGCTCAAACAGCGTTTGCTGCGTGACTGGGTGGTTATTGGCGATATCGGCTTTACCCCAGGTGAAATAATAGGGTTTTCCCTGGTAGATAACGGCAACGGCCATACCCGGAATAGCCTGCTCCTGCATCAACGGGGTGATGGTGCGATTAACGATATCGGCAATCTGTTGTTCTGTTTTTGCGGCAGCAAATGTGGAGAAAGAGGCTGTCAGCAGCAGAGCGCAGCATAACGATTTTTTCATCATGAAATCAGTTCCGTAATTAAAAGCAAAAAGGTGTCCGGGCCCGTCAGACGCAATCAGTGTGTTTGATTTGCACCGTGTTGACAAACGGTTAAATTTAGCAGCAGATATAAGTTTTTCTAACAGGCCGGATGATGACGCGTAGCTATATCCCTCTTAACTCGCTGCGGGCTTTTGAAGCCGCCGCCAGACATCTCAGTTTTACCCGCGCCGCGATTGAGCTCAACGTGACGCATTCTGCCATCAGTCAGCATGTAAAAGCGCTGGAGCAGCAGCTAAATTGTCAGCTTTTTGTGCGCGGTTCTCGTGGATTAATGTTGACGACTGAAGGGGAAAGTCTGTTACCTGTACTTAATGACTCTTTCGATCGTATGGCGGGGATGCTGGATCGTTTTGCTACCAAACAGACCCAGGAAAAACTTAAAATTGGCGTGGTGGGGACCTTTGCGGTTGGGTGTCTGTTTCCTCTACTGGGCGATTTTAAGCGCAGTTACCCGCATGTTGATTTGCATATTTCTACCCATAATAACCGCGTGGATCCCGCTGCCGAAGGGCTGGATTATACCATTCGCTACGGAGGGGGAGCCTGGCACGATACCGACGCGCAATATTTATGTAGCGCGCTGATGTCTCCACTGTGTTCGCCAACATTGGCTTCGCAGATTCAAACGCCTGCGGACATCCTGAAATTTCCGTTATTACGATCGTATCGGCGGGATGAATGGACGCTTTGGATGCAGGCCGCCGGAGAGGCGCCTCCGTCACCGACGCACAACGTGGTGGTGTTTGATTCGTCCGTCACCATGCTGGAAGCCGCGCAGGCGGGGATCGGTGTGGCAATTGCGCCAGTCAGAATGTTCACGCATTTACTCAGTAGGGAACGAATCGTTCAACCGTTTTTAACGCAGATTGATTTGGGAAGTTACTGGATAACGCGTTTGCAATCGCGTCCGGAGACACCCGCGATGCGTGAATTTTCCCGTTGGTTGACAGGAGTGCTGCACAAATAAAAAGGCCCGCCAATGGCGGGCCTGATTATTAACGCATGTACTTAGATGGTCAGAATACCAATAGCCGTTACAACGGTCAGGATTGCTGCCAGTCCGTAGAATACCCATTTGCCAGCAGGCACGTGGATTTTCAGGTCATGCATCGCGTGGTGCATACGGTGTAAACCACACCACAGCGGCAGAACGATCATCAGGAACAGAAACGCACGTCCGATGAAGCTCTGAGCGAATGCCAGTACGCGTTCATAGCTGAAAGCATCAGGAACAAAGCCCAGCGGCAGCATAATGCCTACCAGCAGGATCATTACCGGCGCAATGATTGCGCTCCACATACCGCCTGCACCAAACAGGCCCCAGAATACGGGTTCGTCAGAGCGTTTTGGATTTGGATTAATCATTCCGGACTCCTTACCAGAACAGGGCAACAAACAGTATGACTACTGTCGCAACCACAGTAACTGCCCAGAGACCTTTGATGATCGGCTCTGGCCCCATTTTTTCGTCTTTTACGATGATGTTGGCAGCTTTTGGCGCCAGCTCAAACCAGGTTTTGGTATGCAGCAGCGCTGCTGCCAGGGCGATAATGTTAAGGATTACCACCACCGGGTTTTGCAAAAAGGCGACAAAGCCCATCCAGGACTCTGCACCATGCTTGAGTGCAAACAGGCCGATAATCAGTTCAATGCTGAACCAGACTGCCGGAACCGCCGTGCCTTCACGCAGCATGTAAAAACGATAAAATGGCAGCTTTTTCCACCAGGTGGACGTCATTGGCCGCACATAGGCTTTACGTTTAGTCGTCATCGTGCACTCCTTAGCGTGGTTTCAGGGTAGCGATAAGAAAGTCTTTTGAACTTTCAACTTTACCCTGCTGAATGGCCGCAGCCGGATCGACGTGTTTCGGGCAGACTTCGGAGCAGTAGCCCACGAAAGTACAGGTCCAGACGCCGTTCGGGCTGTTCAACTGAGCCATACGCTCCTTCTTACCGTGGTCGCGGCTATCTTCGTTGTAACGATGCGCCAGCGTAATCGCAGCCGGTCCAATGAACTCAGGGTTCAGGCCGAACTGCGGACACGCGGCATAGCACAGACCACAGTTGATGCAACCGGAGAACTGATGATACTTCGCCATCTGCGCCGGAGTCTGGGTGTTTGGACCCTGATCCGGTGTACGCGGGTTACCGATAATGTACGGTTTGATCGCTTCCAGGCTTTCGATAAAGTGCGTCATGTCGACGACCAGATCGCGCTCAATCGGGAAATTGCCCAGCGCTTCAACCTTCATGCCGTTGGTGTAATCACGCAGGAAGGTTTTGCACGCCAGTTTCGGTACATTGTTGACCATCATGCCGCAGGAGCCGCAGATCGCCATACGGCAGGACCAGCGGTAGCTCAGGTCCGGTGCCAGGTTATCCTTGATGTAGCCCAGCGCATCCAGCAGTGACGTGGTTTCATCATAAGGAACTTCGTAGAAAGCACTGTGCGGCGCGGTATCGGTTTCCGGGTTATAGCGCACCACCTCAACTTTCAGGTTTTTCATCTCAGCCATTCGCCTTCTCCTTCTTATCGGCTGCTTCCGCTTCGCCACCGTAAACACGTTTAGCCGGTGGCAGAGTGGTGATTTTCACGTCGCTGTATTCCAGGCGAGTCGTGCCGTCAGCATCGCGGAAGGCGAGGGTGTGTTTGAGGAAGTTCACATCGTCACGCTCGGTGCAGCCTTCATCCAGACGCTGATGCGCGCCGCGGGATTCTTTACGTGCCAGAGCGGAGTGCGCCATACATTCAGCAACGTTCAGACCGTGACCCAGTTCGATGGTATACAGCAGGTCGGTGTTGAAGACGCTGGAGGTATCAGTGATACGTACGCGCTTGAAGCGTTCCTGCAGTTCCGCCAGCTTATCAACGGTTTTCTGCATGAGTTCCGGCGTACGGTAGATACCGCAACCTTCTTCCATGGACAGGCCCATTTCGTCACGGATCTTAGACCAGTTTTCGTTACCTTCCTGGTTAACCAGATCTTTCAGACGTTTTTCAACGCCAGCAACCTGTGCATCAAGAGCGGCACTGTTTGCAGCGCCAGCCGTTGCAGCGCGTTCTGCAGCCTGCTCACCGGCCATACGACCGAAGACCACCAGTTCAGCCAGGGAGTTAGAGCCCAGACGGTTAGCGCCATGCAGACCAACAGAGGAACATTCGCCGACAGCGAACAGACCTTTAATGCGGGTTTCACAGTGCTGATCGGTTTCGATACCGCCCATGGTGTAGTGCGCGGTCGGACGTACCGGGATCGGCTCTTTAACCGGATCGACACCCACGTAAGCTTTCGCCAGTTCGCAGATGAACGGTAAACGTTCGAGCAGTTTTTTCTCGCCGAGGTGACGCAGGTCGAGGTGAACCACATCGCCACGCGGAGTGGAAATGGTGTTGCCTTTGCGCCATTCGTGCCAGAACGCCTGAGAAACTTTGTCGCGCGGACCGAGTTCCATGTATTTGTTTTTTGGCTCGCCCAGCGGGGTTTCCGGACCCATGCCGTAGTCTTGCAGATAACGGTAGCCGTTTTTGTTAACCAGAATACCGCCTTCACCACGGCAGCCTTCAGTCATCAGGATACCGGAGCCTGGCAGACCTGTTGGGTGATACTGAACGAATTCCATATCACGCAGCGGAACGCCGTGGCTCAGCGCCATGCCCATACCGTCGCCGGTTACGATGCCGCCGTTGGTGTTGTAACGGTAAACACGACCTGCGCCGCCCGTTGCCATCACGACAGCGTTAGCACGGATTTGCACCAGCGTGCCTTCCATCATGTTCATGGCAACCAGACCACGAGCATGGCCATCGTCAACCAGGATATCCAGAACGAAGTGTTCGTCAAAGCGCTGAATCTGCGGGAACTGCAAAGATGTTTGGAACAGCGTATGCAGCATGTGGAAGCCGGTCTTATCCGCGGCAAACCAGGTACGCTCGATTTTCATGCCGCCGAAGCGACGTACGTTGACGCTACCGTCTTCACGACGGCTCCATGGGCAGCCCCATTGTTCCAGTTGCGTCATTTCAGTTGGGCAGTGGTGGACAAAGTAATCCACGACATCCTGCTCACACAGCCAGTCTCCGCCTGCTACCGTATCGTGAAAATGGTAGTCAAAGCTGTCATGATCCTGCGCGACAGCAGCAGAGCCGCCTTCGGCAGCAACGGTATGGCTGCGCATTGGGTACACTTTTGAGATCAGTGCGATTTTAGCGTTGGGATTTGCTTGTGCGGCAGCAATTGCAGCACGTAATCCCGCGCCACCGGCGCCTATAATGGCAAGATCGGCTTGAAAGGTTTGCACGACATTCCTCCAGATTGTTGTTATTTCATCCCTGCCTGAATCAGATGCTTCATCGGCTTCAAACAGGTTATGAACGCGTTTCCACTGCTCCTTTATAGGTACAATAGTATAGTCTTAGGGATGTGTGGGAAATTTGACGTGTTCGATTTTTTTAGCGTATCAGAGGGGGGAATTATCATTGAATTTGATTAATTTAATTACTAAACCACCCTGTGTCGCTTTTTTTATCCAATTGCCAGTGCTGATTACTGGTGCGCGAAATTTGTCTCGTTAGCGCGATACGAGTAGACTTCGTGCCCTTGTCTTAAATCGGAGAAACAACCATGAGCGAAACGGCAACCTGGCAGCCGAGCGCGTCCATCCCCAATCTGTTGAAACGTGCAGCAATTATAGCGGAGATTCGCCGCTTTTTTGCCGATCGTGGCGTGCTTGAGGTTGAGACCCCTTGTATGAGTCAGGCAACGGTGACGGACATCCATCTGTTCCCGTTCGAAACGCGTTTCGTCGGCCCTGGGCACTCCCAGGGAATGAATCTCTATTTAATGACCAGCCCTGAATACCATATGAAGCGCCTGCTGGTGGCAGGGTGCGGCCCAGTGTATCAATTATGCCGCAGCTTCCGTAATGAAGAGATGGGGCGTCATCACAACCCTGAATTCACCATGCTTGAGTGGTATCGTCCGCATTACGATATGTATCGCCTGATGAATGAAGTGGATGATTTGCTCCAGCAGGTGTTGGACTGTTCGCCTGCGGAAAGCCTTTCTTACCAGCAGGCCTTTCAGCGCCATCTGGAGATTGACCCGCTGTCTGCGGATAAAACCCAACTGCGGGAAGCGGCGGCGAAATTGGATCTCAGCAATATCGCTGATACCGAAGAAGACCGGGATACCTTACTGCAACTGCTGTTTACGATGGGCGTTGAACCGCATATTGGTAAAGACAAACCGACGTTTGTGTATCATTTCCCGGCCAGCCAGGCATCACTGGCGCAAATCAGTACCGAAGATCACCGCGTGGCTGAACGTTTCGAGGTTTATTACAAAGGTATTGAGCTGGCGAATGGTTTCCATGAATTGACCGACGCGCGCGAACAGCAGCAGCGATTTGAACAGGATAACCGCAAACGCGCCGCACGTGGCCTGCCGCAGCAACCTATCGATACCAACCTGCTGGAAGCGCTGAAAGTGGGCATGCCGGATTGCTCAGGCGTGGCGCTGGGTGTTGACCGTCTGGTGATGCTCGCGCTGGGCGCAGAGAGCCTGGCCGAGGTAATCGCATTTACAGTCGATCGCGCATAACTTACTCTTCTGCAATACAAAGTGGCGGCTTAATCGCCACTTTGTAGCATATTTTTTCATTTCCCCTCTAATAGCCACAATTTACACCTGGATATTTGATATCGTTTAGGTATCAATTCTGTGTTGATTTTTTTATCGCTGAACTCTGCAAAGAGAGCAGTGCCAACCGGTGAGCGGCGTTTGTTAAACGCTTGCCAGAGTAAGGGATGGTTTAATGACCCAAACAATAAAAAAGATGAGCCTGATAGGTCTCATTCTCATGATATTTACGTCAGTTTTCGGTTTTGCTAATAGCCCCTCCGCGTTCTATTTAATGGGGTATAGTGCAATACCGTGGTATATATTTTCTGCATTATTATTCTTTATTCCATTTGCTTTAATGATGGCGGAAATGGGTTCTGCCTATCGGAAAGAAGAGGGGGGAATCTATTCGTGGATGAATAATAGCGTTGGACCGCGTTATGCGTTTATCGGCACGTTTATGTGGTTTTCTTCTTATGTGATATGGATGGTAAGCACCGCGGCGAAAGTCTGGGTACCTTTTTCAACCTTCTTGTTTGGCGCAGACATGACGCAGCACTGGCGTATTGCAGGGCTTGAGCCTACGCAGGTTGTCGGGTTGCTCGCCGTCGGTTGGATGATCCTGGTGACCTGCGTGGCATCCCGGGGTATTAATAAGATTGCGCGTATTACGGCTGTAGGTGGAATTGCCGTAATGTGTCTTAATTTAGTTCTGTTGTTAGTGAGTGTCGCTATTTTGTTATTAACTGGTGGCCACTTTGCACAGGATATTAATTTCATCTCCTCGCCTAATCCCGGATATCAGTCCGGACTGGCAATGTTGTCATTTGTTGTGTTTGCCATTTTTGCTTACGGCGGAATTGAAGCTGTGGGGGGACTGGTTGATAAAACAGAAAAACCAGAAAAGAACTTTGCTAAAGGCATTGTTTTTGCCGCTATTGTCATTTCTGTTGGTTATTCACTGGCCATCTTTTTATGGGGCGTTAGCACTAACTGGCAACAGGTATTAAGTAATAGCTCAGTTAACCTCGGGAATATTACCTATATCCTGATGAAAAGCCTCGGAATGACGTTGGGTAATGCGCTACATCTTTCCCCTGATGCCGCAATGGTGATGGGCGTATGGTTTGCACGTATTACCGGGCTTTCCATGTTCCTTGCCTACACCGGCGCTTTTTTCACCCTCAGTTACTCACCGCTGAAAGCGATTATTCAGGGCACGCCGAAGGCGTTGTGGCCCGCGCCGATGACCAAACTGAATGCCGTAGGGATGCCGACGACGGCAATGTGGTTACAGTGCCTGCTGGTGAGCCTGTTTATCCTGTTGGTTTCATTTGGTGGCGATACGGCTTCAGCGTTCTATAACAAACTGACGCTGATGGCGAACGTCTCGATGACGCTGCCGTATCTGTTCCTGGCGCTGGCGTTTCCGTTCTTTAAATCCCATCCGGGTCTGGAAAGGCCGTTTGTTGTATTTAAAACCCGAGCGGCGACGTTGCTGGCAACGGGAGTGGTCGTGCTGGTGGTGACGTTTGCCAACGTGTTCACTATCATCCAGCCGGTAATTGAAGCCGGAGACTGGAACAGCGCACTGTGGATGACCGGCGGTCCGATCTTCTTCTCACTGCTGGCGATGGCGATTTATCAGAACTACAGCCGTCGCACGATCAACGAGCCTGAGTGGGCGGTGGAATAAACGACCTGCCTAATCCGGCCTACAAAGTAGCATCTTCGTAGGCCGGATTAGACCCAACGGGTCGCCATCCGGCATTTCTTGCCTGCATTGTGCGTTACAAACTCCCTGCCGGGCGACTACCTCTTCCTGCAGAACTTAATGTTCTCCCTGTTTGCTTACCGCCGAGGCTCTCCAGACGCATCTGGAACGGAGGGAACGGCATATCAATACCGTGCTCGCGGAAGCCTGCCAGAATCAGTTGGTGGATTTCATGGCGCAGCGGCATGCGATGCCCCATCTCTGCGGCATAAATACGCAGTTCGAAGATTTGAATCCCCTGCTGCAGGTCAACCAGAAAGACTTCAGGTGCCGGATTATCGATAACCAGAGAACAGCGCTGCGCGGCAGTCAGCAGGATCTGCGTAACCTCCTCGCTGTTCGCCTCCGACGGTGCCGGGATGGTTAACACCACACGGGTAACGGAATCGGATAACGACCAGTTGATAAACTGTTCGGTGATAAAGGCTTTGTTGGGCACGATGATCTCTTTGCGGTCCCAGTCGCTGATAGTGGTGGCACGGGTATTAATCTTCGTCACGCTACCGGTAAGATCGCGAATCGTCACCGTGTCGCCAATGCGGATTGGTTTTTCAAACAGGATTATCAGGCCGGAAATAAAGTTGGCGAAGATCTCCTGCAAACCAAAGCCCAGACCAACACCGAGAGCCGCCACCAGCCATTGCAGTTTGGACCATTCAATACCGATCATCGAGAAGCCAACCAGACCGCCAATCAGCATCAGCAGATACTTGGTGATGGTGGTGATGGCATAACCGGTACCGGGGGTTAAATCAAGATGTTGCAGTAGTGCCAGCTCCAGCAACGCGGGCAGGTTGCGTACTAACTGGGTGGTGATGATAAACACCAGAATCGCGATAAGCACTGCGCCCAGCGTTATCGGTTCTAAGCTTTCCACGCCCTGAACCGTGGAGGTGACATCCCACAACGAGATGTTTTCCAGGAAGCCGAAAGCGGAATGAATTTCTGACCACAGTACAATGACCGAGAGCAGGGCGATAAGCATCAGGATAGAACGCACCAGGCGCAGCGATTGTGCGCTGATAGCATCCAAATCCACTTCGCTTTCATCAACGTCAATCGCGCCTTCAAGGCTGGTGGAATGCGGTGGTTCTTCTTCACCTCGCGCGCGCTGCGCCAGCATTTCAGCGCGTCGATGCTTGGCGCGGTCAAACGCCAGGCGGCGGCGCTGAATTAGCATCCAACGGCGGATAACGTGATACACCACCAGCAATAAGAACCAAATCGCTACGGACGTTTCCAGACGCGCCAGCAAGGCTTGTGACGTAGCGAGATAGCCCACCGCTGCGGCGAGAATAGCAATCAGCGGCGCACCCATCAGCAAATTCCACAGCATGCTGTTGACCATGTTATCGCTGTTGCCCTCTTTATCGAGGTACAGCGGTATCCCGGCGCGTTTCAGGCTCAGGGTTACCACCGCCAGCGCACCGCAAATCAGAATAAAGCACAGACGACCCAGTGAGGCGGAGAATTCCCGGTCATTGAGGTTATCAAACATAATCACCGCCATGATCAGCGGGACGATCAGCCCGATGCTCATCAGGTAATAGTGCATGGCTTTCGCGACGCGGTTCCGTGGCCAGCCAAAGTGGGCAATGAACAGACCATTGGGGCGCGCAAAGGTGGCGCAGATCATTACCGCCCACAGCATGGGCACCGTGGCGGTAACGCCATCGCCGATCGCGACAGCCAACGGATAAGGCCAGGCTTCCTGCAATCCGTAACCGAGCGTTGCCCACAGCACCGGCAACGGAGAAGCGACGAGTATTGACCAGAATACCGTGCGTATTGTCAGCCAGAAGTGGTCCTGGGTGACTTTCCCGACCCGCGCGGACGAGCGTTCAAGGAAACGGGTGAAGTGCTTGCGCGAAGAGAGGCTAAAGCCAACCAGCACCAACGCCGCGAACAGCGGTAGCAGCGTTTCTTTGCTGGTCAGCATCATGATGCTGGCCTGGCCCAACTGATTAAACGTATCTAATGAAATCAGACGCCGCAGATCCTGAACGATGTCGACAGGCCAGGAGAGGGAGATAGGGCTAACGTCTGACGTCCAGAACAGGTAGCGGTGCGTCGCTTCGTTGACCTCTTTTAGCGCATCTTCCAGTTGGCTGTTGGAAACTTTGAGCTTGGTCAGCTCAAGGATCAGCGTATCGCCACCCTGTAACAATGAGTTCAGCAGCTCACGCTGGGTCCGTAGCTGGGCGTTGAGGATGCTGCTCTGTTCAGCGGTCAGCGGTTGTCCATCGGCCTGATGAATCTGACGCAGCTGCGGCTGTTTGTTGAGGAGATCCTCATAGCGCATGCGGTGTACGCGAAGCTGCGCCATTTCGGTATCCAACTGCTGAGGTTTAGGCATTTCCGGCAGACGGGATACCTGCGCTCGCAGCGCTTCTCCCAGCATATTTGAAACCCCAAGCCACTGAGACTGCTCTCGCAGCGTATTCAATGCCTGACGCACCTGCAGCGTTTGGCTGGCGGCCTGACGCTGCTGCGAAGCGACCAGGTCCATACGCTGTGCTTGCTGGTTTAAGGCCTGAGACAGCTCGCGGTTCACCTTGAACTGGTCGACAATGCCTTCCGGCAGCCCCGCGCTGTTTTCCGCCAGCAGTTCGGTGCTTTCCAGCGCTCGCTCAGCTTCACGCTGACGTTGACTGTTGAGTTGATTGCGCAAAGCCTGCAGGTAAGTGTCGAGTTGTTGACTCTGTTTTTCCGCCAGTTCGGAGCGCATACGCGCCAGTTCCTGACGGTTATTGGCAGAAAGCTGCGCCAGCTCCAGTTCATCGACCTGGGCTTTAAGTTTGGCGGATTCAGCCTGCATCGCCTGATTCTGTGCGGAATTGCCGTTGGCGGTACCAATGCGTCGCTCAAGCTCATTGAGCTGGCGGCGGGCATCGGTTTGCTGTTGAGGAAGCTGGCTTAACGAGTCGGCGATTTCCCGGGCGCGATCCTGCTCCTGCTGGGCCTGACGACTCTTTTCCAGCAGTTGGCTGCTAACCTGGAGGATCTCCTGGTTTAACGCATCGGTAGTGAGTCCGGTTGGCACATTGCGCGGTTCATCACGCAGGTTGCTAAGCTGCGCGCGTAACGTTGCGGACAGCTTGGGGAAGTTATCAATAACTTGCTGGTATTGCTGGGCGCGCTCGAGAGAGCCTTTACGCTCCTCAAGGGCATTCAGCGCGGACTGGAGCGCCTCAACGGTTTCTGGCTGAGCGGGTTTTGCCGCCTTTGCTTGCTCCAGTTCCTGGGTGAGTTGTTTGGCATCGGGGGCCGTCGCAGCGTACGCCCCCAGGCTGAGGCACCAGGCCATCAGAAAAGTGATAATCAGGCGCACAGCAGCGATTCCTATGTTTAACTTTCGTCTTTTTTGTCGTCAACCAGCGGGCTGGCATCGTGTTCTGCTTCGATCTCTTCTTTCGCCAGCGGGGCCGGTTCTGCCTCTGGCGTCACGAAAGTCTCGGTCGAGATGGCCATTGGCTGGCCGATTTTAGTCACGGAAAGATCCTGCAATTGCTCAACCAGGTTAACTTTGCCAGGTGCGAACAGGTTGATGACGGTGGAACCGAGCTTAAAGCGGCCCATTTCCTGACCTTTCAGCAGCGCCACCGACCCTTCGCTTTCGCCTTCCGGCCAGGTCCAGCGCTTGATGACGCCTTCTCGTGGTGGGGTAATGGTGCCAGCCCATGTGGTTTCAATGCTGCCGACGATGGTCGCGCCGACCAGAATCTGCACCATCGGGCCAAATTCGGTATCAAACAGACAGATTACACGTTCGTTGCGGGCAAACAGGTTCGGTACGTTTTGCGCAGTCAGGATGTTTACAGAGAAGAGATCGCCCGGCACGTACATCATTTCACGCAGGATACCGTTACACGGCATGTGTACACGGTGGTAATCGCGTGGAGACAAGTAAGTGGTTACAAACGTACCGTTGCGGAATTTATCCGCCATCTGGTAGTTGCCAGCCAGCAGCGCTTCAAGGGTATAGCTGTGCCCTTTAGCCTGCAGCAGTTTGTCTTCTTCGATGTTACCTAACTGGTTGATCACGCCGTCAGCGGGCATGACCAGTACGTTTGGATCGGTGTTAATCGGGCGTGCATCGTCGCGCAGCGGGCGAACAAAGAAGTCGTTAAAGGTGCGATAGCTGGCGGTGTCCGGCTTTTGCGCCTCTTTCATATCGACCTTGTAATATTTCACGAACAGATCGATAACCAGTTTGGTCAGCCATCCCGCTCGTTTGCTCGCACCCCAACCCGCCAGGCGAGTGAGCCATAGTTTCGGCAGAATGTATTGTAGCGAAAGCTTAAATGAGTTTAACAAGGTAGCCTCCAGGCCATAATTTGTTCCCGATCCGGCATACGGGCCGGATCCTGAAAAAAGGGGGACGATTCTAGCGATGCTTAGCTTAGTTGTCAGTTGTCTGTATCAGAAAAGTTTTTACGCGTTTTTACCTGCGCCATGCTTTCCAGGATGCGGTGATAATTTTCAAACCGGGTTTCGGCTATGGCCCCTTTTTCTACAGCCTCACGGATAGCGCAGCCTGGATCGGTATCATGCTTGCAGTCGCGGTATTTGCAATGGCCCAGATAGTCATGAAATTCGACAAAGCCATGCGTGATTTGTTCCGGCTCCAGATGCCACAGTCCAAACTCACGCACGCCAGGGGAGTCAATAACGTCGCCGCCGTGCGGGAAATGATACAGGCGAGAGGCCGTGGTGGTGTGCTGTCCAAGGCCGGAGTTGTCAGAGACATCATTGGTCAGGATCTCTTCCTGCAGGCCGAGGAGATTATTGAGCAGGCTGGATTTACCTACGCCCGATTGACCGGCAAAAATGCTGATGCGATCGGTTAATGCTTCTTCAAGCGGTTTCAGGCCGTCTTTTGTGCGGCTTGATACCATCAACACCCGATAGCCAATGTTGCGATAGATATCCATCTGTTCGTTAACGAAGGCCATGCCTTCATCATCCAGCAGATCGATCTTATTCAGCACGATAATCGGTTCAACGTGTAGCGTTTCGCAGGCTACCAGATACCGGTCGATAATATTGAGTGACAGCTCGGGTAAGATGGCTGAGACAATAACGATCTGGTCGATGTTGGCGGCAATAGGCTTTACCCCGTCGTAAAAGTCGGGTCGTGTCAGTACCGAGGTACGATCGTGTACCGCTTCAACGATACCTTTGACATTCACGCCTTCAGCTGCCGCTTTACCCGGGCGCCAGACTACGCGATCGCCGGTCACCAGCGAGCGAATTGTACGGCGGATGTTGCAACGGTGAATTTCACCGTCAGCAGACTCTACGTCGGCATGCATGCCAAAACGGCTGATAACGATGCCTTCGGCGGTTTCGCCAAACAGGTTGTCGTCGTAGTCGGGCTTCTCCGTGGACGTTTTAAGACGACGCTGGTGATTGGCGTTCACACGGCGCTGTTGGCCTTTGGAGAGTTTATTCTTACTCAATCGGACTGGCTCCTGGTCGCCCATGATGGGCAAAACATTTATGATACACACAATTTTAGATCAATGTAGTCACACTGAATGTGACGCTGAAGGGTGGAAAATAGCATGAGTGCCAATGAAAACAACCTGATTTGGATCGATCTGGAGATGACAGGTCTGGATCCCGAGCGCGATCGCATTATTGAGATCGCCACGCTGGTGACGGATGCCAACCTGAATATTCTGGCTGAAGGACCGACAATTGCGGTGCACCAGTCCGACGAACAGCTGGCATTAATGGATGACTGGAACGTACGTACGCATACCGGTAGCGGGCTGGTGGAGCGCGTGAAGGCGAGCACCATGGGCGATCGTGAAGCTGAACTGGCCACGCTGGCTTTTTTGAGAGAGTGGGTTCCGCAAGGGAAATCACCTATCTGCGGCAACAGCATCGGGCAGGATCGTCGTTTCCTGTTTAAATACATGCCGGAGCTGGAGGCGTATTTCCATTATCGCTATCTGGACGTCAGCACGCTCAAAGAACTGGCGCGTCGTTGGAAGCCGGAAATCCTTGCGGGCTTCACCAAGCAGGGAACACATCAGGCGATGGACGACATTCGTGAATCTGTTGCTGAGCTTGCTTACTATCGCGAACATTTTATTAATCTTTGATTTTGTTCTCCGGTGGCTTGCGTCACCGGTTTTTTGACGCTAAATTGTTCAGCTTGATTGTAAATTAATCACTTGAACGAATTTTCGAAAAAAACGCTTTCAGGGGGGTTGCAGCTAAACGGATTTCTCGTATAATGCGCCTCCCGTAACGACGCAGAAATGCGAATTACGACAGCAACAAAAGCAGTACAGATTTGCGGGAATAGCTCAGTTGGTAGAGCACGACCTTGCCAAGGTCGGGGTCGCGAGTTCGAGTCTCGTTTCCCGCTCCAAAATTTGAAAATGCTTGTAAAGCACAGACCACCAATCGCAGGATTTCGAATTGCGACAAGGCGGCAACTGAATGAGTCCTCAGGAGCTTACTAAAGTAAGTGACTCAGGCGAATGAAGGCAGCCAACGCAGTAGCGGTTCGAAAGACGAAGATTATGCGGGAATAGCTCAGTTGGTAGAGCACGACCTTGCCAAGGTCGGGGTCGCGAGTTCGAGTCTCGTTTCCCGCTCCAAAATTTGAAAGTGCTTGTTAAGCACAGACCACCAAATCGCAGGATTTCGAATTGCGACAAGGCGGCAACTGAATGAGTCCTTTGGAGCTTACTGAAGTAAGTGAATCAGGCGAATGAAGGCAGCCAACGCAGTAGTAGTTCGAAAGACGAAGATTAAGCGGGAATAGCTCAGTTGGTAGAGCACGACCTTGCCAAGGTCGGGGTCGCGAGTTCGAGTCTCGTTTCCCGCTCCAAATTCTTACCCCAATAAAAATATCCACAACGAATAATTGCGTTGGGGACGTTTTTTTTCGTCATTGACATACTCTTGTAAACAGACTTATCCACAGGTTCGGGTATTATTCCTGGAATGCAAAAAACTTCGCCGGGTGAATAGTATCATTTTAACCATTTGAAATTACTGGTTTAATTATCATTTCAAATTGTTAATGCGATCACTTGACGATTTTTTCCCTCTTGAATATCAATGTGTTTTTATTTTTATACACAAGCTGTGGATGACTTAAGCATCGCGCGGCAGACCCTTCTCAATGACCCTGACCAAACGTTGTTTCTGCGGTAGCTGCACCTCAACTACGCAGGTATTTCGCTTCTCAATTTGCTGAGCAACCGCCCACTCTATGTGTTCGTCGAGAAGTGGGTGCTCACCTCTGCGACTTTCCAGTGCGCGAAGAATGGCTTCATTCCAGGGAGCATTACCCAACGCAACGGCGATATTTCGCAGCCAGCGCAGGTGGCCAATACGACGAATGGCAGACCCCTCCGTGACTTTTAAAAACCACGCTTCGCTCCAGCTAAACAGCTCTATTAACTCCGGAGCATGAAGCTGCTTGCGCGGGTTGAAGTCATCCTCTGTCGTCAACTGTGAATAGCGGTTCCACGGGCAAATAAGCTGGCAATCATCGCAGCCGTAAATTCGATTCCCCATCAAGGGACGAAATTCTTCCGGGATCGCGCCTTCCAGTTCGATAGTGAGATAAGAGATACAGCGGCGCGCATCCACCGTGTAGGGTTCAACGATGGCCCCGGTGGGACAGATGGTCATGCAAGCGACGCATTTCCCGCATCCTTCTTCTGCTGGTTGGTCGACCGGTAAGGGTAAATCGATCAGTAATTCCCCGAGGAAGAAAAATGAACCGGCTTCGCGATTGAGGATAAGTGAGTGCTTACCTGTCCAGCCAAGCCCGGCTTTTTCCGCTAACGGACGCTCAAGAATGGGCGCAGAATCGACAAAAGGTCTAAAATTCAGCGAAACGCAGTGCTGTTGAATCATCTCCCCCAGCTTTTTTAAGCGGTTACGTAGCAGCTTATGGTAGTCGCGGCCAAGCGCGTAACGGCTGACGTAACCCAGCGAAGGGTTCTTCAACGTGCTGGCGAAGGCCGCATTGGCAGGAAGATAGTTCATACGTACGCTGATGACACGTAGCGTACCGGGCAATAATTCGTGAGGTCGGGCGCGCATCATGCCGTGACGGGCCATCCAGTCCATCTCGCCGTGGTATTGTTTATCCAGCCAGGCCTGCAGTTTGGGCTCCGCTTCGCTGAGGTCGGTATCGGCAATACCGACCTGCTGAAAGCCAAGCTCCAGCCCCCACTGCTTAATATTTTGCGCTAACTGATTGAGATCGAGGGGCTCTGACATGACGGACCATACAATGAAGAAAAACCCCGCAAGTATACCACACTCCATCTGGCACGCCGATGACATCAGGCGGATGGAGCGAGAGGCGGCAGACAGTTTAGGGCTGGCGTTGTACGAACTGATGCAACGGGCGGGAGAGGCGGCGTTTCAGATCACTCGTGAGGCTTATCCGAACGCCCGGCACTGGCTGGTGCTATGTGGTCATGGCAACAACGGCGGCGATGGTTACGTAGTAGCAAGACTTGCCAAAGCGTTGGGTCTTGAGGTCACGTTGCTGGCACAGGAGAGTGACAAACCGCTCCCCGAGGAGGCGCAGCATGCGCGTGATGGCTGGCTTAACGCGGGTGGCGTCATTCACGCGGTTGATATCAATTGGCCAGATAACGTGGACGTGATAATCGACGCGCTGACAGGCACTGGCTTAAAACACGCACCGCGTGAATCTCTGTCAGTATTGATTGAACGTGCCAATTCTCACCCAGCCCCCACCGTGGCGATAGATATTCCCTCCGGCCTGCTGGCGCAGACGGGAGCGACGCCGGGCGCGGTCATCAACGCAGCGCATACCATTACCTTTATTGCACTCAAGCCGGGCCTGCTCACCGGTAAAGCGCGCGATGTCACCGGGCGTCTGCATGTTAACGCACTTGGGCTGGACGACTGGCTGGCGGGGCAGAATGCACCAATTCAACGTTTTGATGCTCAACAGCTTGCGCACTGGCTAACGCCGCGTCGACCCACCTCGCACAAGGGCTCCCACGGTCGGCTGGTGATTATCGGCGGTGACCACGGAACGGCAGGCGCAATACGCATGGCCGGGGAAGCCGCGCTGCGTGCAGGCGCCGGGCTGGTCAAAGTGCTGACGCGCAGTGATAACATTGCGCCTATTTTGACAGCCAGACCGGAACTGATGGTCGATACGCTGACGCCGCAGACGCTGGAAGAGAGCCTGGCGTGGGCGGATGTAGTGGTGATAGGCCCCGGGCTTGGTCAGCAGGAGTGGGGCAAAAAAGCGCTGCAAAAAGTGGAGAATTTTCGCAAACCGATGCTTTGGGATGCGGATGCGCTGAACCTGCTGGCAATCAACCCCGATAAACGTCACAATCGCGTGATCACGCCGCATCCAGGTGAAGCCGCGCGACTGCTGGGTTGTTCCATTGCAGAAATTGAAGACGATCGCTTACTTTGTGCACAACGTCTGGTAAAACGGTACGGAGGCGTGGTGGTGCTGAAAGGCGCGGGTACGGTTGTTGCTGCTGAACAGGCGGAGTTGGGTATTATTGATACTGGCAATGCCGGGATGGCCAGCGGCGGAATGGGGGATGTACTTTCCGGTATTATTGGCGCATTGCTCGGACAGAAGCTTACCCCGTATGATGCAGCATGTGCGGGATGTGTTGCGCACGGAGCGGCGGCGGATGTGCTGGCGGCGCGTTTTGGTACGCGCGGCATGCTGGCGACAGATCTCTTTACCACGCTACAGCGTATTGTTAACCCTGATGTGATTGACGTTTATCATGATGAATCGAGTAATTCCACTACCTGATGAGCAGGCGACTTTAGACCTGGGACTGCGGGTAGCCAAAGCCTGTGACGGCGCGACGGTTATATATTTGTACGGCGACCTGGGGGCGGGTAAAACCACCTTTAGCCGGGGATTTCTGCAGGCATTAGGTCATAAAGGTAATGTAAAAAGCCCCACCTACACGCTGGTTGAACCCTATTCACTCGATAACATGATGGTATATCACTTCGATTTATACCGACTTGCGGACCCAGAGGAGCTGGAATTTATGGGGATCCGCGATTATTTTGCCAAAGATGCCATCTGCCTGGTGGAATGGCCGCAACAAGGTAAAGGTGTACTGCCAGACCCGGACGTCGAAATACACATTGAATACCAGGCGCAAGGTCGAGAGGCGCGTGTAAGCGCAGTCTCCTCATCAGGTGATTTATTGCTGGCGCGTTTAGCCGATTAACCTTAAGGGTGGCGGGATGATTTATCGCATCAGAAACTGGTTGATGGCAACCCTGGTCCTGCTGTGCGCGCAGGCAGGGGCCGCCAGCCTCTCCGATCTTCAGGTATCTAATGGCGATCAGCAGGCGCGGATTACGCTGAGCTTTATTGGCGATCCTGAATATGCCGTTTCGCAGGACGGGAAACGAACCGTCGCGCTGGATATTAAACAAACCGGAGTGATTCAGGGATTACCGCTGCTGTTTAGCGGCAATAATCTGGTGAAATCTATCCGTTCCGGCACGCCAAAAGATGCGCAGTCTCTGCGACTGGTGGTGGATTTAACCGAGAACGGTAAAGCCGAAGCAGTAAAACGCCAGAACGGCGGCAATTATACCGTCGTGTTTACCATCAACGCTGATGCGCCACCGCCTCCACCTCCCGTGGTTGCAAAGCGTGTTGAAGCGCCGATTGTTGCCCCACGTCCTGTCGAGCCAGCGCGCAATCCATTTAAAGCGGAAAACGATCGCACTACGGCTGTGACTAACAGCAATACCTCCACGCGCCCTGCGGCGCGCGCCAGTTCCAGCAACGGCGATAAAGTGGTGATTGCCATTGATGCCGGACACGGTGGACAGGATCCTGGCGCTATTGGTCCTGGCGGCACGCGTGAGAAAAACGTCACGATTGCCGTGGCGCGCAAGCTGCGCAGTTTGCTCAATGATGACCCGATGTTTAAAGGCGTCCTCACTCGTGATGGTGATTACTTTATCTCGGTGATGGGGCGTTCAGACGTCGCGCGTAAACAAAACGCCAATTTCCTGGTTTCTATTCACGCGGATGCCGCACCAAACCGTGATGCCACAGGTGCTTCCGTTTGGGTGCTGTCAAACCGTCGGGCGAACAGTGAGATGGCCGGCTGGCTGGAACAGCACGAGAAGCAATCGGAGCTGTTGGGCGGCGCGGGCGATGTGCTGGCAAACAGCCAGTCCGATCCTTATCTCAGCCAGGCTGTACTGGATCTGCAGTTCGGTCATTCGCAGCGCGTCGGGTATGATGTGGCGACCAGCATGATCGGCCAGTTAGAACGTATTGGTTCGATGCATAAGCGTCGTCCAGAACACGCTAGCCTCGGCGTACTGCGTTCGCCTGATATCCCGTCAGTGCTGGTTGAAACCGGCTTTATCAGTAACAACAGCGAAGAACGTCTGCTGGCGAGCGATGATTACCAGCAGCAGCTGGCTGAGGCGATTTACAAAGGATTGCGTAACTATTTCCAGGCGCACCCGATGCAAACCGGGCCGCAGGGCGCACCGGCGCAAACCGCCAGCGCCATATCGCCGGGTAACATGTTAACAAATTAAGGATTAGCCATGCCGATTCAGGTTCTACCGCCACAGCTGGCGAACCAGATTGCCGCAGGCGAGGTGGTAGAGCGGCCTGCGTCAGTGGTGAAAGAGCTGGTGGAAAACAGCATTGATGCCGGTGCGACGCGCATTGATATCGATATTGAACGCGGCGGCGCGAAGCTTATCCGTATTCGTGACAACGGCTGTGGGATTAAAAAAGACGAGCTGGCGTTGGCGTTGGCGCGTCATGCCACCAGTAAAATAGCCTCGCTTGACGATCTTGAAGCCATCGTGAGCCTCGGATTTCGCGGCGAAGCGCTGGCCAGTATCAGCTCCGTGTCTCGCTTAACCCTGACGTCGCGTACGCAAGAACAACCCGAAGCCTGGCAGGCGTATGCCGAAGGGCGTGACATGGATGTCACAGTTAAACCCGCTGCGCATCCGGTGGGAACCACGCTGGAGGTGCTAGATCTGTTCTACAACACCCCGGCGCGGCGCAAATTTATGCGCACCGAGAAAACCGAATTTAATCATATCGACGAGATTATTCGCCGCATTGCGCTGGCACGTTTTGATGTGACGATAAATTTGTCGCACAACGGCAAAGTGGTGCGACAGTACCGGGCAGTGGCCGCGGATGGGCAGAAAGAGCGCCGACTGGGTGCGATTTGCGGCACGCCATTTCTGGAGCATGCGCTGGCGATCGAATGGCAGCATGGCGATTTAACATTGCGTGGCTGGGTGGCCGATCCTAACCACACAACGGCAGCACTGGCAGAAATCCAGTACTGCTATGTGAATGGTCGGATGATGCGTGACCGGCTGATCAACCATGCTATCCGCCAGGCTTGTGAAGATAAGCTGGGAGCCGATCAACAGCCCGCATTTGTGCTGTATCTGGAAATCGATCCGCATCAAGTGGATGTCAACGTACACCCAGCTAAACATGAGGTCCGTTTCCATCAATCCCGCCTGGTGCACGATTTTATTTACCAGGGCGTGTTGAGCGTCCTGCAACAGCAGCTTGAAACGCCGCTGCTGTTGGCTGATAACGACGAACCCGCCCCAAGGCACATCCCGGAAAACCGCGTAGCTGCTGGACGCAACCATTTTGCCGAGCCTGCTCCCGCGCGTGAACCTGCGACACCGCGGTACTCAGCATCCGCTGGTGCTGGAAGTGGCAGTAGCGGTGGCAGTAGTAGTGGCGGTGGCCGTCAGGCGGGAGCCAGTTGGCCTCATGCTCAACCCGGATACCAAAAGCAGCAGGGCGAAATCTATCAGCAACTGATGCAGACGCCGGCTCCAACGCGGAAAACGCCGGTCTCTGAAACGTCATCGACGCCTCTGACTGGCAGTAGTCAGGGCTTTGGCCGGGTGCTAACGATTGTTGGTGCAGACTGCGCGTTACTCGAGTGCGATGGCCATATTCAGTTGTTGGCATTGCCGGTGGCTGAGCGTTGGCTGCGTCAGGCGCAGTTAACGCCGGGTCAGGGAACGGTTTGTGCTCAACCGTTACTGATCCCTTTACGTCTAAAAGTGACCGCCGATGAAAAAGCGGCACTGCAAAAAGGACAGAGCCAACTGGCTGAGTTGGGCATTGAATTTCAGCTGGATGCGCAGCATGTGACCATCCGGGCTGTGCCTTTACCCTTACGCCAACAAAATTTACAAATCTTGATTCCTGAACTGATAGGCTACCTGGTGCAGCAATCCGTATTCGAGCCGGGCAATATTGCACAGTGGATCGCACGTAACCTGATGAGCGAGCATCCACAGTGGAGCATGGCACAGGCGATTACGCTGTTAGCGGATGTTGAGCGGCTCTGCCCACAACTCGTGAAGGCACCGCCGGGTGGTCTGTTACAACCTGTTGATTTACATTCGGTAATGAATGCCCTGAAACATGAGTGATACCCGTAAGGCGAGCCTGCCAAAGGCGATTTTTTTGATGGGGCCAACGGCCTCCGGTAAAACGGCATTAGCAATTGAATTGCGTAAAGTTTTGCCTATAGAGTTGATAAGCGTTGATTCCGCCCTTATTTACAAGGGGATGGATATCGGTACAGCCAAGCCTGATGCAGCTGAATTACAGGCCGCGCCGCACCGATTGTTGGATATCCGCGATCCGTCGCAAGCGTACTCCGCTGCGGATTTTCGTCGCGATGCGTTAGTCGAGATGGCCGACATCACCGCCGCGGGGCGTATCCCGTTGCTGGTGGGCGGCACAATGTTATATTTCAAAGCCTTGCTTGAAGGACTGTCGCCGTTACCGTCGGCGGACCCGGAAGTCAGGGCCAGAATTGAGCAGCAGGCGGCAGAGCAGGGTTGGGACGCGTTACACCGACAGCTTCAGGACATCGATCCCGTGGCTGCGGCGCGTATTCATCCAAATGATCCGCAAAGACTTTCCCGGGCACTGGAAGTTTTTTTCATTTCGGGTAAAACTTTAACGGAGCTGACGCAAACGTCAGGAGATGCTTTGCCGTATCAGGTGCATCAGTTTGCAATCGCCCCGGCGAGCCGTGAACTGCTCCATCAGCGAATTGAGCAGCGTTTTCATCAGATGTTAGCTTCAGGTTTTGAAGCAGAAGTCCGGGCGCTTTTTGCCCGTGGAGATTTGCATACGGATTTGCCTTCCATTCGTTGTGTAGGGTATCGCCAGATGTGGTCATACATTGAAGGTGAAATTTCATACGATGAAATGGTTTATAGAGGTGTTTGCGCCACGAGGCAGTTGGCGAAGCGACAGGTAACCTGGTTGCGTGGTTGGGAAGGGGTGCACTGGCTTGACAGTGAAAAGCCTGACCAGGCGCGAAACGAAGTATTACAGGTTGTTGGTGCTATCGCGAACTGAATGTGTACAATTGAAACGTATCGTGCGCAATTTTTCAGAATCGAAAGGTTCAAAGTACAAATAAGCATATAAGGAAAAGAGAGAATGGCTAAGGGGCAATCTTTACAAGATCCGTTCCTGAACGCACTGCGTCGGGAACGTGTTCCAGTTTCTATTTATTTGGTGAATGGTATTAAGCTGCAAGGTCAAATCGAGTCTTTTGATCAGTTCGTGATCCTGTTGAAAAACACGGTCAGCCAGATGGTTTATAAGCACGCGATTTCTACTGTTGTCCCGTCTCGTCCGGTTTCTCATCACAGCAATAATGCCACCGGCGGCACAGGCAGCAACTACCATCACGGTAGCAACGCGCAAGGTTCATCTGCGCAACAGGACAGCGAAGAAACCGAATAAGGTTATTAGCTGTTTTACATACGGGGAGCCAGCGATCCTGCGTTCCCCGTTGATTTATATTAAGGGGTTGACGCTTGTTTGACCGTTATGATGCCGGTGAGCAGGCGGTACTGGTACACATCTATTTTTCGCAAGACAAAGATATGGAAGACCTCCAGGAGTTTGAATCTCTGGTTTCTTCCGCCGGTGTCGAAGCAATGCAGGTGATTACCGGGAGCCGTAAAGCACCGCACCCGAAGTATTTTGTTGGTGAAGGTAAGGCAATCGAAATTGCCGAAGCCGTAAAAGCGACTGGCGCTGCGGTGGTGATTTTTGATCATGCTCTAAGCCCTGCCCAGGAACGTAACCTGGAACAGTTGTGCCAGTGTCTTGTTATCGACAGGACTGGTCTCATTTTAGATATTTTTGCCCAGCGTGCGCGAACCCATGAGGGTAAGTTGCAGGTTGAGCTGGCGCAGTTGCGCCATATGGCTACGCGTCTGGTCCGTGGCTGGACTCACCTTGAACGGCAAAAGGGCGGGATTGGTTTGCGCGGCCCGGGTGAAACCCAGCTCGAAACCGACCGTCGTTTGCTGCGTAATCGCATTTTGCAGATACAGTCGCGCCTGGAAAAAGTTGAAAAGCAACGTGAGCAGGGGCGACAGTCGCGCAAGAAAGCGGATGTCCCAACCGTATCACTGGTGGGATATACCAACGCCGGAAAATCCACCCTGTTCAACCAGATCACCGAAGCCCAGGTCTACGCAGCGGATCAGCTGTTTGCGACCCTGGACCCGACGCTACGCAGAATAGACGTTGCGGACGTGGGTGAGACAGTGCTGGCGGATACCGTTGGGTTTATCCGTCATTTGCCGCACGACCTGGTGGCGGCGTTTAAGGCCACCTTGCAGGAAACACGTCAGGCGACATTGCTGCTGCACGTTATTGATGCAGCAGACTTTCGTGTGCAGGAAAACATTGAGGCCGTCGATACGGTGCTCGAAGAGATCGATGCGCATGAGATCCCGACTCTGCTGGTGATGAATAAAATCGATATGTTGGATGACTTTGAGCCGCGTATCGACAGAGATGAAGAGAATAAACCCATTCGCGTTTGGGTATCAGCGCAAACGGGGATTGGTATACCACAACTTTTTCAGGCTTTGACTGAGCGACTTTCCGGTGAGGTGGCGCAGCATACGTTGCGTTTGCCGCCGCAGGAAGGGCGTTTGAGAAGCCGGTTTTATCAACTTCAGGCAATAGAAAAAGAGTGGATGGAGGAGGACGGCAGCGTAGGTCTGCAGGTTCGTATGCCGATCGTAGACTGGCGTCGCCTCTGTAAACAAGAACCGGCACTGGAAGACTATGTTGTCTGATCTGACGGATATGGCCTGAAGATTTTTTCGCCTCTATACCTTGTGGATTTTGTGCGGCAGGAAGGCGGCAAGTCCTGAAATCTCCAGGAGCATAGTCAACTATGTGACTGGCGTTGAGGGACGCAGCCAACGCAACGGCAGCGCAAAAGACGCAGGTATAGCATCGCATAACAAATATGGAGCACAAAAATGGCGTGGAATCAGCCCGGTAATAACGGACAAGACCGCGACCCCTGGGGAAGCAGCAAACCTGGCGGCAACCCTGAGGGAAATGGAAACAAAGGTGGTCGCGAGCAGGGACCTCCCGATCTGGACGATATCTTCCGCAAACTGAGTAAAAAGCTCGGTGGTCTGGGTGGCGGTAAAGGTACTGGCTCTGGAGGCGGTAGTTCATCGCAAGGCCCGCGTCCGCAACTGGGCGGTCGAGTCTTTACTATCGCAGCGGCCGCTATCGTCATTATCTGGGCGGCCAGCGGTTTCTATACCATTAAAGAAGCGGAACGCGGCGTGGTGACACGCTTCGGTAAATTCAGCCATTTGGTTGAACCGGGTCTGAACTGGAAACCGACCTTTGTCGACGAAGTGACACCGGTCAACGTTGAAGCCGTGCGTGAACTTGCCGCATCCGGCGTCATGCTGACTTCTGACGAAAACGTCGTGCGCGTCGAAATGAACGTACAGTACCGCGTGACCGATCCGCAGCGTTACCTGTTTAGCGTAACCAGCGCGGATGACAGTCTGCGTCAGGCTACTGACAGCGCCCTGCGTGGGGTTATCGGTAAATACACCATGGACCGTATCCTGACCGAAGGGCGTACCGTTATTCGTAGCGACACCCAACGTGAACTGGAAGAAACGATCCGTCCGTACAACATGGGTATCACCCTGCTGGACGTCAACTTCCAGGCTGCACGTCCGCCGGAAGAAGTAAAAGCCGCGTTTGACGATGCTATCGCAGCACGTGAAAACGAACAGCAGTACATCCGTGAAGCGGAAGCGTACACCAACGAAGTTCAGCCGCGTGCAAACGGTCAGGCGCAGCGTATTCTGGAAGAAGCACGTGCGTATAAGACTCAGACCATCCTGGAAGCACAGGGTGAAGTGGCTCGCTTCGCAAAAATTCTGCCGGAATATAAAGCCGCACCGCAAATTACCCGCGAGCGTCTGTATATCGAAACCATGGAAAAAGTGCTGAGCAATACCCGCAAAGTCCTGGTTAACGATAAAGGTAGCAATCTTATGGTTCTGCCGCTGGATCAAATGCTGAAAGGTGGTAGTGCGCCAGCAACAAGGACTGACAGCAGTTCAAACCTGCTGCGTCTTCCGCCAGCAACGACTTCCAGCACTGGAGCAAGCAACACTTCGTCCACCAGTCAGGGCGATATTATGGACCAACGCCGCGCGAATGCGCAGCGTAACGACTACCAGCGTCAGGGGGAATAACGATGCGTAAGTCAGTTATTGCGATTATCATCATCGTTCTGGTAGTTCTGTTCATGTCTGTCTTTGTGGTCAAAGAAGGCGAGCGCGGTATTACTCTGCGCTTTGGTAAAGTTCTGCGTGACGATGAAAACAAGCCGCTGGTCGTTGCACCAGGCCTGCACTTCAAGATTCCGTTTATTGAATCTGTGAAGATGCTGGATGCGCGTATTCAGACCATGGACAACCAGGCCGATCGCTTTGTTACCAAAGAGAAGAAAGACCTGATCGTTGACTCCTACATCAAGTGGCGCATCAGTGACTTTAGCCGTTACTACCTGGCAACGGGCGGTGGCGATGTTTCTCAGGCGGAAGTCCTGCTGAAACGTAAGTTCTCTGACCGTCTGCGTTCTGAAATTGGTCGTCTGGACGTGAAGGACATCGTTACCGATTCCCGCGGTCGTCTGACCCTGGAAGTGCGTGACGCGCTGAACTCCGGTTCTGCTGGCACGGAAGATGAAGTGGCAACTCCGGCAGCAGATAGCGCGATTGCCGAAGCGGCTGAACGTGTTCAGGCTGAAACGAACGGTAAAGTACCGGTCATCAATCCGAACAGTATGGCGGCATTGGGCATCGAAGTGGTTGACGTGCGTATTAAGCAAATCAACCTGCCTGCTGAAGTGTCCGAGGCTATCTATAACCGTATGCGCGCTGAGCGTGAAGCGGTAGCGCGTCGCCATCGTTCACAAGGCCAGGAAGAGGCGGAAAAACTGCGTGCAACGGCTGACTATGAAGTCACTAAAACGCTGGCAGAATCTGAGCGTCAGGGCCGTATTATGCGCGGTGAAGGCGATGCAGAAGCCGCTAAGCTGTTTGCCGATGCGTTCAGTCAGGATCCTGACTTCTACGCCTTCATCCGTAGCCTGCGTGCTTACGAGAAGAGCTTTGAAGGGAATCAGGACGTGATGGTCATGAGCCCGGACAGCGATTTCTTCCGCTACATGAAGACACCAAATACCGCGACACGCTAATCGCGTTCCAGCGGTTTTAAAGCAGCAAAACCACCGGCATCTCCAGGGATGCGGTGGTTTTCTTTTTATATAAGGGCGATGGATGAATTCAACAATTTTGCTGGCGCTCGCGCTGGTTTTGGTGCTGGAAGGGCTGGGTCCGATGCTTTATCCCAGCGCATGGAAGAAAATGATCTCCGCAATGGCGCAACTTCCCGAAAATATTTTGCGTCGTTTTGGTGGAGGTCTTGTGGTTGCGGGCGTTGTGGTCTACTACATGTTGAGGAAAACGATTGGCTGATCAATAAGTAGACTAATTTGCGGATTTTCGCATGCAAAAAGTGCTGTATATCTGAAAAAGCGGTGGTAGAATCCATTTTTAAGCAAACGGTGATTTTGAAAAATGGGTAACAACGTCGTCGTACTGGGCACCCAATGGGGTGACGAAGGTAAAGGGAAGATCGTCGATCTTCTGACTGAACGGGCTAAATATGTTGTGCGCTACCAGGGTGGTCACAACGCAGGCCATACTCTCGTAATCAACGGTGAAAAAACCGTCCTCCATCTTATTCCATCAGGCATTCTTCGCGAAAACGTAATCAGCATCATCGGTAACGGTGTTGTTCTGTCTCCGTCCGCGCTGATGAAAGAAATGAAAGGACTGGAAGATCGTGGTATCCCGGTTCGCGAGCGCCTGCTGCTGTCTGAAGCTTGTCCGCTGATCCTTGATTATCACGTTGCGTTGGATAACGCTCGTGAGAAAGCGCGTGGCGAGAAAGCGATCGGTACTACCGGTCGTGGTATCGGTCCAGCTTATGAAGACAAAGTAGCTCGTCGCGGTCTGCGTGTTGGCGATCTGTTTGATAAAGCAACTTTCGCTGAAAAACTGAAAGAAGTGATGGAATATCACAACTTCCAGCTGGTGAATTTCTATAAAGTTGAAGCAGTTGACTACCAGAAAGTGCTGGATGATGTGATGGCTATCGCCGACATCCTGACCTCAATGGTTGTTGATGTTTCCGATCTGCTGGACCAGGCGCGTAAGCGTGGCGATTTCGTCATGTTTGAAGGTGCGCAGGGTACGCTGCTGGATATCGACCACGGTACCTATCCGTACGTAACGTCCTCCAACACCACCGCAGGTGGCGTGGCAACCGGCTCCGGCCTGGGTCCACGTTATGTGGACTACGTTCTGGGTATCATCAAAGCTTACTCTACTCGTGTAGGTGCGGGTCCGTTCCCGACAGAGCTGTTTGATGACGTTGGCGAGTTCCTGTGCAAACAAGGTAACGAGTATGGCGCGACCACCGGTCGTCGTCGTCGTACCGGTTGGCTGGATTCCGTTGCTGTACGCCGTGCAGTACAGATTAACTCCCTGTCTGGCTTCTGCCTGACCAAACTGGACGTACTGGACGGTTTGAAAGAGGTGAAAATCTGTGTTGCTTACCGTATGCCGGATGGCCGCGAAGTAACGACTACTCCGCTGGCAGCTGACGACTGGAAAGGTATCGAGCCGATTTACGAAACCATGCCGGGTTGGTCTGAATCCACCTTCGGCGTGAAGGAACGTAGCGGTCTGCCGCAGGCAGCGCTGAACTACATCAAGCGTATTGAAGAACTGACCGGTGTGCCGATTGATATTATCTCAACTGGCCCAGACCGTACTGAAACCATGATCCTGCGCGACCCGTTCGACGCATAATTCTGGTTATAGCGTAGCGTCAAACGGCGCTGCGCTTGCACTAATTTAGGCCGGATAAGGTGCTTTGCATCAGAATCCGGCTTAAAATCACGTAAGTTCCTCGCTTTTTTCCTTCCCGAACTGAAATAAATTAGCGACCTGGCTGGTGGCTGGTTTATCATCAATGTAATTAATACTACCAGGTTTATCCGTTTTATCCCTTTTCCTGAGGTTGATGTGCAGTTAACAAGTTTCACCGATTACGGATTACGTGCGCTAATCTACATGGCGTCACTTCCCGAAGGACGTATGACCAGTATTTCTGAGGTGACAGAAGTCTACGGCGTGTCCCGTAATCATATGGTCAAAATAATCAATCAACTTAGCCGGGCGGGCTTTGTTACTGCTATTCGAGGAAAAAATGGCGGTATCCGCCTGGGTAAACCCGCTAAGGATATTGGTATTGGTGATGTGGTTCGCGAGCTGGAACCCTTATCGTTGGTCAACTGTAGCAGCGAGTTTTGCCATATTACCCCAGCCTGTAGACTCAAACAGGCGCTTTCTAAAGCAGTGCAAAGTTTTCTCACGGAACTGGACAACTACACACTTGCTGATTTGGTTGAAAAGAATCAACCGCTTTATAAATTATTGCTGGTGGAGTAACGACTCCCGCCAGCAGCGATGATGACGGAGGAACCGACATGTCACAAGATCCTTTCCAGGAACGCGAAGCAGAAAAATACGCGAATCCTATCCCGAGCCGGGAATTTATCCTCGAACATTTAACTAAACGTGAAAAGCCGGCCAACCGCGATGAGCTGGCCGCTGAACTCAATATTGAAGGTGAAGAGCAGCAAGAAGCGCTGCGTCGTCGCCTGCGCGCGATGGAGCGTGACGGACAACTGGTCTTCACCCGTCGTCAATGCTATGCGCTGCCGGAGCGTCTCGACCTGCTGAAAGGTACCGTTATTGGCCACCGTGATGGCTACGGCTTTCTGCGCGTTGAAGGCCGCAAAGATGACCTGTATCTGTCCAGCGAGCAGATGAAAACCTGCATTCATGGCGATCAGGTGCTGGCGCAGCCGTTGGGCGCGGACCGTAAAGGTCGCCGCGAAGCGCGTATTGTGCGCGTACTGGTGCCGAAAACCAGCCAGATTGTCGGCCGCTACTTCACCGATGCTGGTGTTGGGTTTGTCGTCCCAGACGACAGCCGCCTGAGCTTCGATATCCTGATCCCGCCGGAAGAGGTAATGGGCGCTCGTATGGGTTTTGTGGTCGTGGTTGAGCTGACCCAGCGCCCGACTCGCCGCACCAAAGCGGTGGGTAAAATTGTTGAAGTGCTGGGTGACAACATGGGAACCAGCATGGCCGTTGATATGGCCCTGCGTACTCATGAAATCCCATATATCTGGCCTCAGGCGGTTGAGAAACAGGTCGCCGGACTGAAAGAAGAAGTGCCGGAAGAGGCGAAAGTAGGACGTGTCGATCTGCGCGATCTGCCGCTGGTGACTATCGATGGCGAAGATGCGCGCGACTTCGACGATGCGGTTTATTGCGAGAAGAAACGCGGCGGTGGTTGGCGTTTATGGGTGGCGATTGCTGACGTAAGCTATTACGTTCGCCCGCCGACTCCGCTGGACCAGGAAGCTCGTAGCCGTGGCACATCCGTTTACTTCCCGTCGCAGGTTGTTCCGATGCTGCCGGAAGTGCTGTCTAACGGATTGTGTTCACTCAACCCGCAGGTGGACAGGTTGTGTATGGTCTGTGAAATGACCATTTCGTCGAAAGGCCGTTTAACCGGCTTTAAATTCTACGAAGCGGTCATGAGTTCCCACGCACGTCTGACCTACACTAAGGTCTGGCACATGCTGCAGGGCGACCAGGAGCTGCGTGAGCAGTACGCACCGCTGGTTAAACACATTGAAGAGCTGCATAACCTCTACAAAGTGCTGGATAAAGCCCGTGAAGAGCGTGGCGGTATCTCGTTTGAGAGTGAAGAAGCGAAGTTTATCTTCAATGCTGAACGCCGTATCGAGCGTATCGAGCAGACGCAGCGTAACGACGCGCACAAGTTGATTGAAGAGTGCATGATCATGGCGAACATCTCCGCGGCACGATTCGTTGAGAAAGCCAAAGAGCCAGCGCTGTTCCGTATTCACGATAAGCCGACGACCGAAGCGATTAACTCGTTCCGTTCCGTCCTGGCAGAGCTGGGGCTGGAGCTGCCTGGTGGCAACAAACCTGAGCCGCGTGATTACGCTGAACTGCTGGAGTCGATTGCTGACCGTCCTGACGCAGAAATGCTGCAAACCATGCTGCTGCGTTCGATGAAGCAGGCGATTTACGATCCGGAAAACCGTGGTCACTTTGGCCTGGCGTTGCAATCTTATGCGCACTTTACTTCACCGATCCGTCGTTACCCGGATCTCTCCTTGCACCGGGCGATTAAGTATCTGCTGGCGCAGGAGCAGGGCCATAAGGGCAACACCACGGAAACCGGTGGCTACCATTATTCGATGGAAGAGATGCTGCAACTGGGTCAGCACTGTTCGATGGCCGAGCGCCGTGCTGATGAAGCCACGCGCGATGTCTCTGACTGGCTGAAGTGCGACTTCATGCTGGACCAGGTGGGTAATGTCTTCAAAGGCGTGATTGCCAGCGTGACCGGATTTGGTTTCTTTGTCCGTCTCGATGAACTGTTTATCGATGGTCTGGTGCATGTCTCCTCTCTGGATAACGACTACTATCGTTTCGACCAGGTTGGGCAGCGCCTGACGGGGGAATCCAGCGGCCAGATGTATCGCCTGGGCGATCGCGTGGAAGTTCGCGTGGAAGCAGTCAACATGGACGAGCGTAAGATCGACTTCAGCTTGATCTCCAGCGAACGTGCGCCGCGTAATGAAGGTAAAACCGCCCGCGAAAAAGCCAAAAAAGGCGATGCGGGTAAAAATACCGGTAAACGTCGTCAGATGGGCAAAAAGGTGAATTTCGAGCCGGACAGCGCTTTCCGCGGCGAGAAGAAAGGCAGAGCCAAACCTCAGGCGGAAAAGAATGCGGCTGAGAAGAAAGGCGATAAAAAAGCGAAAAAGCCCTCGGCAAAAACGCTTAAAATTGCTGCCGCCACTAAAGCTAAACGTGCGGCGAAAAAGAAAGTCGCACAATAACAGCCATAGACTGTAAGTCGGGCAACCTTCGCGTTGCCCGGCGTTACGCATAAACTATTAACGAGTACATTCATGAGTGAAATGATTTACGGCATCCATGCGGTGCAGGCCCTGCTGGAACGTGCGCCTGAGCGCTTCCAGGACGTCTTTATTCTCAAAGGTCGTGAAGATAAACGCCTGCTGCCACTGATCCACGCACTGGAAGCACAGGGTGTTGTCATTCAACTGGCTAACCGTCAGTTTCTGGATGAGAAAAGCGAGGGTGCGGTACATCAGGGGATTATTGCTCGCGTGAAGCCGGGCCGTCAGTATCAGGAAAACGATCTGCCGGATCTGATTGCTACGCTCGATCAGCCGTTCTTATTGATCCTCGATGGCGTCACCGATCCGCATAACCTGGGCGCATGCCTGCGTAGCGCCGATGCCGCTGGCGTACATGCTGTAATCGTACCGAAGGATCGTTCCGCACAGTTGAATGCGACGGCGAAAAAAGTGGCCTGTGGTGCGGCAGAAAGCGTACCGCTGATCCGCGTGACCAACCTGGCGCGCACCATGCGTATGCTGCAGGAAGAGAATATCTGGATCGTCGGAACCGCAGGTGAAGCCGACCATACTCTCTATCAGAGCAAAATGACCGGTCGTCTGGCGCTGGTGATGGGCGCAGAGGGTGAAGGTATGCGCCGTCTGACCCGCGAACACTGTGACGAACTGATCAGCATCCCGATGGCAGGGAGCGTTTCGTCATTGAACGTTTCAGTTGCGACGGGTATCTGCCTGTTTGAAGCCGTCCGCCAGCGCGGTTAAACTTATTTTTCAGACTAAGTCACCCGGATTCGGGTGGCTTTTTTTTATTTTAAACGAGTATGATAAAGGGTAGAAAATGATATTCATTTCATTTATTTCTAATTAAATTATATATGGATAATATATGGCATGGACTCCGCAGTTGCTTGCTGAAGCAGTACAAACTCTTCCTGAATTAAATATAGATATTGAATATAACGAGCAATCATTAATTATCAAAATGAATGATTATGGTGATTTATCACTCGGTATTTTATTCACATCCCGCCAGATAATTATTGAAACAGTTATTTGTCCTGTCTGCAGTATTAATCAGCAAAATGAATTCAATATTTTCTTATTACGTAATCAGAAACTCCTTCCTCTGTCTTCCGTGGGGATTTCTCGCGTTCAGCAGGATGAATATTACGTCGCATTTGGAGCACTTTCGCTTAATTCATCACTGGATGATGTAGTGCTGGAGATGACTACGCTTGCGGAAAACGCGCTAGATCTGGCTGAAATCACTGAAGAATACACTCACGAATAACAAGGAACGCTATTTATGGGAATTTTAAAAAGCCTGTTTACCCTCGGCAAGTCCGTACTTTCTCAGGCGGAAGAGTCAATTGAAGAAGCGCAGGGGGTCCGCATGCTGGAGCAGCATATCCGTGATGCGAAAGGTGAGCTGGATAAAGCCGGAAAATCACGAGTAGACTTGCTGGCGCGCGTGAGGCTGAGTAATGACAAGTTGAACGATCTGCGTGAGCGTAAATCTAGTCTGGAAACACGAGTGTTGGAAGCGCTGAGTAAAAACGCTAACCCGTCACTAATCAACGAAGTTGCAGAAGAAATTGCCCGCTTAGAGAATGTCATTGCTGCAGAAGAGCAAGTACTCGCTAACCTTGAAGTGTCGCGGGATGGCGTTGAAAAAGCGGTGAGTGCAACCGCACAACGGATTGCACAGTTTGAACAGCAGCTTGAGGTGGTAAAGGCGACGGAAGCGATGCAGCGCGCCCAGCAGGCAGTGACTACCTCGACCGTAGGCGCGTCTTCGAGTGTGTCTACAGCCGCAGAGTCGCTCAAGCGTTTGCAAACGCGACAGGCTGAGCGTCAGGCCCGTCTGGATGCCGCTGCGCAGCTGGAAAAGGTTGCGGATGGGCGTGACCTGGATGAGAAGCTGGCCGAAGCCGGCATTGGGGCGAGCAATAAAAGTTCGGCTCAGGATGTACTGGCACGACTGCAGCGTCAGCAAGGCGAGTAAACGTCGTGAAATGCGCCAGCCTCGAAAGAAGGCTGGCAGATCATTAAGGGAAAATCATGATGAGTTTTTTCCAGCGCTTATTCGGTAAAGAGGCTGCTGTTGCGCCAGCTCGCGGGCCGTTAGGGTTACATCTGAATGCTGGTTTTACGCTTAACACGCTGGCATTTCGTCTGCTTGAAGAGTCACTATTGATCGAATTGCCTGGTGAGGAGTACACCGTTGCAGCCGCCAGCCACATTGATTTAGGCGGCGGAAGCCAGATTTTTCGCTACTACACGTCCGGAGAAGAGTTTCTGCAAATCAATACCACGGGCGGCTCAGACATCGATGATATCGACGATATCAAATTCTTTGTTTATGCGGAAAGTTACGGGATTTCGCAGAAAAAACACTGGCAGTCTGCCATTAGCCCGTCCGTAATAGGGACGCCGACGCTGAGCTGGCAGGAAGAGCGCTGGCAACGCTTTTTTAACGAGGAAGAACCGGGGAATATTGAGCCGGTTTATATGCTGGAAAAAGTAGAAAATCATCAGCATGCCATATGGAATGTACATAATTTTACCATGGGCTATCAGCGACAGGTTACAGATGATACCTGGGAATACCTGCTGTTGAACGGTGAAGAATCGTTTAATGAGCTGGGAGAGCCTGAATGGGTATTCTCGCGGGCGCTGGGTGTAGATATTCCATTAACATCACTTAATGTAATTGGTTAATTTCAGGGAAGGTTACACAATGCACATACTGGATTCATTGCTGGCTTTTTGCGCCTATTTTTTTATTGGCGCAGCCATGGTGATCGTTTTTCTGTTTATATACTCAAAAATTACGCCGCACAATGAATGGCAACTGATTAAAAATAATAATACAGCAGCGTCACTGGCCTTTAGCGGCACGTTGCTGGGCTACGTTATTCCGTTATCCAGCGCGGCAATTAACGCCGTCAGCATTCCGGATTATTTCGCCTGGGGCGGCATCGCGTTGGTGATACAACTCGTCATTTACGGCGGTGTGCGTTTATACATGCCGGCACTGAGTGAAAAAATTATTAATCATAATACTGCAGCGGGATTATTTATGGGGACCGCCGCCCTGGCGGGGGGTATTTTTAACGCCGCCTGCATGACATGGTAATGGACGATCATGGCAAGAAAACGTAAATCCGGAAACAAAAACAGGGGGCAAGGGCATTCTGCCATCACGCGAATTGGGCGTCCGGCGAACCCCTTTGCAAGAAAACGCAGCCGTTACAGTGGAAAATACCTGACGCTGGCCATTATGGGCGGAGCGGCATTTTTTGTCCTCAAAGGATGTGCTGATGACGGCAATAACGATGGTGATGGTACCTTTTACTCCGCGGTGAGTGAATGTATTGACGATGGCAATAGCGCCACCGTTTGTGCCGATGGCTGGAACAATGCGAAAGCAGAGTTCTACTCTAACCTGCCAAAGCAAATGAGCAAGCAGAGCTGTCAGACACAGTTTGGCGACTGTTATCTCGACAGCATCGATCAAAGCTGGGTGCCGATATTCTCCGGTTTTTTACTCAGCCGCGTCATTCGCAAAAATCGCGACGAACAATATGTTTATAGCAGCGGCGGTTCTTCCTATGCTTCGCGCCCGGTCTGGCGTACAACTTCCGGGGATTACAGTTGGCGTTCCGGTAGTGGAAAACATGATACTGCAACCAGCCATAGTTATACGACGAAGAAAGTCTCGACGGTTTCACGCGGCGGCTACGGGCGTTCGTCCAGCGCGCGTGGGCACTGGGGAGGTTAACGATGCTGCGACATGATGTCCCTGTTCGTCAGGATTTGGACCGGATCGCCTACGATCACGGCTTTGATTTTCATATTATCGATAACGAGATTTACTGGGATGAGAGCCGGGCTTACCGCTTTACGCTCCGGCAAGTGGAAGAGCAGATCGAAAAACCCACTGCGGAACTGCACCAGATGTGTCTGGATGTCGTCGAACGAGCAGTTAACGACGAACAGATTATGCAGCAACTGGCGATCCCGCCGCTGTATTGGGACGTTATTGCCGAAAGCTGGCGCAATCGCGATCCCTCCCTGTACGGCCGCATGGATTTTGTCTGGTGCGGAAATAACGCCCCGGTCAAGCTGCTGGAGTACAACGCGGATACACCAACGTCGCTTTATGAGTCAGCGTATTTCCAGTGGCTATGGCTGGAAGATGCGCGTCGCAGCGGGGTGATCACACGCGACGCCGACCAGTACAACGCCATTCAGGAGCGGCTAATCTCCCGTTTTGCTGAGCTTTATAGCCCGGAGCCCTTCTATTTTTGCTGCTGCGAAGATACTGACGAAGATCGTACCACGGTGCTGTATTTACAGGATTGCGCACAGCAGGCGGGGCAAGAGTCACGGTTTATTTACGTCGAAGATCTGGGGCTTGGCGTTGGCGGTGTTCTCACGGACCTGGATGATAACGTCATTCGTCGCGCCTTTAAGCTCTATCCCCTGGAGTGGATGATGCGAGATGAAAATGGCCCCTTGCTGCGCCATCGCCGCGAACAGTGGGTTGAGCCGTTATGGAAGAGCGTACTCAGCAATAAAGGGCTGATGCCATTGCTGTGGCGATTTTTTCCCAACCATCCCAACCTGCTGCCCGCCTGGTTTGACGGTGAAACACCACAAATTGCAGCTGGTGAAAGCTATGTACGCAAACCGATATTTTCCCGTGAAGGGGGAAATGTCACCATTTTTGATGGTCAGCAGCAGGTCGTTGAGCATGCCGAGGGTGATTACGCCGAAGAACCGATGATCTATCAGGCATTTCAGCCATTACCGCGCTTTGGCGACAGCTACACGTTGATCGGTAGCTGGATCGTGGATGATGAAGCCTGTGGTATGGGGATCCGCGAGGATAATACTTTGATCACTAAAGATACTTCTCGTTTTATTCCTCATTATATTGCTGGCTAACCGTACTTTTGTGATCTCCCTCCGTCGCGAATAATGTGGTTCTGACCATACTTAAAGCGACGGCCATTGACGGAGGGAGACACAATGCACTGGCAAACGCATACCGTTTTTAACCAACCTGTACCGCTCAATAACAGTAACTTATATTTGTCCGATGGCGCGCTGTGCGAAGCGGTTATCCGCGAAGGCGCTGGTTGGGACAGCGATCTTCTCGCCAGTATTGGTCAGCAGCTAGGGACTGCCGAGTCGCTCGAACTGGGCCGTCTGGCCAATGCTTTTCCACCTGAACTGTTGCGCTACGACCCGCAGGGGCAGCGGCTGGATGATGTGCGTTTTCATCCTGCCTGGCATTTGCTGATGCAGGGATTGTGCGCCAACCGCGTACATAATCTGGCCTGGGAAGAAGATGCGAGGCAGGGAACATTTGTTGCACGGGCCGCGCGTTTCATGCTGCATGCGCAGGTTGAAGCTGGCACGTTGTGTCCGGTGACCATGACTTTTGCCGCCACGCCGCTGTTACTTCAAATGTTACCCGCCCCCTTTCACGACTGGCTTACGCCGCTGCTAAGCGACCGTTATGACTCGCATTTACTGCCCGGAGGGCAAAAGCGTGGGCTGCTTATCGGCATGGGCATGACCGAGAAGCAGGGTGGTTCAGATGTGCTGAGCAATACCACTCAGGCAGAACGTCTTGCTGACGGCTCGTATCGGCTGGTGGGACATAAGTGGTTTTTCTCCGTGCCGCAAAGCGATGCCCATTTAGTGCTGGCCCAGGCTAAGGGAGGATTATCCTGCTTTTTTGTGCCGCGATTTTTACCTGACGGGCAGCGTAATGCTATCCGTCTTGAGCGACTGAAAGATAAGTTAGGCAACCGCTCCAACGCCAGCTGCGAGGTTGAATTCCATGAAGCGATTGGCTGGCTATTGGGTGAAGAAGGGGAAGGTATACGCCATATCCTGAAAATGGGGGGGATGACGCGTTTTGACTGTGCGCTCGGCAGTCACGGTATGATGCGACGTGCTTTTTCCGTCGCGATTTACCATGCTCACCAGCGGCAAGTTTTTGGCAAGCCATTGATTGAACAACCGATGATGCGCCAAGTGTTAGGTCGGATGGCGCTCCAACTGGAAGGTCAAACGGCGTTACTGTTTCGACTGGCGCGGGCCTGGGACCGTCGTGCTGATGCTAAAGAAGCGCTGTGGGCCAGGTTGTTCACGCCAGCGGCGAAATTCTCCGTTTGCAAAAGCGGTATGCCATTTGTGGCAGAAGCGATGGAAGTGCTGGGTGGGATTGGCTATTGCGAGGAGAGCGAGCTGCCGCGTTTGTATCGTGAAATGCCGGTAAACAGTATCTGGGAAGGCTCTGGCAACATTATGTGCCTTGATGTATTGCGGGTACTAACCAAACAACCCGGCATATACGAGATGCTCAGTGAAGCCTTTGCGGAAGTCAAAGGGCAAGACCGACATTACGATCGAATGGTGCGTCAGCTCCAGCAGCGTTTACGTAAACCCAGCGAGGCATTGGGGCGGGAGATTACGCAGCAGCTTTTCCTGCTTGGTTGCGGAGCGCAGATGTTGCGCTATGCCTCTCCACCAGTGGCGCAGGCCTGGTGCCAAATTATGCTTGATACGCGGGGGGGACTACGATTGTCTGAGCAGGTGCTGAACGATTTGCTTCTGCGGGCAACTGGGGGATTACGGTAATAATATGCCTGATGGCGACGCTTTCGCGTCTTATCATGTCTACAGTTCACTGTAGCTCAGATAAGTTTACGCCATCCGGCAATATGTTAAGCATAGAGTATGGCCTGTACGCGCCAGTTGTCGGGCTGCTGATCTTCGTACATTTGAATGATCCGATACCATGAGGCACCTTGTTCATCCGCTTTTAACGCGACAACACGTTCTACATCCTGCGGATTTCCTGCAATGTTACTGACAGATATCTGGCCAATTTCGTTCAGGCCAGTAACACAGTCAGCACTGGCGAATTCGGCAGACTGCGCCGTAGTACCTACCAGTCCGGCAGAAAGCAGCAGTGAGGATAAGGCAAGTGATTGTTTCATCGTCAGCTCCATTATTCGTACCCCTACACACGGCAGGGCATTCCATCGCGATAATAAACCTCAAGCTTCCTGCTGTTGGTTTATTGTGCACAGGTAAACGCATAGGGGCGCAAAGCAATGTAAAGCTGACTAAATTTCAACCCAATGTTATTTACGATACAAAATAGCCTGTGAATACCATTGGCCTGTCACGATAGTTTCATCCACTAATAAAACCACGTAGTAATCAGCTTTAGCCGCGGCGGCTTTGGCACGGATCTCTGCCAGCGCATCATCCGGAGAGCCTCTTACCAGCGCGCTAACCGTCCCTAATCGCTGTAACCCATTACTCTGGTCACGGCGGATCTCCTGCGGGTGGTCGGCAACGGGCGGTGCGGGTTGCGGCGTTCCCTGTAGCACGCTACAGGCGCTTAAAAACATAACCAACAACAAAGAGGCAAACCGACGCATAACTCTATCTCGTTTCCTGATAGCCATAGTGTAGTGCCTTATTAATTTCCCTTTAGGGGAATGTTCCCGAATTGTTATCTCTCACGCGATTTTCGAATGAAAATGTTGCGAAAGCGTAACCCAGTTCTCAACATTATGAATCATTGCCGAACACATTCGCTTGCGTTAAGTATTGCTGCATGGCATACCAGAAAGAAAGAGGCGACAAATGATCGAAATTGAAACACGACAGTTGGCGGGTATACCTGTCCTGCACGCCGTTCCGGCTGGCAAACGCGAATGTTCACTCCCTTGTGTTATCTTCTATCACGGGTTTACCTCTTCAAGCCTGGTTTACAGCTATTTTGCCGTTGCGCTGGCTCAGGCCGGGTTCCGTGTCGTCATGCCAGATGCGCCCGACCATGGCGCTCGCTTCAAAAGCGATGCCAGGGTGCGAATGCGCCGCTTCTGGCATATTTTGCAGCAAAATATGCAGGAGTTTACGACGTTACGTGCGGCGCTGGAGGCGGAAAATTGGCTTTCAGATGAGCGGCTTGCCGTCGGTGGGGCGTCGATGGGGGGAATGACAGCATTGGGCATAATGGCGCGCCATCCTGAGGTTAAATGTGTAGCCAGCCTGATGGGTTCAGGCTATTTTACCCGGCTTGCGCAGACGCTTTTTCCCCCTTTACTGGTTCAGACCCCAGAGCAGCAGGCGGAATTTGATGCCGTTATCGCCCCGCTTGCCGAATGGGATGTTACGCATCAGTTACCACGCCTCGCTGACAGGCCGTTGCTGCTGTGGCATGGACAGGATGATGATGTTGTACCGGCTGTTGAAACCTTCCGCTTACAGCAAGCGCTGATTCAGGCAGGTTTGGACAACAATCTGACCTGCCTGTGGGAAGCGGGCGTACGACATCGCATCACGCCAGAAGCGTTGGCCGCAACAGTGACGTTTTTCCGCCAGCACCTTTAAACGCGCATAATGCTCACGCCCTGAGCTTCAAGCTGTTGCAGAATCTCAGGGTTTGCATTTTTGCCAGTAATCAGCATGTCGATTTGGTCGGCGCGACTGAACAGCATTCCCGCACGTTCACCGACTTTACTGCTATCGACCAGTACCACCAGTTTGCCCACCACGTTAAGCATCTTCTGCTCGGCCATCGCGGTCAGCATATCCGTTTTATACAGTCCGTCCGCGGTCAACCCTTTGCCACTGGTGAACATCCAGTGCCCGGCATACAGGCTATTTTCACTGCCTTGCGGGCTAAGCGTGATGGATTGGCTTTTGTTATATTGCCCTCCCATGATGATCACGCTGTCATGCTCCTGGTCGATCAGATAGTTCGCCAGCGGCAGATAATTAGTGATGATCTGCACCGGCTTGCCGCACATTTCGCGACCCAGCAGAAAGGCGGTCGATCCGCAGTTGATCACCACGCTTTCACCTGCATTCACAAGCTGGGATGCCGCCTTGGCAATGCGAACTTTTTCATCGTGGTTCTGTGCCTGGTGCAGATTCATTGGCGTCCAGCGCGGTCGCTGCTGGGTAATAGCTTCTGCGCCGTTGCGGACTTTCTTGAGTTTGCCGCTTTCATCGAGTTTGTTGATGTCCCGGCGTGCTGTGGCGGGTGAAATCCCCAGACGCTCAATCACGTTCTCAACGGTAACAAAGCCCAACTGCGCCAGCATATCCAGCAGTATTTGATGTCTTTGTGCTTCAGTCATGAGCTATTCCGATACAAATTGATTTGAAAAGATGATATTTGAAATAGCCTGGAAATACTAAAGTAAATGGGAAAAAATGCCGGGATGGCCCGGCATTTTGTGTGGGTCACAAGAACGATTTAAACGGTAAATCCGGTTCAATCGTGAAGCAGTCGTCAAAGCCGCGCGGATAGTGATATTCAAAGTTATCTTTGTCCAGCGGCCAGGTGAACTTGCCACCCACCTGCCAGATAAAAGGCTTAAAGCCATACTTCAGCCGATCTTTTTTCATCTCCCAAAGTACGCGGATCTCCTGAGGATCGGCCTGGAAGTTTGACCAGATATCGTGATGGAAAGGGATCACCACTTTTGTATTCAGGGCCTCCGCCATACGCAGCATGTCGGAACTGGTCATTTTGTCCGTAATACCCCGTGGGTTCTCGCCGTAGGATCCGAGCGCGACGTCGATCTGGTGCTCATTGCCATGCTTTGCATAGTAGTTGGAGTAGTGTGAATCACCGCTGTGATAAAGCGTACCGCCCGGCGTTTTGAACAGATAGTTTACGGCGCGGGCATCCATACCATCCGGCAGCACGCCTGCCGCTTTTTGATCGGCAGGAAGCGTGATCAATGCCGTACGATCAAACGCATCAAGCGCATGAATTTCAATATCTTTCACTTTCACCACATCGCCAGGTTTTACCACGATGCAGCGCTCTTTTGGTACACCCCAACCGATCCACAGATCCACACAAGTCTGCGGTCCAATAAACGGCACGTCGTCGGCACAGTTCTGCATGACGGCTGCCGCAACATTTACGTCGATGTGATCGTTATGATCGTGCGTGGCCAGCACCGCATCGATCTGACGAATGGCAAACGGATCAAGAACAAACGGCGTGGTGCGCAGGTTTGGCTGCAGCTTCTTCACGCCCGCCATGCGTTGCATCTGGTGACCGGTTTTCATCAGCGGGTTACCGTGACTCTGTTTACCCGTACCGCACCAGAAATCGACGCAGACGTTAGTTCCGCCTTCAGACTTTAGCCAAATACCGGTACAGCCAAGCCACCACATAGCGAAAGTGCCAGGTGCGACCTGTTCCTGCTCGATCTCTTCATTGAGCCAGCTTCCCCACTCCGGGAATGTGCTCAGAATCCATGATTCACGCGTGATGCTTTTTACTTTACTCATCGCAATTACCTTCATGTTTGTTCAAGTTGAATCAAATTATGATTTGTTTTGATTGATACTGACATCATTTTCTCAAGAAGGCAATGCGCTGATTTTTGGTGTTGAATGGGAAAATGTGAACAAATTACAACGTGACAAGATGGTTTATATGAAATGTATTTTTGTATTTTATTGTTTTAAATGAATTTATTTTGACGAGTATGAATTTGAAGTAAATCCACTCTGCAAGTAAGAGAATTATTTGCGTACTTCATCACATTTAATCAAATTCAATCTTGTTGTGATTACTTTTGAAAATTAGAGTGAGGGCACAACATCCTGGGCATCTGTAATGAATGTTCAGCAACTTCGTCTACTGGAGATCGTTATGGAGATCCTCTACAACATCTTTACCGTCTTTTTTAATCAGGTCATGACCAATGCACCGTTGCTGTTGGGTATTGTGACCTGCCTCGGCTACATCCTGTTGCGTAAAAGTGTCAGCGTCATTATCAAAGGCACGATCAAAACGATTATCGGTTTTATGTTATTGCAGGCAGGGTCGGGCATTCTGACCAGCACGTTTAAACCGGTGGTGGCGAAGATGTCTGAGGTTTACGGTATCAATGGCGCGATCTCCGATACCTATGCCTCCATGATGGCAACCATCGAACGAATGGGCGATGCATACAGTTGGGTAGGGTACGCCGTACTGTTAGCGCTGGCGCTGAACATTTGTTACGTACTGCTACGGCGTATTACCGGCATTCGAACCATCATGCTGACTGGGCACATCATGTTCCAGCAGGCGGGGCTGATTGCTGTCTCTTTCTACATCTTTGGTTACCCGATGTGGACCACCATCATCTGTACCGCGGTGCTGGTGTCGCTCTACTGGGGCATTACCTCCAATATGATGTACAAACCGACGCAGGAAGTAACTGACGGTTGCGGTTTTTCCATCGGTCACCAGCAGCAGTTCGCCTCCTGGATTGCTTACAAAGTCGCGCCGTATCTGGGTAAGAAAGAGGAGAGCGTAGAAGATCTCAAGCTGCCAGGCTGGCTGAATATCTTCCATGACAACATCGTTTCCACCGCGATTGTGATGACCATCTTTTTCGGGGCGATCCTGCTCTCTTTCGGCATTGATGTGGTTCAGGCGATGGCGGGTAAAACCCACTGGACGGTGTATATCCTGCAAACCGGTTTTTCGTTTGCTGTCGCTATCTTCATCATCACCCAGGGTGTACGTATGTTCGTTGCTGAACTTTCAGAGGCGTTCAACGGTATCTCTCAACGTCTGATCCCCGGCGCGGTGTTGGCTATCGACTGCGCAGCCATTTACAGCTTTGCCCCCAACGCGGTGGTCTGGGGCTTTATGTGGGGCACCATCGGCCAACTGATTGCGGTAGGTATTCTGGTTGCCTGCGGCTCTTCCATTCTGATTATCCCTGGCTTTATCCCGATGTTCTTCTCGAACGCCACCATTGGCGTATTTGCTAACCACTTTGGCGGCTGGCGCGCGGCGCTCAAGATTTGCCTGGTGATGGGGATGATCGAAATCTTCGGCTGCGTTTGGGCGGTGAAACTCACCGGTATGAGCGCCTGGATGGGCATGGCGGACTGGTCAATTCTGGCACCGCCGATGATGCAAGGCTTTGCCTCCATCGGCATTGTGTTTATGGCCGTCATTATTCTGATTGCACTGGCTTATATGTTTTTCGCAGGACGCACGTTGCGCGCTGAGGAAGACGCAGAAAAACAACTGGCAGAACACTCTGCTTAATAAGGAGTTCCGATTATGACCGTACGTATTCTGGCTGTGTGTGGCAATGGGCAGGGCAGTTCCATGATCATGAAAATGAAGGTGGACCAGTTTTTAACCCAGTCAAATATTGACCATACGGTAAACAGCTGCGCCGTGGGTGAATACAAAAGTGAACTGAGCGGCGCGGATATCATCATCGCCTCTACGCATATCGCCGGTGAGATTACCGTTTCTGGCAATAAATATGTCGTTGGCGTACGCAACATGCTGTCTCCTGCCGATTTTGGGCCAAAACTGCTGGAAGTGATCAAAGCGCATTTCCCGCAGGACGTGAAGTAAGGGGCGGCATATGAAATTACGTGACTCGCTAACAGACAATAATTCCATCCTTTTGCAAGCCGAGGCCAGTACCTGGCAGGAAGCGGTAAAGCTTGGTGTGGATCTGTTGGTTAAGGCCGATGTGGTTGAACCACGCTACTACCAGGCCATCCTTGATGGCGTTGAGCAGTTTGGCCCGTACTTTGTGATTGCGCCTGGCCTGGCAATGCCGCATGGCCGTCCGGAGGAAGGGGTCAAGAAAACCGGTTTTGCGCTGGTGACGCTGAAATCACCGCTGGTGTTTAACCACGAAGATAACGACCCGGTCGATATTCTGATAACGATGGCGGCAGTTGACGCCAACACACATCAGGAAGTGGGCATCATGCAGATCGTGAATCTCTTTGATGACGAAGCCAATTTCGACCGTTTACGCGCCTGTCGCACCGCGCAGGAAGTGTTGGATTTAATTGATAACGCCACTGCGGCGGCTGTTTAAAAGGATACCAAAATGTCATTACCTATGTTGCAGGTTGCGCTGGATAACCAATCAATGTCTTCTGCGTATGAAACGACGCGTCTGATTGCCGAAGAGGTCGATATCATTGAGGTGGGAACTATTCTTTGCGTGGCAGAGGGTGTGCGCGCCGTTCGCGATCTGAAGGCGCTTTACCCGCATAAAATTGTGCTGGCGGACGCCAAAATTGCCGATGCGGGAAAAATCCTCTCCCGCATGTGTTTCGAAGCCAACGCTGACTGGGTCACCGTCATCTGCTGTGCGGATATCAACACCACCAAGGGGGCACTGGAGGTAGCGAAAGAATTTAACGGCGACGTGCAGATTGAACTGACCGGTTACTGGACCTGGGAGCAGGCCCAGGAATGGCGTGACGCAGGGATTGGGCAAGTTGTGTATCATCGCAGTCGTGATGCGCAGGCGGCGGGCGTGGCGTGGGGAGAAGCGGATATCAGCGCAATCAAACGCCTGTCCGAGATGGGCTTTAAAGTCACCGTCACCGGCGGTCTGGCGCTGGAAGATCTGCCGCTGTTCCAGGGAATTCCGATTCACGTATTTATTGCCGGTCGCAGCATTCGCGATGCCGCCTCTCCGGAGGAAGCGGCCCGTCAGTTCAAACGTTCTATCGCCCAGCTGTGGGGATAAGGAGCGACTATGTTGTCGAAACAGGTCCCGCTCGGTATTTATGAAAAGGCACTCCCCGGCGGGGAGTGCTGGCTGGAGCGTTTGCAGCTGGCGAAGGAACTGGGCTTTGACTTTGTCGAAATGTCGGTTGATGAAACCGACGCTCGCCTGGCGCGTCTTGACTGGAACCGCGAGCAGCGACTGGCGCTGGTGGCCGCTATCGCTGAGACAGGGATACGGGTACCGTCCATGTGCCTGAGCGCTCATCGTCGTTTCCCGCTGGGTAGTGAAGATGATGCGGTACGTGAACAAGGGCTGGAGATCATGCGTAAAGCCATTCAGTTTGCGCAGGATATCGGTATTCGCGTTATTCAACTGGCGGGTTACGACGTTTATTACCAGCAGGCCAATAACGAAACGCGTCGTCGGTTTCGCGATGGGCTGAAAGAAAGCGTAGAGATGGCGAGCCGTGCACAGGTGACGCTGGCGATGGAAATCATGGATTATCCACTGATGAATTCGATCAGTAAGGCGCTGGGATACGCCCACTATCTCAACAATCCGTGGTTCCAGCTGTATCCCGATATCGGCAATTTGTCGGCGTGGGACAACGATGTGCAGATGGAGCTGCAGGCGGGAATGGGTCATATCGTTGCCGTACACGTGAAAGATACCAAACCCGGTGTATTCAAGAATGTGCCGTTTGGTGAAGGGGTTGTCGATTTCGAACGTTGTTTTGCGACGCTCAAACAGAGTGGGTATTGCGGGCCATACCTGATTGAGATGTGGAGTGAAACGTCGGACGACCCGGCACGTGAAGTGGTGAAGGCGCGCGACTGGGTGAAAGCGCGTATGGCCAGCGCCGGTCTGGTGGAGGCGGTATAATGCAAAAACTCAAACAGCAGGTTTTTGAGGCCAATATGGATCTGCCGCGCTACGGGCTGGTGACGTTTACCTGGGGTAATGTCAGCGCCATCGACCGCGAACGCGGGCTGGTGGTGATTAAGCCCAGCGGCGTCGACTACCATACAATGACAGTGGACGACATGGTAGTTGTGGATCTGCACGGCAACGTGGTGGAAGGACGCTATCGTCCTTCTTCCGATACCGCCACCCATCTGGCGCTGTATCGTCGCTATTCCTCTCTTGGCGGCGTGGTGCATACCCACTCAACCCACGCGACGGCATGGGCGCAGGCAGGTCTGGCAATACCCGCGCTCGGTACGACGCATGCGGACTACTTCTTTGGTGATATTCCCTGCACCCGGGCGTTAACTGAAGCGGAAGTTCAGGATGAGTATGAGCTGAATACCGGCAGAGTGATTGTTGAAACGCTGGGGGAGGTGGAACCTTTGCATACGCCAGGCGTAGTGGTGTACCAGCATGGCCCGTTTGCCTGGGGCAAAGATGCTCACGACGCGGTACATAACGCGGTGGTGATGGAAGAAGTGGCAAAAATGGCATGGATTGCGCGCGGTATTAATCCGGCGCTCAGCCCCATCGACAGTTATCTGATGAATAAGCACTTCATGCGTAAGCACGGCCCAAATGCCTATTACGGGCAGAAGTAGGAATAAACGTTCCGGAGCCAACTCTTCATGGGGATGAGATCGGTCTGGCTTCGGGATTGTTTTGCAAAAAAAGCCCCCAGTGAAGGGGGCAAGTCAAACTGTGGCAATGTTCTCGTTGGTTATTTCTGGTGTTAACGATAAATATCTGCACTGGCGTGCATATTTCCGTTACTACCGGGTTCCCTGGTGAGGATCACGTGGTAGTAGGTTGCGCCTTGCGCATCGGTCTCTTCATTCAGGGCCTGAGTGGCTTCACTTTCAGTGGCGAAGTTATGATTTATGTAAATGACGCCTAAGCTCTGCACATCATCCATGTTCCTGGCCTGATGGTTATCAATTTTGATGGCTGCCGTTGCATTTGCACTGAGCAAAAGCACAGCCAGAAGGGTCAAAACACGGGCTCGCATATGTACCTCCTCGACTGCGGTCTCTGGTTGCCTCTCTCCTGTGAGTGATTAACTTCTGATGTAATTTTAACCGCTACCAGCGCAGTCGATAGCGACCATTTCTGATGCAGTTGTTCAAAAAATTACCGCATAGCCATCTTTTCTTTAATTAACAGTCTGCTGGTGTATACCGCTGCGGTGAAAAAATACCTGCCTTTCGCGCATAAGCTCTTACCAAATAGTCAATTTAATCGGTTGAGTACGCCGTTTATAGTGAGCCGGATAATTAATATAACTTTATGATAATAAGGCAAAAACTTATGGATACTTCATTCATGGATTTCAGCTATTTCGTGGTTATGTTTATGGTCGCGCTGGTGGCTGGCTTTATTAACGTGGTGTCGGGCGGTGGTGGATTTCTCTCTATTGGCGCACTCTTAATTTCTGGTTTACCCCCGGCTAATGCGCTGGCAACCAATAAAATTCAGGCTCTGGGTAGCTCTCTGACCTCTGGAATTTACTTTTTACGCCGGGGACATATCAACGTGCAGGAGCACAAGTATGTGTTTTTATCTGCCTTTATCGGTTCTGCGCTGGGAACGACGCTTATCCAGTTCATTGAACCGGAACTGCTGAAGAAACTGCTCCCAATCCTGATTATCGCAGTCGCCATTTACTTTATTTTTGCGCCAAACCTTAGCGAACCGAAAAGAAAGCAGCAGGTATCCCTGTTTCTCTTCTCGTTGATCGGTGGGGGATGTATTGGTTTTTATGATGGCTTTCTCGGTGCTGGGGCAGGTTCCTTTTATACCCTCAGCTATATCCTGCTGTGGGGATACAGTATTGATAAAGCGCAAATCCACTCGAATTTTATTAACCTGGCGTCGAACATCGCCTCGATTTTGTTCTTCATTTTCGGTGGTAAAATGATCTGGTCGCTTGGGCTGGTGATGTTTGCAGGGCAATCCCTTGGCGCACGTCTTGGTGCAACAGTCGTACTGACGCGCGGTAAGAAAGTCATCCGACCCATGATTGTCATTGTCTCCATTTGTATCAGCATCAAAATGCTGCTGGATATGTATTAATAGCGACATGATAAATAATCGTACAAGCACCTTGAGTTTACCTGCTGACCCCAGTATTATGACGCGTCATTTTTCAGCCGACCTTTAACACGTTCCTTGCCTCCATGGGCCTCGGCTGACCCAGACAGGAGGCTGAATAATCCGTAAGGAGCAATTCGATGCGTCATTACGAAATCGTTTTTATGGTCCATCCTGACCAGAGCGAACAGGTTCCGGGTATGATCGAACGCTACACTGCTGCCATCACTGGTGCAGAAGGCACGATCCACCGTCTGGAAGACTGGGGCCGCCGTCAGCTGGCTTACCCGATCAACAAACTGCACAAAGCTCACTACGTTCTGATGAACGTTGAAGCGCCGCAGGAAGTGATCGATGAGCTGGAAACTACCTTCCGCTTCAACGATGCCGTTATCCGCAGCATGGTTATGCGTACTAAACACGCTGTTACCGAAGCATCTCCGATGGTTAAAGCGAAAGACGAGCGTCGTGAACGTCGCGATGATTTCGCTAACGAAACCGCAGATGATGCTGAAGCTGGGGATTCTGAAGAGTAATTTCTGATGACCAACCGTCTGGCGTTGTCCGGCACTGTGTGCAGGGCCCCCCTTCGAAAGGTCAGTCCATCAGGAATTCCTCATTGCCAGTTCGTGCTTGAGCATCGTTCTGTGCAGGAGGAAGCCGGGTTTCACCGGCAGGCGTGGTGCCAAATGCCCGTTATTATTAGCGGACACGAAAACCAGGCCATTACTCACAGTATAACGGTCGGTAGCGCAGTGACCGTTCAGGGGTTCATCTCTTGCCACAAAGCAAAGAACGGCCTGAGCAAAATGGTTCTGCATGCCGAGCAGATTGAATTGATAGATTCTGGAGACTAGCCATATGGCACGTTATTTCCGTCGTCGCAAGTTCTGCCGTTTCACCGCGGAAGGCGTTCAAGAGATCGACTATAAAGATATCGCTACGCTGAAAAACTACATCACCGAAAGCGGTAAGATTGTCCCAAGCCGTATCACCGGTACCCGTGCAAAATACCAGCGTCAGCTGGCTCGCGCTATCAAACGCGCTCGCTACCTGTCCCTGCTGCCGTACACTGATCGTCATCAGTAATCGGTCACGGTCCATTAATACGACTTTGAGAGGATAAGGTAATGCAAGTTATTCTGCTTGATAAAGTAGCAAACCTGGGTAGCCTGGGTGATCAGGTTAACGTTAAAGCGGGCTATGCTCGTAACTTCCTGGTACCACAGGGTAAAGCTGTTCCTGCTACCAAGAAAAACGTTGAATTTTTCGAAGCGCGTCGCGCTGAGCTGGAAGCTAAATTGGCTGACGTTCTGTCCGCTGCTGAAGCTCGTGCTGAGAAAATCAACGCACTGGAAACCGTAACCATCGCGTCTAAAGCTGGCGACGAAGGTAAACTGTTCGGTTCCATCGGTACTCGCGACATCGCTGACGCTGTAACTGCAGCTGGCGTTGAAGTAGCTAAGAGCGAAGTTCGTCTGCCGAACGGCGTTCTGCGTACCACTGGCGAGCACGAAGTGAGCTTCCAGGTTCACAGCGAAGTGTTTGCTAAGCTGACTGTAAACGTAGTTGCAGAATAAGTTTTTATTCTGATGACCGCGTAAAAGCGCCGGCCCTGTGCCGGCGTTTTGCTTTTCTGTTCCCCCGCTTTTCTCTCTGGCTATTCTTTATCCTTTTCGGGATAATCAAAAAAATAAAACATTATTTCAAAGTGGTGATGGAATGGAACCAACGCACCAACCTCTGTTTGCGCGTAAAAATGTTGTCTACCTGAGCGCGGCGTTCTGCTGCCTGCTGTGGGGGAGTGCCTATCCGGCGATCAAAAGCGGATATGAGATCTTCCAGATTGCCACGGATGACATTCCCTCAAAGATTGTCTTTGCCGGATATCGCTTTCTGTTTGCGGGATTATTGCTGCTACTGCTGGCGGTAGCGCAGCGTAAACCGATTGGCCGGTTAAGTCCGCGTCAGTACGGCCAACTCACGCTGTTGGGGCTAACGCAAACCTCGCTGCAATACATCTTCTTCTACATTGGCCTGGCGTTCACGACGGGAGTGAAAGGGTCCATCATGAATGCGACCGGGACCTTCTTCAGCGTGCTGCTGGCCCATTTTATCTACCATAACGACAAACTGAGTTACAACAAAGCGCTGGGCTGTATTCTCGGCTTTACCGGCGTAATGGTGGTGAACTTTAGCAGCGGAATGGATTTTAGCTTCAGCCTGTTAGGTGACGGCTCAGTAGTGATGGCAGCTTTTATTCTCTCTGCTGCCACGCTATATGGAAAACGTATTTCTCAGACGGTGGACCCGACGGTAATGACAGGGTACCAGTTGGGCGGTGGCGGCCTGGCGTTGGTTATCGGCGGCTACGCTTTTGGCGGCACGCTAACCGTACACGGTGCATCTTCGGTGGCGATTCTCGGCTACCTGACGTTACTCTCTTCGGTCGCTTTCGCCTTGTGGAGTATTCTGCTCAAGCATAATCGCGTGGGGATGATTGCGCCGTTTAACTTCCTGATCCCGGTTTCGGGAGCAGTACTGTCGGCAATATTCCTCGGTGAAAACATTCTGGAATGGAAATATGCGGTAGCGCTGGTGCTGGTGTGTTCGGGGATCTGGTGGGTGAACAAGGTGAAACGCTGACGTTTCACCTTGATGCCTGATGGCGCTATCGCTTATCAGGCCTGGAATCGCGGGGTCACAGCGCTTAACGGGCGCGGATAAAACTGCCGTTAGGCTGGCGGGTAAACAGTACTTGCTGACCATTCCCGGTATCAATGGTTAATCCCGTCACCACGCCATTGGCATTCTGCCTGATCTGTATCATCTGACCGTCTTTCAGATTGCTCAGTGGTTTTCCGGCGCCTTCAACCTGTGCCATCGCATACACATCGGTTGGCGGGAGGTTATGGTCACGGAATACCTGCGCCAGCGTTTTACCTGAGTCTACGCGGTAGGAGCGCCACTGCTGGTCAATTCCGCTATCCTGTTGGAAAGGTTGTGTCTGCGGCTGAGATTGCTGGACCTGAGGCTGGGCATCAGGTTCTCCTTCCTGGATTGGCTCTGGCGCAACCGGAGCGACCTGGCCGGGATCATTTTGCGGCGCGACGAGCTGTGCCTGCAGTTGAGCCTCGGTCGGTGGCTGCGACTGTGACTGTAAATCCAGCTGGGCAGTACGCGTCACCACAGGGGCATCGCTGGTGTCACTGGAAGGGAGCAGGAAACCTATCACCAACACAATAGCGGCAATAATAATGCCGCGGCGGTGCATAGGCGGTAGCGGGTCCATAATGCGAAAATTGTCCGGTGCATGCCAGATTTTCGCCAGGGTTGGTTTTAATTCAAAGCGCCCGGGCATGGCTTTCCTCCTGCTCCGCGTCTCGTTCCTCGATCATAGAGTATAGATGGCTAACGCTATGATGTTCGTCATATTACCCGCTTTCGTGACGTCAACGCGGGATATTCCTATTGTTTATGTTTCCTCGCGATTTGTCATCTGTTCCCGAGACAAAGTTTTACCGGATGCGGCATGGCTGATATGCTGCCCGCTACTTTACATCCGATGAAAGGAAATATGATGGCTAACCCGACTTTTGACACTATCGAAGCGCAAGCAAGCTACGGCATTGGTTTGCAGGTAGGACAACAGCTGAGCGAATCCGGACTGGAAGGACTGTTGCCTGAAGCGCTGGTAGCGGGTATCGCTGACGCGCTGGAAGGTAAGCACCCGGCAGTGCCGGTTGATGTTGTGCATCGCGCACTGCGTGAAATCCACGAACGCGCTGATGCAGTACGTCGCGAGCGTTTCCAGGCTATGGCGGCTGATGGCGTCAAATATCTGGAAGAAAACCGTGAGAAAGACGGTGTGAACAGCACTGAATCTGGTTTGCAGTTCCGTGTTCTGACCCAGGGTGAAGGTGCTATTCCGGCACGTACTGACCGCGTTCGCGTGCACTACACCGGTAAACTGATCGACGGTACCGTGTTTGACAGCTCTGTCGCACGTGGCGAACCAGCTGAATTCCCGGTTAACGGCGTAATCCCAGGCTGGATTGAAGCGCTGACCCTGATGCCGGTAGGTTCCAAATGGGAACTGACTATTCCTCAGGAACTGGCTTACGGCGAGCGTGGCGCTGGCGCGTCCATTCCTCCGTTCAGCACGTTGGTGTTCGAAGTTGAGCTGCTTGAGATCCTGTAAGCAGTGATTTCTGTTCCCCCCAAGGCCGGGGGGAACAAAAAAATAGCGTGAAAAGCTATAGTTACGTCGTTGTCGATATTTTATCTTGCAAATGCCCCATCAGCGTGTATTTTTGTGAGCTGATTCGCGCTATCAGAGTGATATGACACTCACTTTAAACATTAAATTAACATTATATCTAAATCTTAGTATTCATCCCGCCAATTCTTACCTAATATCGATGAGTCCTGATAACAGGATCGTCGTATCATAGACACACTAAAGGCCGTAGAGCCTGAACAACACAGACAGGTACAGGAAGAAAAAACATGGTAGATCAGGTAAAAGTCGACACCGCTGAAGAGGCGTCGTCTGAACAGTCGCTACGGCGCAATCTCACAAACCGTCATATTCAACTTATTGCCATTGGTGGCGCTATCGGCACCGGCCTGTTTATGGGCTCCGGTAAAACTATCAGTCTCGCCGGACCGTCGATCATCTTTGTTTATATGATCATCGGTTTTATGCTGTTTTTCGTCATGCGGGCAATGGGGGAATTGCTGCTCTCGAATCTGGAGTACAAATCGTTTAGTGATTTCGCCTCCGACCTGCTCGGGCCATGGGCCGGGTATTTTACCGGTTGGACCTACTGGTTTTGCTGGGTCGTTACCGGGATGGCAGACGTGGTCGCGATTACCGCGTATGCGCAATTCTGGTTCCCCGAACTGTCAGACTGGGTCGCCTCGCTGGCGGTGATCGTGCTGCTGCTGAGCCTCAACCTCGCCACCGTAAAAATGTTCGGTGAGATGGAGTTCTGGTTTGCGATGATCAAAATCGTTGCCATCATCGGCCTGATTGTCGTCGGTCTGGTGATGGTGTTGACGCACTTCCAGTCGCCAACCGGCGTTCAGGCATCGTTCACGCACTTGTGGAATGACGGTGGCTGGTTCCCGAAAGGTCTGAGCGGCTTCTTTGCCGGCTTCCAGATAGCGGTGTTCGCGTTTGTGGGTATTGAGCTGGTGGGTACGACTGCAGCGGAAACCAAGGATCCGGAAAAATCGCTGCCGCGCGCCATTAACTCGATTCCAATCCGTATCATCATGTTCTACGTGTTCGCGCTGATCGTGATTATGTCCGTTACGCCGTGGAGCTCGGTAGTGCCAACCAAGAGCCCATTCGTTGAACTGTTTGTGCTGGTTGGTCTGCCTGCTGCGGCGAGCCTGATCAACTTTGTGGTGCTGACTTCAGCTGCCTCTTCTGCAAACAGCGGCGTGTTCTCTACCAGCCGTATGCTGTTCGGTCTGGCGCAGGAAGGCGTTGCGCCTAAAGCGTTTGCCAAGCTGTCTAAACGCGCAGTTCCGGCGAAGGGTTTAACCTTCTCCTGTATCTGTCTGCTGGGCGGCGTGGTGATGCTGTACGTGAACCCGAGCGTGATTGGCGCCTTCACCATGATCACCACCGTATCGGCGATTCTGTTCATGTTCGTCTGGACCATCATTCTTTGCTCATACCTGGTGTACCGCAAGCAGCGTCCTCACCTGCATGAAAAATCAATCTACAAGATGCCGTTAGGCAAGCTGATGTGCTGGGTATGTATGGCGTTCTTCGTCTTCGTACTGGTACTGCTGACGCTGGAAGATGATACCCGTCAGGCGCTGATCGTCACGCCGCTGTGGTTCATCGCGCTGGGTCTGGGCTGGTTGTTTATCGGTAAGAAACGTATGGCAGGTACGCGATAATCGCTAAGCAGTGAGATGTAGGCCGGATAAGGCGTTTACGCCGCATCCGGCATATGCCGCCGGCGCTGCGTTTATCAGGTCTACGTTCTGACACAAAAAAGGCCACATATGCAGTGGCCGAATTCGGACTTCAGAAAGGCGCTCTCGGGCGCCTTTTTTTATTCACCTGCGAGGGCACGCGGGAACAAAACATTGTTTTCCAGGCTGATGTGTTCCATCAGGTCGTCGATCATCTCGTTAATGCCGTTATACATGGCTTTCCAGGTAGTGCAGGCCTCTGGTGGCGGCGTTACGTTATGGGTGATGTGTTTGATCACTTCTACCAGTTCACCCGCATCGTCATGTTCGCTTTCCATCACGCTGATTGGCCCCATCGCCTGGCTACCCATGCCCTGTTTGATCATCGGGAACAGGATCTGTTCTTCTTTCATCATGTGGCTGGACAGCTCTTCATGCAGCATGGTCAGGTTTTTCGCCAGACCGCGCGGTACGTTCGGTTTGTCTGCGTGAACGCGTTCAACTTTAGTGGCCTGCAGGATCAGCTCCGGCAGCTGTTCGCGGTGTCTGTCGTGATAACGCACGATGATATGGTCGATGATTTCAGCCAGAGCCACGGTACGCCAGTCTTTCTCCAGCGGCTGTTCAGCCAGCTGCGCAAGCTGCGCCTCAATAACGTCTAAATCCAGCTCTTTACGCGCGGCAGCGCGTGCCAGCGTTTGCTTACCGCCGCAGCAGTAATCCATATCGTATTTACGAAACAGGGCCGAAGCGCGAGGAATAGAGAGCGCCAGTTCACCTAAAGGTTGATCGCGATATGACATTGCCGTTACCTCATTCTCAATAATATAAGATGTATTTTAAATGCAACTTATGGCAAAGGATATAACCCTTTCGGGGTGGGGTGTTTTGTGATGGACGTCACGAAAATTTCTTATCTCGTTAAGATGCTGAATCTTATTGGAAAGGAGAGGTACGGTGAAAAAAGCCGCACGACAGGATTAAATAAGCGCACGCCGCTGCCGATAGTTAGACCTCAGACAATACCTGCATAATAAAAGGCTACAGATGTTCAAACGAATCAAAGTGATAACCTTACTTATCACCGTGTTACTCGCGCTGGGCGCAATGCAGCTCATCTCCGCGGGCGTCTTTATTGGCGCACTCAATAACGATAAGCAGAACTTTAACGTGTCTCAACTTTCCAGCCAGAACGTGGCCGAGTTTACCGATGCGTGGATTAGCCTGAACCAGGCTCGCGTCACGCTCAACCGGGGCATGCTGCGTTTACAGGGAACGATGGCCAGCGAGATTAACGGCGGTCAGTTGCAGGAGCTGGTGAACACGGCAAATCGCCTGTTGGCCGAATCGAAAGATCATTACGATAAATACTACGCTCTGCCGGAAACGCCTGGGCTGGATGAGCATCTGGCCGATCGACTGGAAGAGCAGTACGGCATCTATTCTGCGACGCTGGCAAAAATGAACGTGCTGCTGGCTGAAGGAAAGCTGGAAGAGATGTTCAAGCAGAATGCCGAGCAAAAGCAAACGGCCATGCAGGAAGTTTATCGGCAATGGCGTAGTGCGCAAACGACGCTGGCCACTGCCGGAGTGCAGGACAATGAGAGTGATTACCAGAAGATAATCTGGCTGCTGTCCGCGGTGATGCTGATTGTCGTCACCGTGATTATCGCCAGTTGGCTGGCGATGCAGCGAGTGCTGCTCAAGCCGCTCCACGAGGTGATGGGACATATTCGCCACATTGCCGCAGGCGATTTGACGCACCCCATCAGCGCCGATGGCAGTAATGAAATGGCGCTGCTGGCAAGCAACGTCCGTGACATGCAGCAGGCGCTGGCGAATACGGTCAGCGTGGTGCGTGACGGGGCCGATACCATCTATACCGGCGCGGGTGAAATCGCCGCAGGCAGTAACGATCTCTCTTCACGTACCGAGCAGCAGGCCGCCTCTCTGGAAGAGACTGCTGCCAGCATGGAACAACTTACCGCAACCGTGAGACAGAACGCAGATAACGCGCGTCAGGCGACCAGTCTGGCAAAAAATGCTTCACAAACGGCGCAAAAAGGCGGAAACGTGGTCGATGGTGTGGTGCGTACGATGGATGAAATCGCCACCAGTTCCAGCAAAATCGCGCAAATTACCAATGTTATCGACGGCATTGCCTTCCAGACCAATATCCTTGCGCTAAACGCGGCGGTGGAAGCGGCGCGTGCGGGCGAGCAGGGACGCGGATTTGCCGTGGTCGCAGGCGAGGTTCGGACGCTGGCGCAGCGTAGCGCTCAGGCGGCGAAGGAGATCAAAGCGCTGATTAATGACTCGGGGAATCGGGTCAATGCCGGCACGGCGCTGGTGCATGAAGCGGGCGAAACGATGGCGGAAATAGTTAGCGCCGTGACCCGCGTGACCGACATCATGGGGGAGATTGCCTCAGCTTCTGATGAACAAAGTCGGGGTATCGATCAGGTAGGCCAGGCGGTTGCCGAAATGGATCGCGTGACCCAGCAAAACGCCTCGCTGGTAGAAGAGTCCGCTTCCGCCGCTGCCGCGCTTGAAGAGCAGGCCGCGCGGTTGAACCAGACGGTAGCGGTGTTTAAAGTGTCGCGCCGGATGGCGGCGTAAACGCCTTATCCGGCCTACATGAGATCGTACAATCCTTGTAGGCCGGATAAGCAGCGCCATCCGGCACATTATGATTGTGAAACCACCACGACGCTCGGTTTCTGTGGCTTGGCTCTGACGGCTATCACCACCCCAACCATCAGCAGCGCAATTCCGCTAACCGTCAGCAGAGGTGGAAATTCCTCGCGCAGAATAAAGGTGTACAACAGGCCAGCCAGCGTTTCGAAGACAATCAGCGGGCCGAGGATCACCGTCGGTAATTTTTGGCTGGCGACGTTCCAGCACAATGCGCCAACCCACGAACACAATACCGCAATGGCTATCATCAGACCGATAAACACGCCCGGACGCGGACCGAAGGGCAGAGCGAAGTCCGGCGTTTGCCCGTTAAGCCACAGGCAGGCGGCAATGTAACCGACCAGAGAAACAGGCAACGTTACCAGAGCTTGGGCCGTCGCCCACATCATCGGGTGCTTATCCGGATTCTCGCGCAGCCAGCGGGCATTACGCAGCGCATACCATGCCCAACACACCACCGAGACAAGCGCCAACGCGATGCCGGAACCATAACGCCAGCCACTAAAGTCTGGTAACCCCTGATTCAGCTCCGAGATATTCACGCACAGCAGTCCTATACCAATCAATACCAGCGCAGGCGACAGACGCCACCATGATAATTTGCCGTCACGCTGGCTGTAGAGCAGGTTAGCGAAGACCGGGATCACCACCGGTAATGTACCAATAATCATCGTGGAGACCGGTGCGCCGGTGCGCTGGATGGCGCTTGCCAGGCAAACGTAATAAATCAGATTCCCCATCATTGTTAGCGTCAGCGCAGTTACCCAGTCTTTCCGCACAAGTTGACGCAGGCGCGCACGTCCCAGCCAGGCAATCGGCAATGCGATCAGCCCCAGCGCCAGATAACGCCCCATCGACTGCAATACCGCCGGGTATTCCGGTACGATCAGCGGTCCAACAAAAATTAATCCCCACATCAGCCCGGCCAACAGGGCATACAACACACCGCTAATCATTTTTGACATCCACATCGTTTAACAATGAGTCGAGTGTAGGCAGGAAAAATGCCGCCGTATTGTATGAGATTGCTGATCAACGCCGGACGACTTGTTTCTGATAACGTACCGGCGTAATGCCGTAGCGATGGGTAAACGCGCGGGTGAGATGCGACTGGTCGGTGAGGCCGGTTGCGGCGGCGACCTCTGCGGCGGGCATACCGTAAGTGAGAAAACCTTTGGCTCGCCATAGGCGGATCGCCATCAGCATCTGGTGCGGCGTGACGTGGAAATGAGATTTAAACTGGCGCTGAAAATGCCAGGGACTCAGCGATGCAACCCGCGCCAGCTCGTCGAGCGTGACCGGATGCATATAATTATCGTGCAGATACTCGCGTACCCGTTCAAAGCGATGCGCCCCCTCCGTCAATACCGGCGCATGGCGGGCCAGTGGCTGGAACGTGTCGATCAGATCGAGTAGAAGTCCTTTTTGCGCCAGCGGATCTTCCGTGTTCCACAGGCTGTGGATCAGCGAGCAGATCTGGCGCGAGCGCAGCGGATCGTGACGCGTTACGTCATGAAACCACCAGTGGCGGATCCCGGTGACCTCTTCCAGAAGGTAGGGTTCAAGATAAATCATCCGATAGCGCCAGCCGTCGGCGGTTTCGGCTTCGCCGGTATGCAGCTCATCGGGATTCATGGTGACGACGGAATGGGCGGGGGCAACATACTGCGTGCCGCGATAGCGAAAACGTTCGGCTCCGGCTTCTATCGCGCCAATGCCAAACGCTTCATGGGTGTGCGGCTCGAAAGCGTAACGCGAGATGTGCGCATGATACAGCTCAACGCCCGGCACCTGCGCCAGATGGCGAAAGCGGGCGCTGTCTTTCTCATCAATAAACTGCTCAGGTACACCTTGCACGTTTTCTCTCCCCACGCATCATCCTGTCATTATCAGAGAGGATGCGCGGGGATGCCACCACAATTAACTAATTTTTAACACTTACACGATGCCTTTGACACTGTCAGCCAACGAGGTGGTCGGGCGACCAATCAGTTTGCTCAGCGTATGGCTGTCGTCGAACAGACCGCCTTTGGAGGCGCCAGTGTCTGAGTCAGCCAGCATGTCCGCCAGCCCGGCAGGCAGGCCTATACCTTTAAGTGCGGCGGCAAAATCTGCTTCGCTCAGGTTCTGATACACCACTTTTTTACCACTCTGTTTTGCCAGCTCGGCAGCCAACTGGCTCAGGGTCCAGCCTGCGTCGCCCGCCAGCTCATAAGTTTTACCGGAATGAACGTCTTCACTGATGACGCGCGCGGCGGCAGCGGCATAGTCGGCGCGGGTCGCTGAGGCGATTTTGCCTTCACCTGCAGCCCCGATAAACACGCCGTGTTCCAGTGCAGCCGGTGCGCTGGCGAGATAGTTTTCGGTGTACCAGCCGTTACGCAGCAGCGCGTATGCGATACCGGATTCAGCCAGCATCTTCTCGGTTGCCACATGCTCATCAGCCAGCCCCAGCGGGGAGGTGTCGGCGTGCAGCAGGCTGGTGTAGGCGATGAATTTCACGTGCGCGGCTTTCGCTGCGTTAATCACGTTGCGATGCTGCGAGGCGCGTTGTCCCACTTCGCTGGAGGAGATTAGCAGTAGCTTGTCGATACCCTGTAAGGCAGCCGTCAAGGCGGCTTCATCGCTGTAATCCGCCTGACGAACGGTAATGCCCTGCTGGCTAAGCGCCGTCGCTTTAGCGGGATTACGCACAATTGCCACAATCTGGCTGGCAGGAACGGTTTTCAGCAGAGATTCAATAACATGTTGGCCCAGTTGGCCGGTGGCGCCGGTAATTGCGATCATGGAGTGACTCCTTGGTATTGGTCTTGTGTTTAATCACGCTAACACCTAAACTTACTTTTAGTAAGTACGCACAAAAAGGTTAGTATGAAAATGACAGCTTCGACGCTCTCCCAGCAGTTACGCGATGGCAACTTGTTTGCCGAACAGTGTCCCTCCCGCGAGGTGTTAAAACATGTCACCAGCCGCTGGGGCGTGTTGATTCTGGTGGCGCTGCGCGACGGTACGCACCGTTTCAGCGATTTGCGCCGTAAGATGGGCGGGGTCAGTGAAAAGATGCTGGCGCAATCCCTGCAAGCGTTAGAGCATGACGGGTTTATCAATCGGGTGTCGTATCCGGTGGTACCGCCGCACGTGGAGTATAGCCTGACGCCGTTGGGTGAGCAGGTGAGCGATAAAGTCGCCGCGCTGGCGGACTGGATAGAACTGAATTTGCCGCAGGTTTTAGCGCAGCGGGACGAACGGGCTGCGTAGTTTTGTAGGCCGGATAAGACGCTATTGCGCCGCATCCGGCACGAAAATTACTTACTTAAATCCAGCTGATAAATAGCGAAACCGATGTCATCGGTCGCGACTTTCTTCAGCGGATACTGGCCTTTCTCTTTAATAAATGCCGCGGCTTTATCAGACGGTGATGTTTCAAAGCGAATATCCAGTGGTGTGTCGCTATGAATTGGCGCCAGACGCCAGTTGTTATCTGCCGCCGGGTGAATTTCACCGGTACGCTTCGTCTCTGCACCAATCCACGCCGCCAGCACCGAGCGGTTTTCATCCGGAGAGGCAAACGCGATGTGGCTGTCGCCGGTTCCGGCAAACTTACCGCCGTAGGCGCGGTAGTTGTTGGTCGCGACGAGGAAGGTGGCATTCGGATCGATTGGTTTGCCGTTAAAGGTCAGATTTTTAATACGTTCCGCTTTCGGGTTAATGGTCTGACATTCACCGTCGTAGCGGGCGGGTTGTGAAACATCAATCTGATAATTCACGCCGTCAATCACGTCGAAGTTATAGGTACGGAAGCCATCCCAGTTAATCAACGACTGTGGTTTGCTGCTGTGGATATCAATCTGATTGAACTGCCCGGCGGAACATTCCAGCCATTCTTTCACCTCTTTACCGCTGGCTTTCACCACCACCAGAGTGTTGGGATAGAGATACAAATCAGCGGCGTTACGGAAGGTTAACTGACCTTTTTCGACTTCTACGAAGCTTGCCGGATCGTTCTTGCGTCCACCGACCTTAAACGGCGCGGCGGCGGAAAGTACCGGCAGTTTTGCCAGATCCGGATCGCCCTGAATAAAGTGTTCCACATAGGCTTTCTGCGCGTTGTTCACCACCTGTACGGTCGGGTCATCCTGTACCAGCGCCAGATAGCTGTACATGTTGTCGGCGGATTTACCGATCGGTTTGCTGACAAACTCACGCGTGGCGTCGTGATCGGCTTTCAGGATCTCAACGATTTTTTTGTCTTCTGCTGCCAGTGATTTTTTTGCTACGGCGTCATAGATCGGGCGCGCCTCGGCTTTCGCCTGAGTGACCTGCCATTTACCGCTGTCGTTATTCAGCACTAAATCCACCACGCCCAGGTGATCGCCCCACATACCCGGCATCACCGCAGGAACCCCATTCAGCGTACCTTTTGTGATATCTGCGCCTTTAATATTGGCAAAGTCTTTACCCGGGAAGACGGCGTGAGCGTGACCAAACATAATGGCATCCACGCCCGGTACTTCACTGAGGTAATAAACGGAGTTTTCCGCCATCGTTTGATATGGGTCGGCAGAAAGCCCGGAGTGAGCAACCACCACCACGACATCGGCGCCTTTTTCTCTCATTTCCGGAACGTATTTGCGTGCGGTTTCCGTAATGTCGTTCACCGTCACTTTACCGCTGAGGTTGGCTTTATCCCAGGTCATAATCTGCGGTGGCACAAAGCCGATATAGCCAATCTTCAGCGTTTGCTTGTTCCCTTCCTTGTCGACCACCTCAGTGTCTTTGATCAAGTAAGGCGTAAATAGCGGCTTCTTGGTCTTAACGTCGATGATATTGGCGTTAACGTAAGGGAATTTCGCCCCGGCCAGCGCGTTGTGCAGATACTCCAGACCGTAGTTGAATTCATGGTTGCCGAGGTTACCCACCGCGTAATCCAGGGTATTCAGCGCCTTATATACCGGGTGTGTTTCGCCCGCTTTCAGCCCCTTGGCCGCCATGTAATCCCCGAGCGGGCTGCCCTGAATCAGATCGCCATTATCAACCAGCACGCTGTTTTTGACTTCACCACGCGCAGCGTTGATCAGACTTGCCGTACGTACCAGACCGAATTTTTCAGTCGGTGTATCTTTGTAATAATCGAAATCCATCATATTGCTATGCAAATCAGTGGTTTCCATTATACGCAGATCGACGGTCGCGGCATTGACGCTGGCTGCAATCAGCGTTGCCAGAAGCGTTGCACTAAACTTAATCATCAGGGGCATCCTTTTAAGATCTAAGCCACAAAAGAAAATGTATATAAATCTTCTTGCTTACAGAACTGTGAATCATGACATGAATATAGCGTTTAAAACCGCAGACGCTATCACAGTTGGCGGATCCCCTGACGATCGGGTATAAGTAAAACAACGAGTTAACACCACTGACAGAAACGAGGTGGAGAATGCTAGAACATGTATGCCAGCTTGCACGGAACGCGGGCGATGCCATTATGCAGGTCTACGATGGAATCAAACCGATGGAGATTACCAGCAAGCAGGATGATTCTCCGGTCACGGCGGCAGATATCGCCGCACATACGGTGATCCTCGAAGGATTACTGGCGCTGACGCCGGATATTCCGGTTCTGTCTGAAGAGGCGCCTCCTGGCTGGGATGTTCGCCAGCACTGGCAGCGCTACTGGCTGGTGGACCCGCTGGACGGGACCAAAGAGTTCATTAAGCGTAACGGTGAGTTTACCGTCAATATTGCGCTGATCGAGAAAGGAAAGCCGGTTCTGGGCGTGGTTTACGCGCCGGTAATGAAAGTGATGTACAGCGCAGCAGAAGGTAAAGCGTGGAAAGAAGAGTGCGGCGTACGCAAACAAATTCAGGTTCGTGACGCGCGTCCGCCGCTGGTGGTGATTAGCCGCTCGCATGCCGACAATGAGTTAAAAGAGTATCTGCAACAGTTGGGCGAGCACCAGACCACGTCGATTGGCTCATCGCTGAAGTTCTGCCTGGTGGCGGAAGGGCACGCGCAGCTGTATCCGCGTTTTGGGCCAACCAACGTGTGGGACACCGCCGCTGGCCATGCCGTTGCCGCCGCAGCCGGAGCGCACGTTCACGACTGGCAGGGGAAAACTCTGGATTACACCCCACGTGAATCGTTCCTCAACCCCGGCTTCCGCGTCTCTATTTACTGAGTAATTTATGCAGCAGGGCAATCACCTGCTGCACCTCTTCCTGCGTTAATGCGCCATCTTTTGCCCACTGCACGCGTCCGTCCTTGTCGAGAACGACAATTGCTGAACTCTCTTCATCAAGTTGCCAGGCTTTACGCGCAATGCCATTGCTGTCGACAATGAATTGCGACCACGGGTAGAGCTTCTTATTGCTCTCCAGACTGCTGCGCACAAACATACCGGAGCCGGGAATGGCGTCATCTGTGTTGACGATAGTGGTGGTCTGGTATTTGTCGTGCGGCAGGTTGGCGGCTTTGATTGCCTCGATCAGCGTCGCATTTTTCTCTTTGGCGGAGGTGCGTCCGGCAATGTGTTGCACAATTCGCACTTTGCCTGGCAACTGCGCGCTATTCCAGCTTTTGTAGCTAAACTTATCGTTATCGAGAATCAGTTCGCCGCGATCGGCGATCCCCACCGGCGGTACGCGCTGGTCAGTCTCAAACTTATGTGCGGAGGCAATCATCGGCAGTAGCAGGCACGACAGCGCCAGCAGTTTTCGTAAGGTCATAGTTTTTCCTTCTCTCTTTTATTTTGCAGGTGATCCGACCACTTGGGTCTGGAATTTAATCATATGTGCGAATGATGCTTTTTCCCGCAAGCGCGATGCCAGTTTGCGGACGGGCGCACAAATCCTGCGAAAAATGAAGGCTTATACTGAAGACAGCGAAGCGTTGAAAAGATAATTCTGAATAATTGTAACTTGAAGGTAAATAAACTTATACACGCTGGAAACATCAACGAGATAGTCTATAGTCATAGGGCATTAAAATTTGCGCCTGAGGATTGTCGGACCGATTGTGGTACCGCAAAGGCGTAATGCTCAGCAGGAGACAACAATGAAAATTTTCCAACGATACAACCCGCTGCAGGTGGCGAAGTACGTGAAGATCCTGTTTCGTGGACGGTTATATATCAAGGATGTAGGCGCTTTTGAATTTGATAAGGGTAAGATTCTTATCCCAAAAGTGAAGGACAAACTGCATTTTTCCGTGATGTCCGAAGTTAACCGTCAGGTCTTGCGTCTGCAAACTGAGATGGCTTGATCAAAGTGCTATGCAGTAGTTAAAAAAACGGCTCCTGATGGGAGCCGTTGATGTTTCTGTAGGGCGTTAAGACGCCTTTGCCTCTTCTTTTGCATCTGGCAGTTTTGGTACCAGAACAGTAGGTTTGCTGTCCAGACGCGTCACCAGCAGCTGATCGATCTTGTAGTTATCGATATCCACCACTTCAAATTTGTAGCCTGAATACTTCACCGAGTCGGTGCGTTTCGGGATTTTACGCAGCATGAACATCATAAAACCACCAATGGTTTCATAGTTGCCAGACTGCGGGAATTCGTCGATATCCAGCACGCGCATCACGTCATCAATCGGTGTACCGCCGTCGACTAACCATGAGTTTTCATCACGTGCCACAATCTGCTCTTCCAGACCCTGACCTACCAGATCGCCCATCAGCGTCGTCATAACGTCGTTGAGGGTGATAATCCCCACCACCAGCGCGTACTCGTTCATGATGACGGCAAAGTCTTCGCCTGCGGTTTTGAAGCTTTCCAGCGCTTCAGAGAGCGTCAGCGTGTCCGGGACGATCAGCGTATTGCGGATCTGTACTCCGCTGTTCAGCGCCATGCTTTGGTTCGCCAGTACGCGGTTGAGGAGATCCTTTGAATCAACATAACCAATGATGTGGTCGATATCTTCGTTACACACCAGGAATTTGGAGTGAGGATGTTCCGCCACCTTGTTTTTCAGGCTTTGCTCATCTTCATGGAGATCGAACCAGATAATATTCTCGCGCGAGGTCATTGAAGACGGGACGGTACGGGATTCCAGTTCGAATACATTTTCAATCAGCTCATGCTCCTGCTTGCGCAGAACACCCGCCAGCGCACCCGCTTCGACTACGGCGTAAATGTCGTCCGAGGTGATGTCGTCTTTACGCACCATTGGGATCTTAAACAGACGGAAAATGTTGTTTGCCAGACCGTTAAAGAACCATACCAGCGGGCGGAAGACCAGCAGGCAGAAGCGCATCGGGTTGATGATACGCAAAGCCACAGCTTCTGGCGCAATCATACCGATGCGTTTCGGGGTTAAATCCGCGAACAGGATGAACAGGCCAGTAACCAGCGAGAACGACAGAATAAAGCTTAACTGTTCGGACAGCTCTGGAGTGAAGTACTTCGAGAAAAGGCTGTAAAACGCCGGGGAGAATGCTGCATCACCGACGATACCGCCGAGAATGGCGACCGCGTTAAGGCCAATTTGCACGACGGTAAAAAACATGCCGGGGTTTTCCTGCATCTTCAAAACACGTTGTGCGTTTACGTTGCCTTCATCGGCAAGCAGTTTAAGTTTTATTTTGCGTGATGCAGCAAGCGAGATCTCAGATATCGAGAAAAACGCACTCACGGCGATCAGGCAGAGAATGACTAAAATACTGTTTAACATATCTTATCCGACCGTTCAGGTCAGATCCTCGGAAGGGAGAAGTTGATAAATCCGTGTGAAATACACATTGAAAACCGGCTCGTGGAAGTGAGCCGGTAAATTCAGAAGCTAGTATAGCGTAAGGCACTGTAAAGTCGCCAGAGGGGGAAATTATCCTTGTGGCGGCAGGCAAACACCAATACCACCAATGCCACAATATCCGTAAGGATTTTTGTGCAGATACTGCTGGTGATCGTCCTCGGCATAATAGAACGGGGTTGCCGTAGTGATTTCCGTGGTAATGGTGCGCTCGTCGCCTGCGGCGGTCATTGCTGCCTGAAAACGCTCAAGGCTGGCCTGTGCGGCGGCGGTTTGTTCCGGCGTTAACGGGTAAATGGCGGAGCGATACTGCGTGCCCTGGTCGTTCCCCTGACGCATGCCTTGAGCCGGGTCGTGATTTTCCCAGAACACCTGCAGCAGTTGTTCGTAGCTGATAACATGCGGGTCATAGACGATGCGTACCGCTTCGGCATGCCCGGTATCGCCAGAACACACTTCCCGATAGGTTGGGTTTGGGGTGTAGCCGCCGGTGTACCCGGCCGCCGTGCTGTAGACCCCTGGCAATGACCAAAATAAACGCTCAACGCCCCAGAAGCATCCCATGGCGAAATAAGCTATCTCCATACCGTCGGGCACATTGGTCATCGAATGTTGGTTAACCGCATGCAGCGTTGCCACTGGCATCGGGGTGTTGCGTCCAGGTAGGGCATCTGCTTGAGTAACAAGATGCTTTCTATCAAATAAACTCATGGCCGTTCTCCCGAAATCAGTCATTTGGGTTAAGGTTGTAACGAGACGCGTCTTTGCCCACAATAAACGGCGTGAATACGTCTAGAGTTAAACATAAGAAATATTTGGGTTGTCGTCTGTTTTTCAACTCTTATTGTTGATTTTTTGTTAAGCCGAGGAACGGCATAGTATTTTTTTCCAGGGGTGGGAAAAAAGGATATTCAGGAGAAAATGTGCCACATATCCGTCAGTTATGTTGGGTGGGATTACTGTGCTTAAGTGGCTCCGCCGCCGCCGCGAATGTTCGCTTACAGGTCGAAGGATTATCAGGACCGCTGGAGAAAAACGTCCGTGCGCAGCTGTCCACGATTCAAAGTGATGAAGTCACTCCAGACCGACGCTTTCGTGCGCGCGTTGATGATGCCATCCGCGAAGGGCTAAAAGCGCTGGGCTACTTTGAGCCGACCATTGATTTTGAACTGCGTCCACCGCCGGCGAAAGGCCGCCAGGTGCTGATTGCCAAAGTGACCCCCGGCGAGCCGGTGCTGATTGGTGGCACTGAGGTGATTTTGCGCGGTGGCGCGCGTACGGATAAAGATTATCTGGATCTGCTGAAAACGCGCCCGGCAATCGGCACCGTGCTGAATCAGGGGGACTATGACAACTTCAAAAAGTCACTCACCAGCGTGGCGCTGCGTAAAGGTTATTTCGACAGTGAATTTAATAAAAGCCAGCTTGGAATAGCGCTTGAGCGTCGCCAGGCGTTCTGGGATATCGATTACAACAGCGGCGAACGCTATCGCTTTGGGCATGTCACTTTTGAAGGCTCGCAAATTCGCGATGAGTATCTGCAAAATCTGGTGCCCTTTAAAGAAGGTGAAGAGTACGAGTCGAAAGATCTGGGCGAACTGAACCGTCGTCTGTCGGCGACCGGATGGTTTAATTCCGTGGTCGTCGCACCGGAGTTTGATAAAGCCCGCAAAACCAAAGTGCTGCCGCTGAAAGGCGTGGTCTCACCGCGAACCGAAAACACCATCGAAACCGGGGTCGGCTATTCAACTGACGTCGGGCCACGGGTGAAGACCTCGTGGAAAAAGCCGTGGATGAACTCCTACGGCCATAGCCTGACGACCAGCGCCAGTATCTCGGCGCCAGAGCAGGTGCTTGATTTCAGCTATAAAATGCCGCTGTTAAAGAACCCGCTGGAACAGTATTACCTGGTACAGGGCGGCTTTAAGCGTACCGATTTAAACGACACCGAGCAGGATTCCACAACGCTTGCGGTTTCCCGCTACTGGGACCTCTCCAGCGGCTGGCAGCGCGCGATTAACCTGCGCTGGAGTCTCGACCACTTTACCCAGGGTAACGTCACCAACACCACTATGCTGCTCTATCCGGGCGTGATGATCAGCCGGACGCGCTCACGCGGCGGCCTGATGCCTGTCTGGGGCGACTCTCAGCGTTATTCCATTGATTACTCCAACACGGCCTGGGGTTCAGACGTTGATTTCTCCGTCTTCCAGGCGCAAAACGTTTGGATCCGCACGCTGTACGACAGGCATCGCTTTGTGATGCGCGGCAACCTCGGCTGGATTGAAACCGGAGACTTCGACAAAGTACCGCCGGACCTGCGTTTCTTTGCCGGGGGCGATCGCAGTATTCGCGGCTACAAATACAAATCTATTTCGCCGGAAGGCAGCGACGGCAAGCTGAAAGGGGCCTCTAAGCTGGCAACTGGCTCGCTGGAATACCAGTACAACGTGACCGGTAAATGGTGGGGCGCGATGTTTGTCGATAGCGGTGAAGCGGTCAGCGATATTCGCCGAAGCGATTTCAAAACCGGTGCCGGGGTCGGCGTACGCTGGCAATCACCAGTGGGACCTATCAAGCTCGACTTTGCCGTCCCGGTCGGCGACAAAGATGAACATGGTTTACAGTTTTACATCGGTCTGGGGCCTGAATTATGAGTTTATGGAAGAAGATAAGCCTCGGCGTGCTGATTTTTATCCTGCTGTTGTTAGGCACGGTGGCGTTCCTCGTCGGTACCACCTCGGGCCTGCATCTGATCTTCAAAGCAGCTAATCGTTGGGTTCCGGGGCTGGAGATTGGTCAGGTCACCGGCGGCTGGCGGGATCTATCACTGAAAAATATTCGCTACGACCAGCCTGGCGTGGCGGTGAATGCTGGTGAAGTGCATTTGGCCGTGGGGCTTAACTGTCTGTGGGACAGCAGCCTGTGCGTCAACGATCTGGCGCTGAAAAACATCAACGTGGCGATCGACAGCAAAAAGATGCCGCCATCCGCGCCGGTAGAGGAAGAAGAGAGCGGTCCGCTTAATCTTTCCACGCCTTACCCCATCACGCTTTCGCGCGTGGCGCTGAACAACATCAATATCAAAATCGATGACACCACGGTTTCAGTGCTGGATTTTACTTCCGGCCTGAACTGGCAGGAAAAAACGCTGACGTTGAAGCCAACGTCATTACAGGGGCTGCTGATTGCTCTGCCTAAAGTGGCGGAAGTGGCACAGGAAGAGGTTGTCGAACCGAAGATTCAAAACCCGCAGCCGGATGAAAAGCCGCTCGGCGAAACGCTAAAAGATCTGTTCTCAAAGCCGGTACTGCCGGAAATGACCGATGTCCATCTGCCGCTCAATCTCAATATTGAAGAGTTTCGCGGCGAGCAGCTGCGCGTGACTGGGGATACGGATTTAACGGTACATAGCATGCTGCTGAAAGTGAGCAGCATAGACGGCAACATGAAGCTCGACGCGCTGGATATCGACTCGAATCAGGGAACGGTAAAAGCCAGCGGCACGGCGCAACTGACCGACACGTGGCCGGTTGATATTACGTTAAACAGCACGCTAAACATCGACCCGTTAAAAGGCGAAAAGGTGAAGCTGAAGGTTGGCGGCGCGCTGCGCGAACAGCTGGAAGTCGGCGTCAATCTGTCTGGTCCGGTGGATATGGACCTGCGTGCGCAGACGCGCCTGGCAGAAGCCGGATTGCCTCTCAACATTGAGGTGGTGAGTAAGCAGGTTTACTGGCCGTTTACCGGTGAGAAACAGTTCCAGGCCGATGACATCAAGCTCAAACTGACCGGCAAGATGACCGACTATACGCTGTCGATGCGTACCGCCGTGAAAGGTCAGGATATTCCTCCGGCTACTATCACGCTGGACGCCAAAGGCAACGAGCAACAGATCAATCTCGATAAACTCAGCGTTGCGGCGCTGGAAGGGAAAACTGAGCTGAAAGCGCTGGTGGACTGGCAGCAGGCGATCAGCTGGCGCGGGGAGCTAACGCTGGATGGTATCAATACCGTGAAAGCGATCCCGGACTGGCCGTCAAAACTGAATGGCCTGGTGAAAACGCGCGGCAGTCTGTACGGCGGAAGCTGGCAGATGGAGGTTCCGGAGCTGAAGCTGACCGGCAACGTGAAACAGAACAAGGTCAATGTGAACGGTTCGCTGAAGGGGAATAGCTACCTGCAGTGGACGATCCCGGGCCTGCATCTGGAGCTGGGACGTAACAGTGCGGACGTAAAAGGCGAACTGGGGGTTAAAGACCTTAACCTCGACGCGACGATTGATGCCCCAAGCCTGGATAACGCGCTGCCGGGGCTGGGCGGTACGGCGAAAGGGCTGGTAAAAGTTCGCGGTACGGTTGAAGCACCACAGCTGCTGGCGGATATTACCGCCCGTGGTCTGCGCTGGCAGGAACTTTCCGTTGCTCAGGTGCGCGTCGAAGGCGATGTGAAATCGGCCGAGCAAATCGCCGGTAATCTCAACGTTCGCGTAGAGCGGATTGTACAACCTGACGTGAATATTGGTCTGGTGACGCTCAACGCCAAAGGCAGTGAAAAGCAGCATGAGCTGCAGTTACGCATTCAGGGTGAGCCGGTTTCCGGGCAACTGGATCTTGCCGGGAGCTTTGATCGCAAAGAACAGCGCTGGAAAGGAGGGTTAAGCAATACCCGTTTCCAGACGCCGGTCGGTCCGTGGTCGCTCAACCGGGCTATCGCGCTGGATTATCGTAATCAGGAACAGAAAATTAGTATCGGGCCGCACTGCTGGAACAACCCGAATGCGGAGCTGTGCGTACCACAAACCATTGATGCCGGTGCAGAAGGTCGCGCGGTGGTGAACCTTAACCGCTTCGACCTGGCTATGCTAAAACCGTTTATGCCGGAGACAACCCAGGCCAGCGGTGTGTTCACCGGCAAAGCTGATGTGAGCTGGGACACCACCAAAGAGGGGCTGCCACAGGGGCAGGTCACCCTGAGCGGACGTAACGTCAAGGTCACGCAAAGCGTGAATGATGCCCCGCTCCCCGTAGCGTTTGAAACGCTGAATCTGACCGCCGACCTGCACAATAACCGTGCCGAGTTGGGCTGGCTGATTCGTCTGACCAACAACGGGCAGTTTGACGGGCAGGTGCAGGTAACGGACCCGCAAGGGCGTCGTAATCTGGGCGGTAACGTCAATATTCGCAACTTCAATCTGGCGATGGTGAACCCCATCTTCTCGCGCGGTGAAAAAGCGGCAGGGATGATCAACGCCAACCTGCGGCTGGGCGGAGATGTGCAAAGCCCGCAGTTGCTCGGACAGCTGCAACTGAGCGGTCTGGATATTGACGGTAACTTCATGCCGTTTGACATGCAGCCAAGCCAGTTAGCTGTTAACTTCGCCGGAACACGCTCAACGCTGGCGGGCGTGGTGCGTACGCAGCAGGGCGAAATTAACCTGAGCGGCGATGCCGACTGGAGTCAGATAGACAACTGGCGGGCGCGCGTTGCGGCTAAAGGCAGCAGGGTACGTATTACCGTACCGCCGATGGTCCGCCTGGATGTATCGCCGGACGTGGTCTTTGAAGCTACACCAAGCCTGTTTACTCTCGATGGCAACGTGGATGTGCCGTGGGCGCGTATCGTGGTACATGACCTGCCGGAAAGCGCGGTTGGGGTTTCCAGCGATATGGTCATGCTTAACAACAATCTGCAGCCCGAGAAACCGCAGACCGCCGGTATTCCGATCAACAGCAACCTGAACATCCACGTTGGTAACAACGTGCGTCTTGACGCCTTTGGTCTGAAAGCGCGTCTGACGGGCGATCTGAAAGTGGTGCAGGATAAGCAAGGTCTGGGGCTTAACGGGCAAATTAATATCCCGAGCGGTCGCTTCCACGCCTATGGTCAGGATCTGATTGTGCGTAAGGGCGAGCTGTTGTTCTCCGGTCCGCCGGATCAGCCGTTGCTCAACATCGAAGCGATTCGTAACCCAGATGCCACCGAAGACGATGTGATCGCTGGCGTTCGCGTCACCGGTACCGCCGATGAACCGAAGGCGGAGATCTTCTCCGACCCGGCAATGTCGCAGCAAATGGCGCTTTCCTACCTGCTACGTGGACAAGGGCTGGATAGCGAACAAAGCGATAGCGCAGCGATGACTTCAATGCTTATTGGTCTGGGGGTTGCACAAAGTGGTCAGGTTGTGGGTAAAATCGGGGAGACATTTGGCGTAAGCAATCTGGCACTGGACACGCAAGGGGTGGGCGACTCATCTCAGGTGGTTGTCAGCGGATACGTACTGCCAGGTCTGCAGGTGAAATATGGTGTGGGTATATTTGACTCCTTAGCGACACTCACGCTACGTTATCGTCTGATGCCTAAGCTATATCTGGAAGCAGTGTCTGGCGTAGATCAGGCACTTGATTTGCTCTATCAGTTCGAGTTTTAGCAATGCGAATATTTGTCTACGGCAGTTTACGAACCAAACAAGGCAACAGCCACTGGATGACCAATGCCCTGTTGCTGGGAAATTTCAGTATCGATAACTACCAGTTGTACAGCCTGGGCCACTATCCAGGCGCGGTTCCGGGAAATGGAACAGTACACGGGGAAGTTTATCGTATTGATAACGCCACGCTGGCAGAGCTTGACGCTCTGCGTACCCGCGGCGGTGAATACGCACGCCAGTTAATTCAAACGCCGTACGGAAGTGCATGGATGTACGTGTACCAACGTCCGGTTGATGGCTTAACGCTGATTGAAAGCGGTAACTGGTTAGACAGAGACCAGTACTGATATATCGCCTACCAGAATAAACAACGCCGCCTTCGGGTGGCGTTGTTTATTAAAGGCTTAAAACTCCACGCGCGCGCCGAGGTTATAGCGGCGGCCTTCCACCTGCGCGGATTCATTCCATGCAGTCGTCAGTTTCGGATCCTCATCCAGCACGTTGTAGATCCCTGCCATCAGCTGCGTGTGCTTATTGAGCTTATAACGTACGCCTACGTCGACCATCGTGTAGTCATCGTACTTATAGTTATTGCCGCTGTTGCGGTTACTGCTGCGGTAATTCACCGTACTCCATACGTCCAGACTCTGCGTTGCCGCCCAGTTCAGCGACAGGTTCGCCATATGGCGCGGATAATCGTTGAGCGCGTAGCCTTTGTTTACGCCGCTTTTCTGTTCGCTGTGGTTCCAGGTGTAGTTAGCGTTGGCTTTCACATCGGCGCTAATCTGCCAGTCGGCATTCAGTTCTATACCGTACACGTCCGCCTTGCTGACGTTGAAGTATTTACTGACGGAGTCCGCCTTGTAGCCATTCACGGAGCACTGATTCGTCGATGTGGTTTCGCAAATGGTTTGTTCAGCAATTTTGTCTTTGAACTGCGTATAGAAGACGGTGCTATCCAGTGACAGCGCATTCCCCGTCCAGTAGAGGCCCAGCTCAGAGTTAACGCTTTGTTCTGGTTTCAGATCGTCGTTACCGACGGTCAGGAAGGGATAAGGTACAGTCGAGCCGTATGGGGTGACAAAGTCGCTGGATGTCGCACGCAGCTCAGGTTTTTTATAACCTGCGGAAACGCCGCCCTTCAGCGCCCAGTCATTGCTGAAGGCCCAGTTACCGTACATTTTCGGCGTAATATGTGTGCCAAAGTTATCATCCTGGTCCATACGCGCTGATGTGGTCAGGATGAAGTCGTCAATGCTCCAGCCGTCTTCAGCAAACAATGCCCAACCGTTACGGCTGATTTTTGTCACTGGCTCAGATCCGGGCAGCGTTTTGTTGGCCACATCAAAGCGGTCATTCAGCTCTTCGCGGGTGAAATTCGCCCCAACGGTCAGTTTATGGTTGTCGAGCGTGAAGGTGGTTTGCGAATTGGCGACGTAGTTCTCCATCTGCACATACTGCGGCGACTGGCTGTCATAAACGTACTTCGAACGGCCTTTTTCATAGTTTATGTAGTTGGTCGTTGCGATGGTGTCGTCGGCATACCAGCCGGTATGCGTTAGGGTGGCGGCGTTACGATCGAACAGCCATGACCACGGCGCGCCGCGCTTCTGGGTACGGTTTTTCTCCTGCTCACCGGTGACCACATTGAGGTCGAACAGGTTATTTTCGCTAGCGGCCAAGCCCAGCGTCATATCAACGGATTTACGGTTGTGTTTGCCGAAATAGTTATTGCGATCGTCATCGCGACGGTCGAGCCAGTCGGCCGCTACGCTAAGGCCGAGAACATCGGGCACAATCGGCCCCATGGTAAACAGATTCATCTGGCTGGTATTACCCAAATACTGGTGTTCCTGAAGCCAGGTATTGGCGGCAATTGCCGTTGTCCACTCTTTTGCACCATACGGTTTTTTAGTAATCACGTTGACCACACCGCCGATGGCATCTGATCCGTACAGCGAGGACATGGGCCCGCGGATAACTTCGATACGCTCAATGGCCTCCATCGGCGGTAAGAAGTTGGCTTCAGTACCGATGTCATGCCCGTAAGGGCGAGATTCACCGGTATTTTGTTTGACGCTGTTGACCATAAACGCGGTATAGGACGGGTCCATGCCGCGGATCATAATGCTGCCAGCGTTCATGCCGCTGCTGTTAGTGACCGAGACGCCAGGAAGGTTTTTAATCGCTTCACCAATGCTACGGTCCGGCTGAATATCCAGCGTTTTACGATCGATAACGGAAATGGTGGCTGGCGCTTCGCGCTTTTGCTGCGAGAACCCGGATGCGGTGATCACCATTTCATCTTCGCTATTGCGTGAGGTTTCGGTGAGTTCTTCTGCATGAGTGGGGAAAATAACACCGCCTGAGAATGCAACGATCCCTGTCAGCGTAATAAGTTGACGCGTTTTCATAATATAGACACCTGAAAAGTAAAAAATAAAAGCATCACCTTGCAGCCCAGAAAAGCTGCAAGGTGTCAGAAGCGTTTTTAATTATTAATATTTGGAGAGGTCGATTTTCAGCACGTAGTCGGGCTTCACACCTGCCATTTTTTCCGGCTGTTTGACGCTGACATACAGGGTGTTGGCATCAGACGAGAGCGCCAGGCTGTTAGGTAACGCATTGGTTTCAATGCTTTGTTTTACCTGATAAGTCTTGCTGTCCACAATGCTGATGCGTTTTGCATTTCGGTGGGTGATATACACTTCCTGGCGTTTTTCGTTATATATCACCGCCAGCGAGTTGATAACCTTAATGGGGGCAATAACCTTACCGGTATTAATATCAACAACCAGTACATCCGCTAAATCAGGATCGGTCAGGAATGCGCGATTATTTTTTGCATCCAAAGCAATATTCAGGAAAAAATGTTTTTTGCCTGGCTCAATGCTAAAGCGGCTAATAATTTGATGGTTGGTGGTATCCAGTGTAATAAGTTCGTTGCGGCCATTTACGACATACAGGCGGTTCTTATTTGCATCGACGGCCATGCCGGTCGGATACTGGCCCATGTTTTCAAGGGTAGCGATTTTCTCGCGCTTTTGCGTATCCACCACCCAGACAATGCCTTTTTCAGCCACGCCGGAAACGTACAGGCGGTGATGCTGTTTATCGAGCACCATTTCGCGGGTATGGACAATTTCTTTCGGGTTTTTGGCTTCGCTCAGTTGCAGTATCGCCAGCTCTTTACCGCTGCGGGTATCAATGAGCGTGACGGAACCCTCCAGCGTGTTACCCACGTACAGCACCTGATTTTCTTCATCCAGGGCAGTGGCAAAGGCACGACGGCTGGTTTCGATAACTTCAGTCGTGGTGAGTTTCTCCAGATCGAGTTTATAGATAAGCCCGCTGGTTTTATCTTTATCAAACGACGGCGACGAGGCAGCAAAAAGCGCATTCTGCTGGCTATCAACCGCCAGTTCATACACGCCGTTGCCAACGTCGCGGGTCAGAAAATCTTGCTCAGGTAGCGTCTGCGCCCCGCTGGACAGGCTGGTAAATAACAGTGCTATGGCGAGAGCCACGCAGGAATAGCGTTTCAGGGACTTCACATTGTGGAGGTTCATTGACTTTTATTCACATTTATTTACATGCCGAGAATGATAATGAGATCTAATCTCATTCGCAATTAACATAAATGAAATGTGACTACCCAATCTGGTAGGTCAAAAAGAAAACAGCGAAGGGGAGGGGGAAAAGAAAGTAGAAATTAAAAAACCCTTACTAACCAGGGGCTGGCGTTCAGGGCTTTACGCTAACGCGAACTTACTTCTTCGCGCGCTCGAAGGAAGCAACGATTTCAGCTTTAGCAGCTTCAGCGTTGTCCCAACCGTCAACTTTCACCCATTTGCCCGCTTCGAGATCTTTGTAGTGTTCGAAGAAGTGGGTGATCTGCGCTTTCAGCAGTTCCGGCAGATCGGTCACATCTTTGATGTGATCGTATTCTTTGCTCAGCTTGGTGTGCGGTACAGCAACCAGTTTCGCATCTTCACCGGATTCGTCGGTCATTTTCAGTACGCCAACCGGACGGCAGCGGATCACTGAACCTGGCTCCAGCGGGTACGGAGTCGGGACCAGAACGTCTACCGGGTCACCATCCAGAGACAGGGTGTGGTTGATGTAACCGTAGTTGCACGGATAGAACATCGCGGTGGACATGAAGCGGTCAACGAACAGGGCGCCGCTCTCTTTGTCAACTTCGTATTTGATCGGATCTGCGTTCGCAGGGATCTCGATAACAACGTAGATATCTTCCGGCAGGTCTTTACCGGCAGGGACGTTGAGTAAGCTCATGTCTGTTTCCTTTAAATAAGCTATGGCAAACAAGTGGCGGGTATTATAGCCAACTCGCGCGGAATGTCTCCGCTTGTTTTCGCTTTCTCTGCGTGCATTTTCTTCTTTTTACCTCTCTCTCGTGACAGAAAAATCCATATCTTCAGCCGCATTTTTCATAGTGAGATGAAAGCGATTACAAAGTTGTGATTAACGTTTTATTTACTTTTTTGAAGTGTGATGTAACGCAATCCGTTACATGCTCAATTGTCTATAGTTTTTTCGCAACGGTTAATTAACCAACAATAATCACCCTACGAGGACGCACTTATGTGGAAGCGCTTACTTTTAGTCACAGCAGTTTCGGCAGCCATGTCGTCTATGGCAATGGCAGCCCCTTTAACCGTAGGATTTTCGCAGGTTGGCTCTGAATCCGGCTGGCGCGCCGCAGAAACCAACGTCGCGAAAAGCGAGGCCGAAAAGCGGGGAATTACGCTTAAAATCGCTGATGGCCAGCAAAAGCAGGAAAACCAGATTAAAGCAGTCCGCTCATTTGTTGCGCAGGGCGTCGACGCCATCTTTATTGCGCCGGTCGTGGCAACGGGTTGGGAGCCGGTTTTAAAAGAAGCTAAAGATGCCGACATTCCGGTCTTTTTGCTCGATCGTTCCATCGATGTAAAAGACAAATCTCTCTATATGACCACCGTCACCGCCGACAACGTGTTGGAAGGTAAATTGATCGGCGACTGGCTGATTAAACAAGTGGACGGCAAGCCGTGTAACGTCGTTGAGCTGCAAGGGACCGTTGGGGCCAGCGTGGCGATCGATCGTAAGAAAGGCTTTGCTGAAGCCATTGCCAGTGCGCCAAACATCAAAATTATTCGCTCTCAGTCCGGTGACTTCACCCGCAGTAAAGGGAAAGAAGTGATGGAGAGCTTTATCAAAGCGGAAAACAACGGCAAGAACATCTGTATGGTTTACGCCCACAACGATGACATGGTGATCGGTGCGATTCAGGCGATCAAAGAAGCGGGCCTGAAACCTGGCAAAGATATTCTCACCGGTTCTATCGATGGCGTACCGGATATCTACAAAGCGATGATTGACGGCGAAGCCAACGCTAGCGTCGAACTGACGCCGAATATGGCCGGCCCGGCATTCGACGCGCTGGAGAAATTCAAAAAAGACGGCACGATGCCTGAGAAGCTGACCATTACCAAGTCGATCCTCTATCTGCCGGATACGGCGAAAGAAGAGTTAGAGAAGAAGAAAAACATGGGCTACTAAGCCTTCATGAAAATGCCGGGGGCGCTGCGCTTGCCCGGCCTACATTACGCTCTTTTGTAGGCCGGATAAGCGTAGCGCCATCCGGCGTGATGCAGGGGGAACCATGACCACCGACCAACATCAGGAAATCCTCCGCACCGAAGGATTAAGCAAATTCTTTCCCGGCGTCAAAGCGTTGGATAACGTGGATTTCAGTTTGCGTCGCGGTGAAATTATGGCGCTGCTGGGAGAAAACGGAGCCGGCAAATCGACGCTCATCAAAGCGCTGACCGGCGTTTACCATGCCGATCGTGGCACAATCTGGCTCGAAGGCCAACCGATCTCCCCCAAAAACACCGCCCATGCCCAACAACTGGGGATTGGCACCGTGTACCAGGAAGTGAACCTGCTGCCCAATATGTCGGTTGCCGATAACTTATTTATTGGCCGTGAACCGCGGCGTTTTGGCCTGCTCCAGCGCAAACAGATGGAAAAGCGCGCGACGGAGCTGATGGCGTCTTACGGTTTTTCCCTCGATGTGCGCGAGCCGCTGAACCGCTTTTCCGTGGCGATGCAACAAATCGTCGCCATCTGTCGGGCGATCGATCTCTCCGCGAAAGTGCTGATCCTCGATGAACCCACCGCCAGCCTCGATACCCAGGAAGTTGAAATGCTGTTTGGTCTGATGCGACATCTGCGCGATCGCGGCGTCAGTCTGATCTTCGTCACCCACTTTCTCGATCAGGTTTATCAGGTCAGCGATCGCATTACCGTCCTGCGGAACGGCGGCTTCATTGGCTGCCGTGAAACCCGCGAGCTGCCTCAGATCGAACTGGTCAAAATGATGCTGGGCCGCGAACTGGATACCCATGCGCTACAGCGTGCGGGCCGCACCTTGCTGAGTGATAAACCGGTGGCGGCATTCAGTGATTTTGGCAAAAAAGGCACCATCGCGCCGTTTGATCTACAGGTGCGTCCCGGTGAGATCGTCGGTCTCGCCGGACTGCTGGGATCCGGGCGAACGGAAACGGCGGAGGTGATCTTTGGTATTAAACCCGCCGACAGCGGAAGTGCGCTGATCAAAGGCAAACCGCAGACCTTGCGATCGCCGCATCAGGCTTCGTGTCTGGGGATCGGTTTCTGTCCGGAGGATCGCAAAACGGATGGCATTATCGCCGCCGCTTCGGTGCGGGAAAACATCATTCTGGCATTGCAGGCACAGCGCGGCTGGCTGCGGCCTATCCCACGGAAAGAACAAAACGAGATTGCCGAGCGGTTTATCCGCCAGCTTGGTATTCGTACCCCCAACGCTGAGCAGCCGATCGAATTTCTCTCCGGCGGTAATCAGCAAAAAGTATTGCTCTCGCGCTGGTTACTGACCAAACCGCAGTTCCTGATCCTTGATGAACCCACGCGTGGGATCGACGTCGGCGCGCATGCGGAGATCATCCGCCTGATCGAAACGCTGTGCGCGGATGGTCTGGCGCTGCTGGTCATTTCATCCGAACTGGAAGAGTTAGTGGGCTATGCCGATCGGGTCATTATTATGCGCGATCGCAAGCAGGTGGCCGAGATCCCACTGGCTGAACTGTCCGTACCGGCGATCATGAACGCCATTGCGGCCTAAGGAGACTATGGTGATGCCTCAATCTCTCCCTCAATCCAATCCGCCTAAACGGCGGTTCCGTTGGCCAAAGGGGATGCCACAGCTGGTGGCGTTACTGCTGGTACTGCTGGTGGATAGCCTGGTCGCCCCGCACTTCTACCAGGTGATTTTGCAGGATGGTCGGCTGTTCGGTAGCCCGATTGATATTCTCAACCGCGCCGCTCCCGTGGCGCTGTTGGCGATTGGAATGACGCTGGTAATTGCTACCGGCGGCATCGACCTTTCCGTGGGGGCCGTCATGGCTATTGCTGGCGCCACTACTGCGGCGATGACGGTGGCCGGGCACAGTCTGCCGGTGGTTCTGCTTGCCGCCTTAGGCTCCGGCATTCTGGCTGGGCTGTGGAACGGGATTCTGGTGGCCATCCTCAAGATTCAACCGTTCGTCGCCACGCTAATCCTGATGGTGGCCGGGCGCGGGGTGGCGCAGCTTATCACTTCCGGGCAGATCGTCACCTTTAACTCGCCCGAACTGTCATGGTTTGGCAGCGGCTCGCTTTTACTATTCCCCACGCCGGTAATTATTGCACTGCTCACGCTGGTGGTGTTCTGGCTGCTGACGCGGAAAACGGCGCTGGGTATGTTTATCGAAGCGGTGGGTATCAACATTCGTGCGGCAAAAAACGCCGGGGTGAACACCCGCATTATCGTGATGCTCACCTATGTGCTGAGCGGCCTGTGCGCGGCTATCGCTGGCATTATTGTCACGGCGGATATCCGGGGGGCAGATGCCAATAACGCCGGATTATGGCTGGAGCTGGATGCCATCCTGGCGGTGGTTATCGGCGGCGGCTCGCTGATGGGCGGGCGCTTTAACCTGCTGCTGTCGGTGGTAGGCGCGTTGATTATTCAGGGCATGAACACCGGGATTTTGCTGTCGGGCTTCCAGCCGGAACTGAATCAGGTGGTCAAAGCCGTGGTGGTGTTGTGTGTGCTGGTCGTGCAGTCGCAACGCTTTATCAGCCTGATAAAAGGAGTGCGTGGTCATGATAAAACGTAATTTACCGCTGATGATCACCCTCGGCGTGTTTGTGCTGGGTTATCTCTACTGCCTGACGCAGTTTCCCGCTTTTGCTTCCACCCGGGTCATTTGCAATATCCTGACCGATAACGCCTTTCTGGGCATCATTGCCGTAGGCATGACCTTCGTGATCCTCTCTGGCGGGATCGACCTTTCCGTTGGCTCGGTGATCGCCTTTACCGGCGTATTTCTGGCAAAGGCCATTGGTTTTTGGGGCATTTCCCCGCTGCTGGCGTTCCCATTGGTTTTGCTGATGGGCTGCGCGTTTGGTGCGTTTATGGGGTTACTGATTGATGCGCTGAAGATCCCGGCATTTATTATCACCCTGGCGGGAATGTTCTTCCTGCGCGGCGTCAGCTATCTGGTCTCTGAAGAATCTATCCCAATTAATCATCCGGTTTATGACACGCTCTCAAGCCTGGCATGGAAAATTCCCGGCGGTGGTCGCCTGAGCGCGATGGGATTGCTGATGCTGGCGGTTGTCGTCATCGGCATATTCCTGGCGCACCGTACGCGCTTTGGTAATCAGGTTTACGCGATTGGCGGCAACGCCACCTCTGCCAACCTGATGGGCATCTCAACTCGCAGCACCACCATCCGCATTTATATGCTGTCTACCGGGCTGGCGACGCTTGCCGGCATTGTCTTTTCCATTTATACCCAGGCGGGCTATGCGCTGGCGGGCGTTGGCGTCGAACTGGATGCGATAGCCTCCGTCGTGATTGGCGGAACGCTGCTTAGTGGCGGGGTCGGTACGGTGTTAGGGACATTGTTTGGCGTCGCCATTCAGGGGCTGATCCAGACCTACATTAATTTTGATGGCACATTAAGTTCCTGGTGGACGAAGATCGCGATTGGTATTTTATTGTTTATTTTTATAGCGTTACAACGCGGTCTGACGGTGCTTTGGGAAAATCGTCAAAGCTCGCCGGTGACCCGAGTGGGTACGGCGGCAACACCAAAGTAACATCCTGATTTTGCACAAAACATTTAAATACCTAAACTTTTTCCGGTTGTAGTCGATAGGTTCTGTACAGGTCTGTTTTAACCCTACAACCGGAAATATAACGATGCCAAAATCCCTTTCAATTCGATCAAGTTTGTTGGTGTTATTGTCTCTGCTGACGTTCCTTCTGTTACTGACCGGTGGTATGGGGCTATATGCTTCTACCCGTGTCATTACATCGTTGATTTATCACGGTATTATGAGCTCTGCGATGTTGGCTGCTATCGCATTGCTGGCGGTCATTTGGTTTATGCCGCGAAATAAGTTTCTCAAACCGTTGGATAACATGGTTGAGCAACTGGAACGTCTGGCAACGGGGGATTTGTCGCCGGTTACCGCGTTGTCAGCCAGCGCCGAATTCAACCGCCTGAACGCGGCAATGGATGACATGCGCCATGCGCTGGGCGACTCGGTACAGCGCGTACGCGATGCCAGTTCGCAAATTGATATTGGCAGTCGTGAACTGACGGCCGGGAACCAGCATCTGGCGCAACGCACTGAATCAACGGCCACTTCGCTGGAGCAGACAGCCGCCAGCATGGAAGAACTCACGGCGACGGTGAAACAGAATGCGCAGAACGCGGAACAGGCGCACCAGCTGGCAAAATCGGTGTCGGATACTGCCGATCGCGGTAGCGAAATGGTGTGCTATGTGATCGAGAAAATGCGCGATATTTCAGTAAGTTCCAGCCGAATCGCCGACATCCTCAGCGTAATCGACGGTATTGCTTTCCAGACCAATATTCTGGCGCTCAATGCTTCCGTTGAAGCGGCGCGAGCTGGTGAGCAGGGGCGGGGCTTTGCGGTTGTCGCCGGTGAAGTGCGTAATCTGGCCAGTCGCAGCGCCGAGGCGGCCAAAGAGATCCGTACGCTAATCAGCGATTCGCACACCCATGTGGGGGAAGGCAGTGAACTGGCGCAGCAGGCGGGCGAAACCATGGATGAAATCGCGACCGAGGTTATGCGTATGACCAAACTGATGCGTGAAATTGCCAGTGCGTCCCAGGAACAGAGTCGCGGCATAGAGCAGGTGAATATCGCGGTGATTCAGATGGATGAAACGGCACAGCAAAACGCGGCGCTGGTACAGCAGTCTTCAGCGGCTACCCGCTCGCTGGAAGAGCAGTCTTCAGCGCTAATCGAAGCAATGGCCGTATTTAAGCTACAGAAAGCGTAACCGGACGATGGATTTTGTAGGCCGGATGGCAACGCTACGCGTTTTATCCGGCCTACGTCCGTGCGATGAATAATACTTACGCGTCCGGGAACTCGCGGATAAAGCGTTCTACATCTTCAACCATATGGTCGTTACCCACGAAGAAGGAGCGGCGCTGGTGCAGACTTTCTGGGGTGATATCCAGAATGCGTTCTTTACCATCGCTGGCTTTGCCGCCCGCCTGTTCGGCCAGGAAGGCCATTGGGTTGCATTCATACAGCAGACGCAGCTTCCCTTGCGGGTGGCTGGCGGTGCTTGGGTACAGGTAGATCCCGCCTTTCAGCAGATTGCGATGGAAATCCGCAACCAGAGAGCCAATGTAGCGCGAGGTGTACGGGCGCTGGGTTGACTTATCTTCTTCCTGGCAGAATTTAATGTACTTCTTCACGCCGTTCGGGAATTTGATGTAGTTGCCTTCGTTAATGGAGTACGTGCTGCCTTTCGCCGGGAAGCGCATACGTTCCTGGCTGAGGCAGAATACGCCCAGAGAAGGATCGTAGGTGAAGGCATGTACGCCACAGCCGGTGGTATACACCAACATGGTGGAAGAACCATAAACCACGTAACCTGCAGCAACCTGCTTGTTGCCCGGTTGCAGGAAATCCTCTTCCGTGACCGGTGTGCCGACTGGGGTTACGCGGCGGTAAATAGAGAAAATCGTACCGACAGAGACGTTAACATCGATGTTGGATGAGCCATCCAGCGGATCCATTAGCACAACGTATTTAGCGTGTTCACAGCCTTCAAAGACGACGATTTCATCTTCTTCTTCTGAGGCAATGCCCGCCACAATGTCGCGCGCCTTCAGTGCTGCTTTCAGTTTTTCGTTTGCGAACAGATCGAGTTTTTGCTGAACCTCTCCCTGTACGTTCTCAGCACCGCTGGCACCCAGGATATCGACCAGACCGGCCTTATTGATATCGCGGTGGATGATCTTGGCGCCCAGCTTTATTGCCGACAACAAAGCAGTGAGTTCACCGGTAGCATGAGAAAACTCGTGCTGCTTTTCGACAATAAATTCACCTAACGTTTTCATAACACTTTCCCTGCAATTTATGTGGAGTAAAGCGACCGCAACAATATTAACAAATATTTCCATTGTTGCGCTTAGGTGAATCGCGCCAGCAAACTGCGGAATATCCTGAAATGCGTTTCTCACTTGCCGGACATGTGCGTAAAATGGCCCCCAGATTAAAAAAGGATAGTGACGTATGCGCATTCATATTTTGGGAATTTGTGGCACTTTCATGGGCGGTCTGGCGATGCTGGCGCGCTCGCTCGGTCATGAAGTAACCGGTTCGGACGCCAATGTGTATCCGCCGATGAGTACCTTACTTGAGAAGCAAGGCATTGATCTGATTCAGGGTTACGATGCCAGCCAGCTCGACCCACAGCCGGACCTGGTGATCATCGGCAATGCCATGACCCGTGGTAATCCGTGCGTGGAAGCGGTGCTGGAAAAGAACATTCCGTACATGTCTGGCCCGCAGTGGCTGCATGACTTTGTCTTGCGCGATCGCTGGGTACTGGCGGTTGCGGGTACGCACGGTAAAACCACTACCGCCGGAATGGCGACCTGGATCCTCGAAGCCTGCGGCTATAAACCTGGCTTTGTCATCGGCGGCGTTCCGGGCAACTTTGAGGTTTCCGCACGCCTCGGCGAGAGCGACTTCTTCGTGATTGAAGCGGATGAGTACGACTGCGCGTTCTTCGACAAGCGTTCTAAATTCGTGCATTACTGCCCGCGCACGCTGATCCTCAACAACCTTGAGTTCGATCACGCGGACATCTTTGACGATCTGAAAGCTATTCAGAAACAGTTCCACCATCTGGTGCGTATCGTGCCGGGCCAGGGACGCATCATCTACCCGGAAAACGACATCAATCTGAAACAGACGATGGCGATGGGCTGCTGGAGCGAACAAGAGCTGGTGGGCGAACAAGGTCACTGGCAGGCGAAAAAGCTGACCACCGATGCCTCCGAGTGGGAAGTGTGGCTGGACGGTGAAAAAGTCGGTGAAGTGAAGTGGGGCCTGGTGGGCGAGCACAACATGCACAACGGCCTGATGGCGATTGCAGCCGCGCGTCATGTTGGCGTCGTGCCTGCGGATGCGGCCAATGCATTGGGCTCGTTCATCAACGCCCGTCGTCGTCTTGAGCTGCGCGGTGAAGCCAATGGCGTGACGGTGTATGACGATTTTGCCCATCACCCGACGGCCATTCTGGCAACGCTTGCGGCACTGCGCGGTAAAGTGGGCGGCACGGCGCGCATCATCGCTGTGCTGGAACCTCGCTCGAACACCATGAAAATGGGCCTGTGCAAAGATGACCTGGCGCCGTCGTTAGGGCGTGCAGACGAAGTGTTCCTGCTGCAACCCCCGCACATTCCGTGGCAGGTAGCAGAAGTCGCTGAAGCCTGCGTTCAGCCGGCACACTGGAGCGGCGATGTGGATGCACTGGCAGATATGGTGGTGAAAACCGCGCAGCCTGGCGATCACATTCTGGTGATGAGCAACGGCGGGTTTGGCGGCATTCATCAAAAACTGCTGGATGGTCTGGCGAAGAAAGCTCAGGCGGAAGAAGAGTAAAAAATGCCCGGTGGCGCTACGCTTACCGGGCCTACAACGGATCGTAGGCCGGATAAGGTATTTGCACCGCCATCCGGCACTTTCGGCGGACGAAGAGGTTAGGCCTCGTTTTCCGCCAGTTCACGCAGATACTGGAAGATCTGGCGGGAAGATTTTGGCGGCTTGTTGCCCGCTTTTTCTTTCCTGGCGTTACGCACCAGCGAACGCAGTTGCTGACGGTCGGCGTCAGGCCACAGGTTCATCACTTCTTCGATAGCTTCATCGCTACCGTCAACCATACGGTCACGCAGTTGCTCCAGCTTATGGAAGACAACGACCTGTTGGTTATGACGGTTTTTTAGCTTGTCCAACGCCTGACGGATAGGATCAACATCGCGCTGGCGCAACATTTTGCCAATCAGCTGCAGCTGACGACGGCGACCTTCCATCTTAATACGCTGGGCCAGCTCAATCGCGGCACGTAAATCCGCATCGAGCGGGATTTTATCCAGCGCGTTTTTCCCCAGTTTTACCAGTTCCACACCCAGGTGTTTTAACTCCTCGGCGTCACGTTTTATTTCACTTTTACTGACCCAGATAATTTCATCGTCTTCGTCTTCGATGTCATCACCGGGAACGTCGTCGAGCCAGTCTTCGGGCTGCTTAGTCATGTCAGGCTCCTTAAAAAAAGAGGCTAATGTTACCAGTTAAGATGCGCACTGAAAAACGGTTCTCTGTTAGACTTCAGAGAAACTCTCTCTACATTATGGCATTTGCGATGAAAGTAATCTCACAAGTTGAAGCGCAGCGTAAGATTCTGGAAGAAGCAGTCTCGACGGCACTGGAATTAGCGTCAGGTAAGTCGGATGGCGCGGAAGTCGCTGTGAGCAAGACCACGGGTATTAGCGTCAGCACCCGTTATGGTGAAGTGGAGAACGTCGAATTCAATAGCGATGGTGCACTGGGGATTACGGTTTACCACCAGAACCGTAAGGGCAGCGCATCGTCCACCGATTTAAGCCCGCAGGCGATTGCACGTACCGTGCAGGCCGCGCTGGACATTGCACGTTACACTTCGCCGGACCCGTGCGCGGGCGTGGCAGATAAAGAACTGCTGGCCTTTGATGCGCCCGATCTGGATCTGTTCCACCCGGCGGAAGTTTCCCCTGACGAAGCTATCGAACTGGCTGCCCGCGCTGAACAGGCGGCGTTGCAGGCCGATAAGCGTATCACCAACACCGAGGGCGGCAGCTTTAACAGCCACTATGGCATCAAAGTGTTTGGCAACAGCCACGGCATGCTGCAGGGCTACTGCTCCACGCGCCATTCCCTTTCCAGCTGCGTAATCGCAGAAGAAAATGGCGATATGGAGCGTGATTACGCCTACACCATTGGCCGGGCGATGGGCGATCTGCAAACGCCGGAGTGGGTGGGGGCTGACTGTGCTCGCCGTACCTTATCTCGCCTGTCTCCGCGTAAACTTTCCACCATGAAAGCACCAGTGATTTTCGCCAATGAAGTGGCGACCGGACTGTTCGGACACCTGGTCGGCGCGATTGCTGGTGGCTCGGTGTACCGCAAATCCACCTTCCTGCTCGACTCGCTGGGCAAGCAAATTCTGCCGGAATGGCTGACCATTGAAGAACATCCGCACTTGCTGAAAGGGCTGGCGTCGTCGCCGTTCGACAGCGAAGGCGTACGGACCGAACGCCGCGACATTATTAAAGACGGCGTGCTGACTCAGTGGCTGCTGACCAACTATTCCGCACGTAAGCTGGGGCTGAAGAGCACCGGTCATGCAGGCGGGATCCACAACTGGCGAATTCCGGGACAGGGTCTAAGCTTCGAGCAGTTGCTTAAAGAGATGGGCACAGGTCTTGTGGTTACCGAGCTGATGGGGCAGGGCGTAAGCGGCATTACCGGCGATTACTCGCGCGGCGCGGCGGGCTTCTGGGTCGAAAACGGCGAAATTCAGTACCCGGTGAGTGAAATTACCATCGCCGGTAACTTAAAAGAGATGTGGCGTAATATCGTCACCGTCGGCAACGATATTGAAACGCGCAGTAATATTCAGTGTGGTTCGGTCCTGTTGCCGGAGATGAAGATCGCCGGGCAATAATATCCGTCATACTTCAAGCTGTGGCGTGAATTATTGAGGGTATCTGGCGTTTGTTTATTTTTGAATAATAAAAAAGGAAGTGAGCAATGCGTAAACACCTGTTAGCGATCGTCGCAGCTTCAACGCTGGTTCTTGGTTCTTCTGCGTTTGCAGCCGATCTTGAAGACGATATGGGGATCCTCAACGACAACCTGAAAATCGTCGAAAAAACGGATAATGCGACTGAACTGAAAGATGCGTTAACCAAAATGCGTGCAGCCGCGCTGGACGCGCAAAAGGGAACGCCGCCGAAGCTGGAAAACAAATCCCCGGACAGCCCGGAGATGAAGGATTTCCGCCACGGCTTTGACACGCTGATCGGTCAGATCGACGGTGCGTTGAAGCTGGCGAACGAAGGTAAAGTTAAAGAGGCGAAAGCCGTTGCGGAAGAGCTGAAAACTACGCGCAACGAAAACCACAAGAAGTTCCGCTAATCTGCGCTATCCGGCCTGCATACCCGTAGGTCGGATAAAACCCCCGCTACTGCACGTCCCATAAGTAAACGCTATCCCCATCACATTTTTTCATTTTTATCGTCCATTCATTGTTCGCACTTCCTTCCATTTTGCTGCTCGCTCTTGCGATCTCAATCACATTCTTCCAGTGATTAATCGTGGTTCCAGCCCTTTTTGCGGCACAGATCACTATCGCTGCACACCTTTCCACTTCGAAGTGGAAAACAACTCGCTACAAACTTATAACCTCCGTCGCTAATTTACCCTCAGAGACATTAACGGGGTAAGACGAGTGAATAACGGAGCTGTAATGAATGACATGGGGGAATCGGTGGAACTGGCCGACCGCATGCTGGCGCAGGTGTATGCCTTGCTGCGTGAACGCAACATTATTCCCAACGCCGTACAGGAACAGATGCTGACGTCGCATGTTCGCGCCATGGCGCACCGCTCGGTAACGGGTGAACCCTTACCAGAAGTCGATGCCAGCTTGTTTGATGAAATATCTGCCGAATCAATGGCGCTTGCCCGCGACGTGGTCGCCGAGTTTGGCAATCTTCCTGAGGAAGAGGCCTGGCTGCTGTCGGTGCACTTCGAAGTCGCGAAAGACAACCTTTAAGGAGCAAAAGATGGAACAGATTACCGTAGTGATTGGCGATCGTCTGGGTAAAGGCCAGAAAGTGGCGGCAGGCGTAGAGAAAGCGGGTGGCCGTGCCGTTGTGGTGCCGGGCGTTGCAGCAGATATGAAGCTGGGTGACGTGATGAAAGCGGAAAACGCCACCTTTGGTATCTCGTTTTGTGGCAGTGGTGGTGCGGGTGCGATTACCGCGCAGACCAAATACGGCTACAAGGCGAAATACGGCATGCGCTCGGTCGATGAAGGGGTAACCGCCATCAACGAAGGGTGCAACGTACTGGGATTCGGCTTTATGGATAAAGAAGAGCTCGGCGAGCGCCTGGTGCAGGCGTGGCAAAAGAAACACGGCGCTTAAGCATGAAAGAGCAATTCACCACCACGGTGAGAGTCACGGGTAAGGGCGAGACTAAAGCTCGCGCCTTTGCCGATGCCCTGAACCACGTTCAGGCTGCGGTGATGAAAGCGTCGCCGCATATCTTACTGCGTATTGAGCCACAGGATGTGCAGGTTGTTCAAGCGCGTGAATCGGTGCGTAAAGAGGCGTTTTTATTCCTCTTTTTGCGCCGGGAAAGACGCACTTTCAGCGTGGAGCTGGACGTGACCGTCAACGTGACTGCCATCAATCTCGACAAGGTGGATTTCGTTACGCAACGCTGATTTTTCTATTAAAAGGCATAATTATGTTCCTGATAATATTAATAAAATCGCTCATCATCGGCGCATTGGTTGGCGTTGGTGTCGGCGCTGGGGCTGCACGCATGTTTCATGCGCCTACCACTCAAGGGATGGGCGCGTTTCGTACTCTGGGAGAACTGAATTCCTGCGAAGGAGATCCAGCTTCTCACTTCTCGTTCGGCCTGGGCTTCTTCTTTAATGCCTGGGCTTCCTCCGTTGCGGCGGGGGCGTTCACGCAGGACGTCGACCATCGCATCATCCCTAACTGGGGCGCCGCCGCGCTGATGATTAAAAATCGCAACGTCGGTGAAACGCTGCACGACCCCAAACGCATGGCAATTGCCTGCGGCGTTATCGGGATGATCGTAGTGACCTTCCTGAACCTCACCGCATCATCCGTACCGGAAGCGTTGCAAGTTACCGCCGTCAAGGTGCTGGTGCCCGCGGCTAACCTGCTGGTTAACACCGTGATGCCAGTGATCTTCTGGCTGGCGGCGATCGACGCTGGTAAGAAATCCGGCTTCTGGGCCACCGTTTTTGGCGGCGCGGCGCAGCTGATTATGGGCAACGCCGTTCCGGGTCTGGTGCTCGGCATTCTGATCGGCAAAGGTGTTGAAGAAAGCGGCTGGAACCACGTCACGAAAGTGATGATGGTAGCTATCGTCGCGCTGTTTGTCCTGAGCGGCTTCTTCCGCGGTTTCGACATGAAGATGATCGAATCCTTCCATCTGACCGTGCCTAACTGGCTCGAACTTATCCACAACTCGCTCAGCGGCAAATAACGGAGGTCATCATGGAACAGAATAAAGGTTTTTGGTTCGCTGACTGGTCGTTCCCGATCTTCGTGGGCCTGCTCTCCTCTGGCGTATTTGCCGGAACACACATGTACTACCTGTACGGTATTGGCGCATTTAACGAAGTGGCTTTTGTGGCGATGCTGAAGGCGGGAATGGATACCGGCTCCTACGGGGCGGTGGCGGCATTTGGCGCAAGCTTCCTGTTTGCCCGCATCATTGAAGGTTCGCTGGTGGGGATTTTGGATATCGGCGGGGCGATTCAAACCGGGGTTGGGTTAGGTGTTCCGGCGCTGCTGCTGGGCGCGGGCATTATCTTCCCGGTCGCCAACTTCGCCGCCTCGCTGGTCACCGGTCTGGTGATTGGTCTGGCGATTGGCTACATCATCATTCTGGCGCGTAAGTTCACCATCAACCAGAGCGACTCGACCTACGGTGCGGACGTCATGATGGGGGCCGGTAACGCCTCCGGCCGCTTCCTCGGACCGTTGATTATCCTTAGCGCGATGACGGCTTCTATTCCTATCGGAATCGGTTCTCTGGCGGGCGCGCTGCTGTTTTATCTGTGGCAAAAACCGATTACCGGCGGGGCGATCCTCGGCGCAATGATCCTCGGGTCCATCTTCCCGATTGCTATTAGCTGATGGTGTGTCGTTGTAGGCCGGATAAGGCGCAGCCGCCATCCGGCAATGACGCCTGATGGCGGCTGCGCCTTATCAGGCCTACACGACCGCCCCCATTTCAACAGGAGAGAGACATGTTTGATTTACTCCTGCGCCGTGCGCGCCTCGTTGACGATACGGTGAGCGATATTGCGCTCAAAGACGGCAAGATCGCGGCGTTGGGTGACGTTGATGGTCCGGCGCTGAAAACCATCGAGCTGGGCGGTGAGTGCTACGTCAGCGCAGGCTGGATTGACTCCCACGTTCATTGCTACCCGAAATCCCCGATTTATCACGACCAGCCGGATAGCGTCGGTATTGCGACCGGCGTCACTACCGTGGTGGATGCGGGCAGCACCGGGGCGGATGACATCGACGATTTTTACACCCTGACCCGGGAAGCTGCGACCGAAGTGTATGCGTTGCTGAACATCTCCCGCGTGGGGCTTATCGCCCAGAACGAGCTGGCCAACATGGCCAATATTGACGCTGATGCGGTGCGAGAGGCGGTGAAACGCCACCCTGATTTTATCGTCGGTTTGAAGGCGCGCATGAGCAGCAGCGTAGTCGGTGAAAATGGCATCACGCCGCTGGATCGCGCCAAAGCGATGCAAGCACAGAACGGCGACCTGCCGCTGATGGTGCATATCGGCAACAACCCGCCGAATCTCGATGATATCGCTGAGCGCCTGAGCGCGGGTGACATCATTACCCACTGTTACAACGGTAAGCCGAATCGCATTCTGACGCCGCAAGGCGAGCTGCGGGCGTCAGTGACGCGGGCGATTTCACGTGGCGTGCGTCTGGACGTTGGGCATGGCACCGCCAGCCTGAGCTTTGCGGTGGCAAAACGCGCTATCGGCCTGGGCATTTTGCCGCACACCATCAGCTCCGATATTTATTGCCGCAACCGTATCAGCGGCCCGGTACATTCCCTGGCGAATGTGATGTCGAAATTCCTCGCCATTGGGATGTCGCTTCCGCAGGTCATTGAATGCGTTACCGCCAATGCCGCCGATGGTCTGCGCCTGAAACAGAAGGGGCGGCTGCAGGTCGGTCTGGATGCCGATTTAACCCTCTTTACGCTTAAGCGCCAGCCAACCGTGCTGGTAGATGCAGAAAACGACAGCCTGCAGGCTGAACAACTGCTGGTGCCGCTTGCCGCAATACGTGCGGGCAAGGGCTATATGACCGAACAAGGGAGCGCGGAACATGCCTTCGATTTTTGAGAAATACGATTTAAAACAGGTGATTAATACCTCCGGCCGCATGACGGCGCTTGGCGTCTCCACGCCGCGACCAGAAGTGGTTGAAGCCGCGATGGCGGGGATGAACCAATATTTCGAGATGAAAGACCTGGTCAATAAAACAGGCGACTACATCGCGAAATTACTGGAAGTGGAAGGGGCAACGGTTGTCTCTTGCGCCTCGGCCGGGATCGCCCTGTCGGTGGCTGGCGTATTGGTTAAAGATAGCGACTGGCTGCTGGAGAACCTGCACGTCACGCCCATTGAAAACAACGAAATCGTGCTGCCCAGAGGTCACAACGTCAACTTTGGCGCTCCGGTAGGCACCATGGTGGCGCTTGGCGGCGGCAAGTTAGTGGAAGCCGGTTATGCCAACGAATGTTCCGCGGCGCAGCTGGCGGCGGCCATTACACCGCGTACGGCGGCCATTCTGTATATCAAATCTCACCATTGCGTCCAGAAAAGTATGCTCAGCGTGGAGCAGGCCGCGGTGGTGGCGCGTACACATAATCTGCCGTTGATCGTGGACGCGGCGGCGGAAGAGGATTTGCAGTGCTACTACCGGGTTGGTGCAGATCTGGTGATTTATAGTGGCGCCAAGGCGATAGAAGGACCAACCAGCGGTCTGGTGATAGGTAAAACCCAGTACGTTGAGTGGGTGAAGCGCCAGACGGCGGGAATTGGCCGGGCGATGAAGGTGGGCAAAGAGGGAATTCTTGGACTGACCTGCGCCATCGAACTGTATCTGAACGCGCAGAAAGAGAGCGGCGCGGAGATGGTCGAGAAAATGACGCCGTTCATTAATGCCTTGAACCAGCTTAACGGCGTGAGCGCCCGCGTGGTGTGGGATAGTGCAGGGCGCGACATCGCACGCACGGAAATTAAGTTTGATGAAGCGGTAACCGGGATCGCCACGGGGGAACTGGTTGACGCGCTGAAACAGGGGGAGTACGCGATTTACTTCCGTGGTTACAAAGCCAACGAAGGCATTATCGAAGCCGATGTGCGCAGCGTCGATCGCGCGCAGCTGGAGATTGTGGCCCGTCGAATTGGTGAAGTGATTTCGCAGGAGAAAGAAGCATGAAACTGACCCCTAACTTTTATCGCGACCGCGTCTGCCTGAACGTGCTGGCAGGCTCCAAAGAAAATGCCCGGGATATTTACGCGGCGGCGGAAGGACACGTGCTGGTTGGCGTGCTGTCAAAGAATTACCCGGATGTCGCAAGCGCGGTAGCGGATATGCGTGAATACGCGGCCCTTATCGACAATGCGCTCTCCGTGGGGCTGGGGGCGGGCGATCCTAACCAGTCGGCGATGGTCAGTGAAATCTCCCGTCAGGTGCAGCCCCAGCATGTCAATCAGGTCTTTACCGGCGTGGCTACCAGTCGCGCGCTGCTGGGCCAGCAGGAGACAGTGGTCAACGGTCTGGTCTCGCCAACCGGCACGCCGGGCAGGGTGAAAATCTCCACTGGTCCGCTAAGCAGCCAGACGCCGGACGGTATTGTGCCGGTAGAAACCGCGATTGCGCTGCTCAAAGACATGGGCGGTAGCTCAATTAAATACTTCCCGATGGGCGGCCTGAAATGCCGTGACGAGTACATTGCGGTCGCGCAGGCCTGCGCCCGTCATGACTTCTGGCTGGAGCCAACCGGCGGTATCGATCTGGATAATTTCACTGAAATCCTGCAAATTGCCCTCGATGCCGGAGTGAGTAAAATCATTCCTCACATCTATAGTTCGATTATTGATAAGGTGAGTGGTAACACTCGTCCGGACGACGTACGCCAGCTGATGGCGATGACCCGGGCCTGCGTAGGCTAACTGACTGATGAGGAAACTGACGTGCGATTCCCCAACCAACGTTTAGCACAGCTGTTTGACATGTTGCAAAACGAAGCGCTTCCACAGGACGAGCTGGCGCAGCGGTTGTCGGTTTCCACACGCACCGTACGGGCGGATATCACCGCGCTAAACGCGCTGCTCACCCAGTACGGCGCACAGTTTGTCCTCAGCCGGGGTAATGGTTATCAGCTCAAAATTGACGACCCGGCAAGCTTTCACACCCTGCAAACGCAGCAGCCCAATACGTTGCTGCGCATCCCACGCACCAGCCAGGAACGGATACACTGGCTGGTGGTGCGTTTTCTGACATCGGCTTTCTCGCTGAAGCTGGAAGATTTGGCTGATGAATGGTTTATCAGCCGCGCGACGCTGCAAAACGATATGGCTGAGGTGCGCGAGCATCTGCAACGTTATCATCTGACGCTGGAAACGCGTCCCCGTCACGGCATGAAGCTGTTCGGCAGCGAAATGGCGATCCGCGCCTGTTTGACCGATCTGCTGTGGACGCTGGCGCAGCAGGATCCGCAGCATCCGTTAGTGACGCAAGAAGCGCTGAATGCGGGGCTTCCTGAGCAACTACAACCCGTTTTGCAGGACATTTTTTCCCGTTTCCATATTCGTCTGACCGATGAGGGCGAGCTGTTTTTACGCTTGTACTGCGCGGTGGCGGTAAGGCGGATTAGCGAAGGGTATCCACTCCCGGATTTTGCCGCAGAAGAGGCCGATCAATCGGTGTGCCTGGCCACGCGGGAAATCGCGGCGGTATTGCACCGCCTGGCAGACAAACCGCTTTCCGTTTCCGAAGAAAACTGGCTACAGGTGCATATTGCTGCCCGCCAGGTACAAGAGATCGCGCCCAGTGCTATCAATGCGGATGATGATGAAGCGCTGGTCAATTACATCCTGCGTTTTATCAACAGCCAGTACAACTACAACCTGTTGAATGACAAACAGTTGCATGCTGACCTGCTGACGCATATTAAGACGATGATCACCCGGGTGCGTTACCAGATAATGATCCCCAATCCGCTGCTGGAAAATATTAAACAGCACTACCCCATGGCGTGGGACATGACGCTGGCCGCCGTCTCGGGATGGGGAAAATATACGCCGTACACCATCAGTGAAAATGAGATTGGCTTCCTCGTGCTGCATATTGGCGTAGGGCTGGAGCGTAGTTACAACATCGGTTACCAGAGACAGCCGAAGGTTCTGCTGGTATGTGATGCCGGAAATGCGATGGCGCGGATGATTGAAGCGGTACTGGCGCGTAAGTATCCGCAGATAGAGATCGTCGATACCGTAACGCTTCGCGACTACGAACAGCGGGAAAGCATCAGCGAAGATTTTGTCATCTCTACCGCGCGGATTGGTGAAAAAGATAAACCGGTGGTGATGATTGCGCCGTTCCCTACCGATTATCAGCTGGAGCAGATTGGCAAACTGGTGCTGGTCGACAGAACCCGTCCGTGGATGTTGAACAAATTCTTCGATGCCGCCCATTTTCGTGTGGTTGACGAGCCAATGGATCAACAAACGTTGTTCAAAACCTTATGTCGTCAGTTGCAGGATGAAGGTTTTGTCGACGCAGAGTTTCTTGATTCGGTGGTGGAACGTGAGGCCATTGTCAGCACCATGCTGGGTGACAGCATTGCCTTGCCGCACGCCCTTGGTCTGCTGGCCAAGAAAACGGTGGTCTACACCATCCTCGCCCCACAGGGTATCGCCTGGGGCGATGAAACGGCCCACGTGATCTTCTTGCTCGCTATCAGCAAGAGTGAATACGAAGAGGCGATGGCTATCTACGATATCTTCGTCACCTTCCTGCGCGAACGCGCGATGACGCGACTCTGCGCGTGCCGTAATTTCACCGAGTTCAAAGCGGTTGCCATGGAGTGTGTGAGCCGTTTTTGAGAGGCGGAAAACAGAATATTTACCGCCTGGAAATTAACGCAAATGATGTACAACCTGGTTGCTGCTGCCGCGCCAGATCAGCGCTGGGTCTTTAAGATCCTGCACAAATTTACCATCGACCAGCACGTTGATGAGATCCACCACCTGCATTTGTGCGGCGTTGAGTTCATCAAGCTTGTAGCCGGTCCACACCCAGATATCTTTCCCCGGACACTCAGCGTGAATACGCTGTACCAGTTGCAGGATATCCGGCACGTTTTGCGGATGCAGCGGATCGCCGCCGGACAGCGAAATACCCTGGCGAGGGATTCGCGTGTCGTTCAGATCGGCAATGATCTTGTCTTCCATCTCTTTGGTAAACGGCTGGCCGGAATTGAGTCGCCAGGTGCTTTTGTTATAGCAGCCAGGGCATTCATGCACGCATCCCGACACAAACAGGGTGCAGCGAGTGCCGGGGCCGTTAACGATATCGACGGGATAGTATTGATGGTAGCGCATAGCGGGTGTCCAGAAAGCATGTAGGCCGGATAAGGTGCTTGCACCGCATCCGGCAACATTGTGATGCCTGATGACGACGCGATTGCGTCTTATCAGGCCTACGGCCTTTGCAAACGGAAATTAACCTATCTGCCCATTACCTAAATGCTTAACGCGGCGCTTCACTTCTTCCTGCTTACCGGCGTTAAACGGACGAGCGTCCGGGCTGCCTAAATAACCGCATACGCGGCGGGTGACCGACACGCGTGCGGCGTCGTGGTTACCACATTTCGGGCAGGTAAAGCCTTTGCTGGTGCACTCGAACTCACCGGTAAAGCCGCACTCGTAGCATTCATCGATTGGCGTGTTGGTCCCGTAATACGGCACGTGCTGATAGCTGTAATCCCAGACGTCTTCCAGTGCTTTCAGGTTGTGCTGAATGTTCGGGTACTCGCCGTAGCAAATGAAGCCTCCGTTCGCCAGCGGCGGGTACGGCGCTTCAAAATCGATCTTGTCGTACGGGTTAACCTTTTTCTCCACGTCGAGGTGGAAGCTGTTGGTGTAGTAACCTTTGTCGGTAACACCCGGCACCACGCCAAACTCGGCGGTATCCAGACGGCAGAAACGATCGCACAGGTTTTCACTTGGCGTACTGTACAGACTAAAGCCGTAGCCGGTTTCGTCTTTCCACTGATCGACCGCCTGACGCAGACGTTCCACAATGGCGATAGCTTTAGCGCGAAGCTGCTCGCTGTCGTACAAGTGTTTGTCGCCAAACAGCGCGTTGATGGTTTCGTGAATGCCGATGTAACCCAGAGAAATCGACGCGCGGCCGTTTTTAAAGATTTCAGACACGTCATCGTCTGCTTTCAGACGCACGCCGCAGGCCCCTTCCATATACAGGATCGGTGCAACGCGGGCCTTCACGCCTTCCAGACGCGCAATGCGGGTCATCAGCGCTTTACGCGCCAGGATCAGACGGTCGTCGAGCAGTTTCCAGAAGGTGGCTTCATCGCCATGAGCTTCCAGCGCGATACGCGGCAGGTTAAGGCTGATAACGCCGAGGTTGTTACGGCCATCGTGGACCTGTTCGCCGTTCTCGTTTTCCCATACGCCCAGGAAACTGCGGCAGCCCATCGGCGTTTTGAACGAGCCGGTCACTTTAACCACCTGATCGTAGTTCAGGATGTCCGGATACATACGCTTGCTCGCGCACTCCAGCGCCAGCTGCTTGATGTCATAGTTCGGATCGCCAAACTTGTGGTTCAGACCGTCACGAATCGCAAACACCAGTTTCGGGAACACGGCGGTTTTACGATTTTTACCCAGGCCGGCAATGCGGTTACGCAGAATGGACTGCTGGATCAAACGCGATTCCCAGCTGGTTCCCAGGCCGAAACCGAAGGTAACGAACGGCGTCTGACCGTTGGCGGTATGCAGGGTATTCACTTCATACTCAAGGGACTGGAATGCGTCGTAGCACTCTTTCTCGGTACGGGAATGCGCATAACCGTCGGCATCTGGGATCTGCCACTCTTCAGCGGTTTTGCGATGCTTATTAAAGCTCTCGGTCACGAACGGTGCGAGAACTTCGTCAATACGGTTAATGGTGGTACCGCCATAAATATGGCTGGCAACCTGCGCGATAATTTGCGCGGTGACGGCCGTCGCGGTGGAGATGGATTTTGGCGGCTCAATCTCCGCGTTACCCATCTTAAAGCCCTGCGTCAGCATACCTTTCAGGTCGATCAGCATGCAGTTAAACATTGGGAAGAACGGAGAGTAGTCGAGATCGTGATAGTGAATATCACCACGCTCGTGCGCCTGGACGACATCACGCGGCAGCAGGTGTTGACGCGCATAGTGTTTGGCGACGATACCGGCCAGCAGATCGCGCTGGGTCGGGATCACTTTGCTGTCTTTGTTGGCGTTTTCGTTCAGCAGAGCAGAGTTGGTTTGCTCAACCAGACCACGAATTTCCTGGTTCAGACGGCCACGTTTTTCACGCTGTATATCACGGTCGTGGCGATATTCGATGTACGCACGGGCGAGTTGTTTGTACGGACCAGACATCAGCTGGTTTTCTACCGCTGTCTGGATCTCGTTGATATCGACCTGGCTGCGCTCATTCATCTGGCTACTAACGACTTCTGCGACGGTGGCACAGTAATCTGCGTCATCGACTCCCGCTGCTTTAGCTGCACGCAGAATGGCTTCTTTGATGCGCTCTGATTTAAACGGCACTTTACAGCCATCTCGTTTCATCACATGCGGTGTCATGATCACTCCATATTTATAAGAACAGGTTATCCACAGAGGTTGGGGAAGCGGTCATGGCTTTATTCATCTCTATTGCCAATGACTTCCCGCAATCCTGACCCACTTTATCCACAATTCCACCGTTAAACGGTGCACTGTAGTTGTAGCAATTGTAGTCGATTAATACAACATATTGGGTCGGCGTGCATTTTAAGTTCTATATGTAGTGATTTGCATCAAGGATGTTTACGATTTATTTGATGTAGCGCAAAGTAAAAATCGGAGCGTACAGATGACGGGCGGTACAGCCGATTGTAAATTGTAGGCAGAAAATTCTGATTAATTATTCAGCAAAAACAGAAGGGTAAGCTAAGCGTATGTAGCAACGCCCGGTAGCGCTATGCGTACCGGGCCTGAACATAATTGCAAGCTATTTTTGCAACCACCAGACGGCCTCAAAAGGACGCAGTGTCATGTCCCCAGGTTGGCTGGCAACCTCGGCATAGTTGTGCATCAGCACCTGCCAGTTTCCGTCGGTCTGGGCTGGCTGCCAGCTCTGGAAGGTATCGCTCAGATTGGCAATGACCAGCAGCCGCTGCCCTTGCCACTCTCGTTGATAGCACCACAGATGCGGGCTGTCCGGTAGCAGATCCTGGTAGTCGCCCCAGGTGATAACCGGCTCCGCTTTGCGCAATGCGATCAGCTTCTGATAGGTGTAGAACACCGAGTCGGCATCGTTCAGTGCTGCCGCCACGTTAATGTCTGCTGCGTTGTCACACAGATTGATCCATGGCTCGCCGCGGGTGAAGCCCGCGTGTTTGCTGGCATCCCATTGCATCGGCGTGCGGCTGTTATCGCGTGATTTACTGGCGAGGATCGCCAGCAGCTCTTGCGCATCGCGTCCCTGGCCGTTCAGGGCGGCAAACATGTTATGGCTTTCCACATCGCGATAATCGGTAATCTGGCGGAAGTGCGGGTTGGTCATACCGATCTCTTCACCCTGGTAGATATAGGGGGTGCCCTGCATGCCATGCAGCACCATCGCCAGCATTTTGGCCGACGGAACGCGGTATTTACCTTCATCGCCAAAACGCGACACGATGCGCGGCTGATCGTGGTTACACCAGAATAATGCGTTCCAGGCCTGATTGTGCATGCCCTGCTGCCAGTGGCGGAACAGGGTTTTCAGCGCCATATAGTCGGGTTTTGCTAACGTCCACTTCTCGCCGTTGGGGTAATCCACTTTCAGGTGGTGGAAGTTAAAGGTCATCGACAGTTCGCTACCATCTTGTGCGGCGTACTGCTGGCAATGTTCCAACGTGGTGGATGACATTTCGCCGACCGTCATCAGGTTGCGTGGGGTAAAAACATCGCGGTTCATCTCACGCAAAAATTCATGCGCGCGTGGGCCGTCGGTATAAAAACGCCGTCCATCGCCGTCGGGATCGTTCGGGAAGTCCTGGTCTTTAGAGATAAGATTCACCACGTCGAGGCGCAGTCCGTCCACGCCGCGATCGGCCCAGAACTCGCAGACTTTTTTTAGCTCGGCGCGGACCGCCGGGTTTTCCCAATTCAGGTCGGCTTGCTCCGGAGCAAAGAGGTGCAGATAGTACTGCTCGCTTTCGGCGTGCCAGCCCCAGGCGTTGCCGCCAAACTTGGAACGCCAGTTATTCGGCGGGCAGTCTGGCGTGCCGTCGCGCCAGAGATAAAACTGACGATACGGGCTGTCTTTATCCAGCGCTTCACGAAACCAGGCGTGCTGGGTTGAGGTGTGGTTAAACACCATGTCGAGAATAATACGGATGCCGCGCGCTTTCGCCTGTACCACCAGTTCGTCAAAGTCTTCCAGCGTGCCGTAGGCCGGATCGACAGACGTGTAGTCTGCGACGTCGTAACCGTTATCAACCTGCGGCGAAATATAGAACGGCGTCAGCCAGATGGCATCAACGCCCAGCTTTTGCAGATAGTCGAGGCGCTGCGCCACGCCGCGTAAATCTCCGGTGCCGCTGCCGGTGGTGTCCTGAAAACTCTTGGGGTAAACCTGATAGATAACGCCGTTTTGCCACCAGTGGGGAATATTCATGGTTGTTTCCTGGAAATACGCTGGGGCGCAACTGCGCCCCGAAGAAAAGTTAGACAATCTGTAATGTGCCCAGACGGTGTTTACGCTGGTAAACGAATGAGGTCAGTACCATTGGGATGACAATCGCAATGACCATCGCCATGCCAAAGACCTGCCAGTAAGTCGGCTGGATGGAGAGGATGCCCGGCAAACCGCCGACGCCAATCCCGTTCGCCAGCACACCGTTCAGGCCGCACAGCAGTCCGGCGAGACCGGAACCGATCATCGCGCACAGCATCGGGAAGCGGTATTTCAGGTTGATCCCATACATCGCTGGTTCGGTTACCCCGAGATAAGCGGAGATCGCGGCAGGAACGGAAATTTCACGTTCGTTGTGCTTGCGACTGGAGATAATGATCCCGACCACCGCAGAGGCCTGAGCGATATTCGACAGTGCGATCAGTGGCCATACCGGCGTGCCGCCCATGCTCTGAATCATCTGCATGTCGATAGCCAGCGTGGTCTGATGCACACCGGTGATCACCAGCGGGGCGTACAGGAAGCCGAACAGCGCCGCGCCAATCGGAGCAAAACTGCCGGTCAGCAGATGACGGACCGCAAACGCGACACCGTCGCCAATCATGCGGCCAAATGGACCGATAAAGGCGTGCGCAAGGAATACCGCAAGGATCAGCGAGCACACCGGGACGATCACCAGATACAGGTAATCCGGCACGATGCGCTTCATGCGTGTTTCAATGAACCCGAGCGCCAGCCCGGCCAACAGTGCCGGAATGACCTGCGCCTGGTAGCCCACTTTCTCAATGCTGAACAGGCCGAAGTTCCACACGTCCGGCACCTGCTGACCGAGCAAATAGGCGTTCATCAGTTGCGGAGAAACCAGGGTCACGCCCAGCACAATTCCGAGGATCGGCGTACCGCCCATTTTCTTCACCGCCGACCAGCAGATCCCGACCGGCAAATAGAAGAAGATCGCCTCGCCAATCAGCCACAGGAAGTCATAAAGTGTTTTCAGCGAAGGATGCATCTGCGCCAGCGTCTGCCCGTTGCTCATGGGCAGATCGCCGATCACGTTACGGAAACCTAAGATCAGGCCGCCGCTAATCAGCGCTGGCAGCAGCGGGAAGAAGATCTCAGCAAAATGAGAAATCAGCTGCTCATGCCACTTCATGTTCTGCCGCGCCGCTTTCTTTGCCTGCTCTTTGTCGGCACTGGCTTGTCCGGTGGTCGCCAACAGCGCTTTGTAGTAATCGCCCACCTCGGTGCCAATCACCACCTGGAACTGCCCGGCGTTGGTGAAGCAGCCTTTGACCATTGGCAACAATTCGATCTCTTTCGGTCTGGCGTTTGCAGGCTGATTCAGCACAAAACGCAGGCGAGTAATGCAGTGACTCACCGTAGCGATATTGTCGCGCCCGCCAACCAGCTCAATCAGCCGGTCGATGTCTGCTTGTTTTATTTTGCTCATGATGGTGTGTGTTCCCCGTAGACCGGAAAAGACGCTGTTGCGTCGTCATTCGGCAACTCTCTCGTTGTTGACGCCAGAGTATATCTTCGATGAATTTTTAAAAATGGGAACGTTCCCGAAACGCAGCGAAGATCACAAATTAATGCTCAGAAAGCGATCAGGAGAGGGTGGAAGGAATAACGATTTGTCGTGGTTCGCTACGGCCGTTGATCTGTTCGATCAGCTGCGAGGCCGCTTGTCGCCCGGCTTCGGCGTATCCTGGATCGACGGTGATAGTTTCCGGATGGAGGAATTTCATCAGCGGCGTGCTGCCCACGCTTGCCAACTGCAGGTTCTCAATCCGCTGCTCCTGCAAGTATTTGCTGACGCCAAGGGCAAGGGTATCCGTCGCACAGACTAAGGCGGTGGTTTCCGGGGTGATGACGTTGGCGGCCTGTTCATAGCCCTGCTTCATGGCCAGACCAGGTAGCGCTGCCACAGAATGCAGTTTATGTTTTTTACAGAATGCCAGGTAGGCCTCATGGCGGCGTTTACCAGTGGTCACATCGCTATGCGGAACACCAAGAAAGCTAATATGGCGATGCTCGCGTTCGTATAAACGCTGCATCAGGGTACGAATGGCACCCTCATCGTCATAGCAGACGGAGGCAAAGCCTTTTGCATCTCTTGCCAGCAGCACCAGAGAATCCTGCCAGGAGGCGAGCATGGTTTCAGTAATGCCGGTAAAACCGAACAGCACCACGCCATCAATGTTACGGCGTCTGAGCATGCCGAGATGTTCTTCAACCAGCTCGGGCGAGAACTGGCTTTCCATCATGATCGGATCGTAGCCCTGTTCATAAAAGGCGGGCAACATGGTCTGCACGGCGAGATTTTCCGAAAGCGAGTCCAGACGCGTGACGATAATCGCCACCACCTTGTCGCTTTGTCCGCGCATGGCGCGTGCGGAGCGGGAAGGGGAAAAACCGTGCTGATTCATCACCGCCTCAACGCGTTCGCGGGTACGTTCACTCACGCCGCTTTCATTGTTGAGCACACGGGAAACGGTTGATTTTCCCACACCGCTTAAGCGGGCGATGTCTTTAATGGTCAGCCGATTTTGCATCCTGTTTTCCCATGTTGCGTGTGAAGTTATGCCAAATAGAGAATAACTTTACTCAAGCACAGTGCAATGGGCAAAGTCTGGTATATGTTTGGTTTAGTTTCCATGGTTTATCATACCGCCATAATTGCCACAAACCTTATGGTTTTCTGCGTATAATCCGCAGCGCAAATCATTCACTTACCGGAGGCTATATGGATCCCGATCCCACCCCTCTCCCGAGATGGAGAAACACCCCTTTCCGGTAAGCTTGTCTTTCACTGTCTTACCGGAACTGTAAGACAGTGACGTTCTGACGTCCCTGTTGTGATTTTAATATTGCCACCAGGCAAGGCTTTGCCACGCCTGAAGGATTTACTGCGCCTGTTTATACTGGTGCAGAGGGACTGCCTATGTTCAAAAATATAACCCGCCAGCTGTTTGCCCGGCTAAACCGCCATTTACCGCATCGTCTGGTGCATCGTGATCCATTGCCGAATGCTCAGACCGTTGCCAGCACGCCGATCCCGCCATCGCTGAGCGAACATTGCCTGAAAATGGCGCTGATGGACGAAGAAGCGCTGTGGAAAACGTTCGGCGCTCATCCGGAAGGCTTAAACGCCGCAGAAGTCGAAAACGCCCGCGAAATACATGGCGAGAACCAGTTGCCGGCGCAGAAGCCGTCGCCCTGGTGGGTGCATCTGTGGGTCTGCTATCGCAACCCGTTTAATATACTGCTGACCATTCTTGGGGCGATTTCCTATGCCACCGAAGATCTGTTTGCCGCTGGGGTCATCGCCCTGATGGTCGTCATCTCTACGCTGCTGAATTTTGTGCAAGAGGCGCGTTCCACCAAAGCGGCTGATGCGCTGAAAGCGATGGTCAGCAACACCGCCACGGTGCTGCGCGTTATCAACGAGAAAGGGGAGAACGGCTGGGTTGAACTGCCGATCGACCAGTTGGTTCCCGGCGATGTCATCAAGCTGGCGGCAGGGGATATGATCCCAGCCGATTTGCGCGTGGTGCAGGCTCGTGACCTGTTCGTGGCCCAGGCTTCGCTGACCGGTGAATCGCTGCCGGTGGAGAAAGTGGCAACCAGTCGCGATCCGCAGCAAAGCAACCCGCTGGAATGCGATACCCTGTGCTTTATGGGCACCAACGTAGTGAGCGGCACGGCGCAGGCCATTGTGATTTCAACCGGCGCCAATACCTGGTTCGGGCAACTGGCAGGCCGCGTCAGCGAGCAGGAAAGCGAGCAGAATGCCTTCCAGAAAGGGATCAGCCGCGTCAGCATGCTGCTGATCCGCTTTATGCTGGTGATGGCGCCCATCGTGCTTATCATCAACGGCTACACTAAAGGCGACTGGTGGGAAGCGGCGCTGTTTGCCCTGTCTGTGGCGGTGGGACTGACACCGGAAATGCTGCCGATGATCGTCACCTCAACGCTGGCGCGTGGGGCGGTGAAGCTGTCAAAACAAAAGGTTATCGTTAAACACCTCGACGCTATCCAGAACTTTGGCGCGATGGATATCCTGTGCACCGATAAAACCGGCACCCTGACTCAGGATAAAATTGTACTTGAGAATCATACGGATATCTCTGGAAAGCCCAGCGAACATGTCCTGCATTCTGCGTGGCTGAACAGCCATTATCAGACCGGGCTGAAGAATCTGCTGGATACGGCGGTGCTGGAAGGCGTGGACGAAGAATCAGCCCGCCAGCTCTCGACTCGCTGGCAGAAAATCGATGAGATCCCGTTTGATTTTGAACGTCGCCGCATGTCGGTAGTGGTGGCAGAAGAAACCGATGTACACCAACTGGTCTGTAAAGGGGCGCTACAGGAGATCCTCAACGTCTGTACCCAGGTGCGTCACAACGGTGAGATAGTCCCGTTAGATGACAACATGCTGCGTCGGGTGAAACGCGTCACGGACACGCTGAACCGCCAGGGGCTGCGCGTGGTGGCGGTGGCGACGAAATACCTGCCAGCGCGTGAAGGTGATTATCAGCGTATTGATGAATCAGATCTGATCCTCGAAGGCTATATTGCGTTCCTCGATCCGCCGAAAGAGACCACCGCACCTGCGCTTAAAGCGCTGAAAGCCAGCGGTATTACGGTGAAAATCCTCACTGGCGATAGCGAATTGGTGGCGGCGAAAGTGTGTCATGAAGTGGGCCTGGATGCGGGTGATGTGGTTATCGGTAGCAGCATTGAAGGGTTAAGCGATGATGAGCTGGCTCGGCTTGCTCAGCGCACCACGCTGTTTGCCCGTCTGACGCCAATGCACAAAGAGCGCATTGTCACGCTGCTCAAGCGCGAAGGCCATGTGGTCGGCTTTATGGGCGATGGTATAAACGATGCCCCGGCGCTGCGCGCGGCGGACATTGGTATCTCCGTTGACGGCGCGGTAGATATTGCACGTGAAGCGGCGGATATCATCCTGCTGGAAAAGAGCCTGATGGTGCTGGAAGAAGGGGTGATCGAAGGACGCCGTACCTTCTCTAACATGCTGAAGTACATCAAAATGACGGCCAGTTCTAACTTCGGTAACGTGTTTAGCGTGCTGGTGGCGAGCGCCTTCTTACCGTTCCTGCCGATGTTACCGCTGCACTTACTGATTCAGAACCTGCTGTACGATGTATCCCAGGTGGCGATTCCGTTTGATAACGTCGACGAAGAGCAGATCAAAAAGCCGCAGCGCTGGAATCCTGCCGAGTTGGGCCGCTTTATGATCTTCTTTGGACCGATCAGCTCGATCTTCGATATTCTGACCTTTTGCCTGATGTGGTTCGTCTTCCATGCCAATACGCCTGAACATCAGACGTTGTTCCAGTCTGGCTGGTTCGTGGTGGGCCTGCTGTCGCAAACGTTGATTGTGCATATGATCCGTACCCGTCGCGTGCCGTTCATCCAGAGCCGCGCCGCATGGCCGCTGATGCTGATGACGCTGGTGGTAATGGTGGTGGGCATTGCATTACCGTTCTCGCCGCTGGCCAGCTACCTGCAATTGCAGGCGCTGCCGCTGAGCTACTTCCCATGGCTGATTGCGATTCTGGCGGGTTACATGACATTAACCCAGCTTGTGAAAGGTTTTTATAGCCGTCGCTACGGCTGGCAGTAATCCTCAACGTCTCTGCAGGATGGTGTTAATACCATCCTGCATTTCTCTTTTTCATTCGAAAGATATTCTCCCAAAATATTAGTGTTTTATTTTTATTGAAATGCTAACGGGTGTTATTAGTATCAAATCGCCTTCTTTGCGTTTTTTTTGTATCAATAAAACGATCTGCATTGCAAAAATGAAACAGTGTGCTAAAAATTTTAAGCGTCTGCGATTTTTTGTGAACGCAGTCATCGAAATAAATTGTTACACCAGTTAGTCTGCGCAGGTAACGTCGTTAAGAAAGTTTCTCGCTGCCCGTTTTTAATTCCGGCAGTCATTTGCTCTGCAAGCTATTCCTGTTAATGGATATTATGAACTTCTGGAGAAGGACAAATGAAACTGACAAAAAAACTGTTAAGTCTGTGTATTGGCGCGTTTGTATTCCTGGCGAGTCATGCAACGCTGGCACAAACTTTTCGCGCCGCAGATGTGCATCCGGCTGATTACCCGAACGTTGTTGCTGTCAAACATATGGGGGAAAAACTTAGCGCTGCGACCGACGGCCGTCTGGAGATTAAAACCTTTCCAGGTGGCGTGTTAGGCGATGAAAAACAGATGATTGAACAGGCGCAATTAGGCGCTATCGATATTATTCGTGTCTCAATGACGCCTGTTGCCGCTATTCTCCCTGAAATTAACGTGTTTACCCTGCCATATATTTTCCGCGATGAGGACCATCTGCATAAGGTTCTCGATGGCATGATCGGTCAGGAAATTGGCGACCGTCTGACGGCCAATACCAAATCGCGGCTGGTGTTTCTCGGTTGGATGGATGCCGGCACGCGTAACCTGATCACCAAAAATCCGGTGGTGAAACCGGAAGATTTACACGGTATGAAAATCCGCGTTCAAGGAAGTCCGATAGCGCTGGATACCCTGAAAGCGATGGGCGCTAACTCCGTTGTCATGGGCGTCAGTGAAGTATTTAGCGGCATGCAGACCGGCGTTATTGATGGCACGGAAAATAACCCGCCAACGTTTGTTGCGCATAACTATTTGCCGGTCGTGAAAAACTATACCTGGAGTAAACACTTTATTATTCCTGAGCTTTTTCTGTTTTCGAAAGCTAAATGGGATAAGTTGAAAAAAGAAGATCAGGATCTCATTATTAAACTCGCCAAGGAAGCACAGATAGAGCAACGAAAACTTTGGCAGGATTATAATGCGAAATCACTGGAGACCATGAAAGCCAACGGCGTTCAGTTCCACGATATTGATACGGACTATTTCTATAAAGCCACGCAGTCAGTGCGGGATAATTACGGTAAAGACCACCAGGATTTGATCAAACGTATTCAGGATGTGAAGTAATTCATCAGGTGGAGGATATCAACCCTCCGCCTGAATCTTTTGATTAATTCGAGGTGATAATTATGGGTGAATGCTATTCATCGGTAATGGATTTTCTTTATCGGGTGTCAATGTGGATTGCCGGTATCGCATTATTGGTCATGGTCGCCATTATCCCCATTGGCATATTCGCGCGTTATGTTCTGAATAACGCCCTGTCATGGCCTGAACCCGTCGCTATTCTCTGTATGGTGACATTCACCTTTATTGGCGCGGCGGTGAGCTATCGTGCAGGCTCGCATATCGCAGTGAGCATGGTGACTGACCGTCTGGGGGATGCTTCCCGCCGTTATTGCTCGGTAATTGCAGACGTTATGTTGGTGGCGATAAGCCTGTTTATCCTCTGGTACGGAACCAATCTCTGTCTTGAACTGTGGGACCAGCCCGTGGCGGAATTCCCGCTTTTAAGCGCCGGGCAAAACTATCTTCCGTTGCCAATTGGCTCTGCCATAACGCTGCTGTTTATCGCAGAAAAGATTTTCCGTGGACCGCAGTACCAACGTCCCGTTGTTATGCTGGGATCGACCAGCTAGTTACCGCCCCCATTTCAGAAAGGAAAGCAGATGGATGCATTTATTCTCGTCTTTACGCTCGGCATTATGCTGGCGATTGGGGTACCGGTAGCGTACGCAGTTGGCATTAGCGCCATCATTGGGGCCTGGTACATAGATATTCCGCTGGAAGCGGTAATGATCCAACTGACCAGTGGGGTGAATAAGTTTTCGCTGCTGGCGATCCCATTCTTTATTCTGGCCGGGGCTATTATGGCCGAAGGGGGAATTGCGCGGCGACTGGTGAACTTTGCCTATATTTTTGTTGGCTTTATCCGCGGCGGACTGTCGCTGGTAAACATTGTGGCATCAACCTTTTTTGGCGCTATTTCTGGATCGTCGGTGGCTGATACCGCATCCATTGGTTCGGTAATGATCCCAGAGATGGATAAAAAAGGTTATCCGCGCGACTTTGCCGCAGCGGTAACGGCCAGTGGTTCGGTGCAGGCGATTCTTACGCCGCCCAGCCATAACTCGGTTATCTACTCGCTGGCAACCGGCGGTACGGTGTCGATTGCCGCGCTGTTCATCGCTGGGATCCTGCCGGGCCTGCTGTTAAGCCTCAGCCTGATGGTGATGTGCGTGGCTTTTGCGCACAAGCGCGGTTATCCAAAAGGCGAACGTGTACCGTTTCGCCAGGCGCTGAAGATTTTCGTCGATACGCTGTGGGGCCTGATGACCGTTGTGATCATCATGGGCGGTATCCTGTCAGGTATCTTTACCGCAACGGAGTCTGCAGCAATTGCCTGCCTGTGGGCCTTCTTTGTCACCATGTTTATCTATCGTGACTATAAATGGTCTGAGCTGCCGAAGCTGATGTTCCGCACGGTGAAAACGGTCACGATCGTCATGATCCTGATAGGCTTTGCCGCTGCGTTCGGTGCCGTCATGACCTATATGCAGTTGCCGATGCGTATCACTGAAGCCTTCACCAGCATCTCGGACAACAAATACGTCATCCTGATGTGTATTAACATCATGCTGCTGCTGATCGGTACGCTGATGGATATGGCACCGCTGATCCTGATCCTAACGCCGGTTCTGCTGCCGGTGACCAACGCGCTCGGCATTGATCCGGTTCATTTTGGCATGATCATGCTGGTGAACTTAGGGATCGGCCTGATTACGCCGCCGGTAGGGTCGGTGCTGTTTGTGGCCAGTGCGGTGAGTAAACAGAAAATAGAGCAGGTGGTGAAGGCGATGCTGCCGTTTTACCTCGTGCTATTCCTGGTGCTGATGCTCGTGACGTACATTCCGGCGATTTCGCTGTTCCTGCCGAAACTGTTTGGTGTGATGTGATAAATGCCCGGTGGCGCTTGCGCTTACCGGGCCTGTAAAGGACCCGTGCATTGGCCGGACGAGGCAAAGCCATCATCCGGCACAAGAAGACTTAGCGACGAACAGCGATCGCTTCAATCTCGATTTTCACGTCTTTCGGCAGACGGGCAACTTCTACGCAAGAACGCGCAGGGAAGGTCGCGTTGTGTTCGGTGAAGAATGCTTCGTAGGTCGCGTTTACAGTTGCGAAATCGTTCAGGTCTTTAACGAAAACGGTCGTTTTTACGATGTCGCCCACTTTCAGGCCTGCTGCTTCAACGATAGCTTTTACGTTTTCCAGCGACTGACGTGCCTGAGCGGACACGTCTTCCGCTACGGCACCGGTTTTCGGATCGACCGGGATCTGACCGGAAGTGATTACCATGCTACCCAGGTCAACGCCCTGAACGTATGGGCCGATTGCTGCTGGTGCATTTTCCGTCGCGATAGTCTTGCTCATGATTTCTCCTGAATTACAGCGGTAGTAGAATGTTCCCGCTCATTATAGGGAGCCGGGATCTCATAACCAACCCCAATTAGTTGGCCAGCACCACATAATGCGAAAACTCTTTTTCACAGTATTTGCATTTGAGTGCGATGTCATCAGCGCGCTTTTTCACTGCAAAACTGGAAGATACTGGTTCAGCATGGCTGATACAGTTGCTGTTCGGGCAAACCAGTACGTTGTCGATACGCTCAGGCAGGCTCGGACGTGATTTACCCACCACGTCGTAATCGTCAATGCGGTTTACCGTTGCCTGCGGGGCGTACAGGGAGAGCTGGTTTACCTGCTCATCGGTCAGGAACGTGTTTTCAATTTTAATCAGGTCCTTACGGCCCATCTCGCCTGACGGCAGGTTCAGACCGATGGTGATACGTTGGTCGGTTTCCGTCAGTTTGAACAGCGTCAGCAGCTTAAAACCAACCTGTGCGGGAATATGGTCAATCACGGTGCCACGTTTGATGGCTTCAACCTGCAGTTTGTTATCGTGTGTCATCTCTTTTTCTCCCTTACAGTGCCAGTTCGCTATTCAGTACCAGTGCCAGTAACGCCTGGCGGGCGAAGATGCCGTTGCCAGCCTGCTGGAAATACCAGGCGTGTGGCGTCTTGTCGACGTCGGTGGTGATCTCATCGATACGCGGCAGCGGATGCAGTACCTTCATGTTTGCTCTGGCGCCGTTCAGATCGCTGGCGCGCAGAACAAACTGCGCTTTCACGTTGGCGTATTCGGACGGGTCCAGACGCTCTTTTTGTACGCGGGTCATGTAGAGGATATCGACCTCCGCCATCACCTCTTCAATAGTGCCGTGCAGGCTCCAGGCGATACCTTTTTCATTCAACATATCCAGAATATATTGCGGCATGGCCAACGCGTCCGGGGCGATGAAGTAGAAACGGTTACCTTCAAACTTCGCCAGCGCCTGGGTCAGGGAATGGACGGTGCGGCCATATTTCAGGTCACCCACCATGGCGATGTGAAGATTGTCCAGGCGACCCTGAGTTTCCTGAATGGTGAACAGATCCAGCAGCGTTTGGGTGGGATGTTGGTTGGAGCCGTCGCCTGCGTTCAGTACCGGAACGTTACCGGAGAACTCCGTAGCCAGACGCGCGGCGCCTTCCTGCGGATGGCGCATTACGATGGCGTCGACATAGGTGCTGATGACGGAAATGGTATCGGCCAGTGTTTCACCTTTTTTGCCCAGAGAGGTGTTGCTGCTGTCAGAGAAACCCACCACGCTGGCGCCCAGGCGGTGCATGGAGGTTTCAAAGGATAAACGGGTGCGGGTTGAGGCTTCAAAGAAGCAGCTGGCGATAACCTTATGCTTTAACAGCTCCGGCTGTGGGTTAGCTTTTAATTTCGCCGCCGTTGCGAGGACCAGATTGAGGTCATCGCGGCTGAGGTCGTTTATGGAAATGATGTGTTTTTGATAGAGCGGATTAGCCATGTTTATCTCCTGACGCCTGGGCAAAAAAAAAGCCCCTCAATTGAGGGGCTCGGAATGGGTGATCAACGGAAAGAAAAACGGCAGGCCAGCGTCCTTTTTCAGACGCGGTAAGACAAAATGTCGTACACACTGAACCATACATCCTCCCGGCAAATTGTCCGCGATTATACTCAGCTCCGTTATGGGATCAAGCGAAAAATGCACAAATTATTCATCGCAAACGATTCTCATGAATATTCATTCACCCTGAATGCCAAACAGTAACAATGAGATAAACATGCGTTGACGCAAAATATCGGCAAATAGCAGTAGTATGGCAGACCATTTTTTCGTATAACAACTAAAATGAAACGATGTTTTAATTAAGGGGTTTGAGATGATTGTCGGCAATATTCACAACCTGGATGCCTGGCTGCCGGAAGAGCTGCGTCAGGCGATTGAACACATTAAAGCGCATGTGACGGATGAGACGGAAAAAGGTAAGCACGACATCGACGGCGATCGTCTGTTTTATCTGATTGCTGAAGATATGACGGAGCCGTTTGCACAGCGCCGCGCCGAGTATCACGCGCGCTATCTGGATATTCAGATCCTGCTCAAAGGTCAGGAAGGCATGACCTTCAGCACGCAGCCTGCGGGCACGCCGGAAACTGACTGGCTGGCGGATAAAGATATCGCCTTCCTGCCGGAAGGGGTACAGGAGAAAACGGTGGTGCTGAACGAAGGTGATTTCGTGGTGTTTTATCCGGGCGAAGTGCATAAACCGCTGTGCGCGGTCGGTGCTCCAGCGCTGGTACGCAAAGCCGTGGTGAAAATGCGGGTGGCATAAGCGTATTTGCCGGGGGCGGCTTCGCCTTACCCGGCCTACGGGAGCGCGGTTGTAGGCCGGATAAGATGCTTAGCATCGCCATCCGGCATTCTTTTCATCCATGCCCTCACTTCGCCAGCGTCGCCACCATCACCGCTTTGATGGTGTGCATCCGGTTTTCCGCCTGATCAAATACGATACTGGCGGGGGATTCAAAGACCTCATCGGTCACTTCCATTCCGCCGTGCAGACCATATTCCTGTGCCATTTGTTTGCCAAGCGTGGTTTGATCGTCATGAAACGCGGGCAGGCAGTGCAGGAATTTCACCTGCGGATTGCCGGTCAACGCCATCATCGCGCTATTAACCTGGTACTTACGCAGCAGCGCAATACGTTCGGCCCACTTCTCTTTTGCTTCGCCCATTGATACCCAGACGTCGGTATAGATGAAGTCCGCGTCTTTCACGCCAGTGGCGACATCTTCAGTCAGCGTAATATTGCCGCCGTTTTTCTGCGCCAGCGCTTTGCACTCCGCAACCAGACTTTCTTCCGGCCAGCAGGCCTGCGGTGCGACCAGGCGCAGATCCAGCCCGGTTAATGCGGCGGCTTCCAGCATGGAATTGCCCATATTGTTGCGGGCATCACCGGTGTAGACCAGCGTCATCTCATTAAACGCTTTACCCGGCAGGTGTTCCTGCATAGTTAACAGATCCGCCAGCAGTTGAGTGGGGTGAAACTCGTTGGTTAATCCGTTCCACACCGGAACTCCGGCATATTCCGCCAGCGTCTCGACAATCTCCTGACCGTGACCCCGATACTGAATACCGTCGTACATGCGGCCGAGCACGCGGGCAGTATCTTTGATCGACTCTTTATGACCAATCTGGCTGCCGCTCGGTCCGAGATACGTCACGCGCGCGCCCTGATCGTATGCGGCAACTTCGAAAGAGCAACGGGTACGGGTTGAGTCTTTTTCGAAGATGAGCGCGATATTTTTACCGGTGAGCTTAGCGACTTCAGTGCCGTTTTTCTTATCTGCCTTCAGCTGTGCGGCGAGCTGGAGCAGTGACGTGAGTTCAGCAGAGGTGAAATCAAGCAGTTTCAAAAAATGTTTCTGATAAAACGCAGACATGGTTCCCTCACATGGCTTAGGCCATTTATTGAATTAAAATTCAATTTATATGGATGTTTATTCATTTGCAACCTTGTTTAACAAATCTTTCCTGGAAAGGTGGAGGCAATGACAGCGGTATGTGACAATAAGAGTATCGGCAGGACATTATGAGGAACGAGCCATGGCAAACCCGGAACTACTGGAAGAACAGCGTGAAGAAACGCGCTTGATTATTGAAGAGCTACTCGAAGATGGCAGCGATCCAGATGCGCTGTACACCATCGAGCATCACCTTTCCGCGGATGACTTCGAAACCCTGGAAAAAGCGGCAGTAGAAGCCTTCAAGCTGGGTTATGAAGTGACCGAGCCGGAAGAGCTGGAAGTGGAAGAAGGCGACACGGTTATTTGCTGTGACATTCTGAGCGAATGTGCACTGAATGCGGAGTTGATTGATGCCCAGGTTGAGCAACTGATGAACCTGGCTGAAAAATATGATGTGGAATACGACGGTTGGGGTACCTATTTTGAAGACCCGAACGGCGAAGAAGGTGAAGACGGCGACGATGAAGACCTCGTCGACGAAGATGATGACGGCGTGCGTCACTAAGTCATCTACTGACCTGCGGTAGCCCAGGCTGCCGCAGGCCAAGGACAACGTATGGATTACCTGCAAATACTTTCCCCGATCTACAACTTCCTGCACTGTAAAACGCCCCAGGCCTGGCTTGATAAAGCGCGAGACCCAGCGAATCTGCCTCTGTTATTGACCGATCACCTCGTCTGTGAGCTGAAAGCGGCGCAAACGGCGATGCTGCTGGTGCGTAAGTATGTCGCGGATAAACAGGGATCGCAGGCGCTGCTGGACTGGCTGAAGCCCTATGAAGCGTTTGCTTTCAGAGAAGGGGATGAGCCGGATTTTATCGCGCTGAATAAACAGATAAGCAAAAGCGTGATGCCGCAAACCGACGACCCGTGGGGACGCAAGCTTATCGACAGCATGGTTTTGCTGATCAAAGAAGAGCTGCATCATTTCTGGCAGGTGCGTGAGGCGATGATGAGCCGCAACATTCCCTATATCAAGATTACCGCCAGCCGTTACGCCAAAGGCATGCTCAAAGAGGTACGCACCCATGAGCCTTTAACGCTAATCGATAAACTGATTTGCGGGGCTTACATTGAGGCGCGTTCCTGCGAACGGTTCGCCGCGCTGGCGCCGTATCTGGATGATGATCTGCAGGCGTTTTATCTGTCGCTATTGCGATCCGAGGCCCGACACTATCAGGATTACCTGGCGCTGGCGCAGCAGGTTTCAGCCGATGATATCAGTAGCCGGGTGCGGTTTTTTGGCGAAGTAGAAGCCGCGTTGATCACCTCTCCTGACGATGAATTCCGTTTCCACAGCGGTGTGCCAGCTTAATTCCTTTCTTTGACGCGCGGTGCTCATCGCCGCGCGGTTTAATCCTTCCTGTTTCTGTTAGCAAAATCTGGTGGCTGGAAATCGCTCGCTGCTGCCGTAATAATCAAAACACACGAAGGGGAAATATATCCCCGTAACAGAGATGATTTGGCATAAGGATGGTTAATGAACTGGGCACACGTTTTGTTGGCAGGTTATATCGGGGCGGTGATTGCTATCGTCGTCGGCATGTTTCGCAAAAAAGGCTGGCTGGGCAAGGTCTCCGGCGCGGTGGTCTTTGTGGTGGCGATTATCGCGTGGAATCTGTTTGATGTGCACTACCTGATCCCACGCGAAAGCCCGGATTATGGTCTGACCGAAGAGCAGCAGTTTGAAAAGGCGATGCTCTCCAATCCGGCGTTTCAGGTGATTAAGGAGCAGGAACCTGAGCTGACACAAAAAATTATCAGCCAGGCAGCGCAGATGAAGAAAGCAGGGAGTAGCGAACAGCAGGTTATCGACGCGATACAGCCGCAAATTCTTCAGTTGCAAATGGCAAGATTGCAGCAGGCGCCAGATGCCAATGTCATTGAATATATGAAAATTAACCTTGAGCAGATCGCTGCTGTGGCCAAAATCGGTGATGACGAATGCTTCCGCTTTCTGTTTCCGGCAGTGAAAGGGGGGATTAACCCGGCACGTCTGGTTCCGCATGAGATCATGAACCGTCGTATGGCGAGTGATATGAGTATGATGCGTGCTGCCTATGGTCCGAACAAACATACGGTCACGGCAGAAGAGAAACAGCTGGCGTTGCAGGATCTGCAAGCAATAAGCCCTGGGTTAGTACAGCGCTATGGGCCGGATATTCAGATCATGGCCGATCCGACTAAAGCGATCGGCAAAGAGAAGATTGCCTGTGAGATAGTGCAGGATCTCTGGTCACAGGTGCTGAAGCTGCCAACCGCCCGCGCGGCTGGCGTTATTAGACTGATGCTCTCAGCCGAGATGCAGTAACGTGGCTAAAGCCTCTCGGCGTAAGGTCAGAGGGGCTTTAACATCCGCACTTCACAATCCACGTGCCCGGTACAGCCCAGCGCTTCGCTGATATGCTCAAAGCCTAAATGTTCATACAGGCGGATTGCCTCGGTCAGAAACGCTGTGGTCTCCAGATAGCACTGCTTAAAACCCTGCTCACGGGCATGTTCGAGCGCCATCAGCGCCAGTTTTTTCGCCAGCCCCTGACCGCGCGCGCTCGACAGGAAGTACATCTTTTGCAGCTCGCAAATGTCTGGTTCACTACATCCTAACGGTGCAACACCGCCGCCGCCCACGACTTCACCGTTTTGCTCAACCACCCAGTAGGCCGCGCCCGGCTGGCTGTAAACCTGGAATAATTCATCCAGATTAGGATCGGCAACGGTATAGCCTTTATCGGCGGTAAGCCCGTATTCAGCGGAAACTTTGCGGATAACGCGGGCAATTGCGGCGTTATCATCGGCAGAAATTCGGCGCAGCGTTGCCGCGACGGAGGTAATGGCACTCATAGCGAACTCATGACATAAAAGTGAGACATATGCAGTTAATACCACTGTGGTGAGGGGAAGCGCAAGCGAGGATAATTCAATAAAAAGCCTCTGAGCATACGCGTCAGAGGCTTTATCGTCTGTGGTGTCGGATGCGCTACGCTTATCCGACCTACGTTGACGGTGCCTGTAGGCCGGATAAGCGTAGCGCTATCCGGCATAGGCGATTACAGCGCGGCGATGACCGCCTGCTGTTCAATCAGCTTCGCTTTGGCTTCTGCGTAACCGTCCAGCTTCTCACGCTCTTTGGCGATGACCGCTTCCGGTGCGCGGGCTACGAAACCTTCGTTGGAAAGTTTGCCTTCGATGCGGGCAATCTCACCTTCGATTTTCGCCACTTCTTTCGCCAGACGCGCCAGCTCATCTTCTTTGTTGATAAGGCCAGCCATCGGGATCAGCAATTCGGCGCCGTCGATGATTTTGGTCACGGAGACCGGACCTTTGTCATCGGCTGGCAGCACGGTGATGCTTTCCAGACGTGCCAGGTTCAGCAGGAAGCTGCGGTTGTCGTTCACGCGGCGCATCGCATCAGCGCTGCAACCACGCAGCAGCAGTTCCAGCGGCTTGCCCGGGGCGATGTTCATTTCCGCACGGATGTTACGTACGGCAACGATCGCCTGCTTCAGCCATTCGGTATCGGCCAGCGCGGCTTCATCAACCTGTGCGGCGTTATATTCCGGGAACGGCTGCAGCATGATGGTATCTGCAGTGTTGCCACAAATCACTTTCACGCGCTGCCAGATGGTTTCGGTGATGAACGGAATGATCGGGTGCGCCAGGCGCAGCAGACCTTCCAGCACGGTAACCAGCGTATTGCGCGTGCCGCGCAGTTCAGACTCGGAACCGCCGTTCATGACCGGCTTGGTCAGCTCCAGATACCAGTCGCAGAACTGGTTCCAGGTGAACTCGTACAGAATGCCCGCGGCGATGTCGAAGCGGAAGTTATCCAGCGCTTCGCGGTACGCTTTGATGGTCTGGTTGAATTCAGCGAGGATCCAGCGATCCGCCAGCGACAGGGTCATTTCGCCGCCGTTGAAGCCGCAATCCTGATCTTCGGTGTTCATCAGCACGAAGCGGCTGGCGTTCCACAGCTTGTTACAGAAGTTACGGTAACCTTCCAGACGCTTCATGTCCCAGTTGATATCGCGACCGGTAGAGGCCAGCGCCGCCAGGGTGAAACGCAGGGCGTCGGTGCCGTGCGGCTCGATGCCGTCCGGGAACTGCTTCTCGGTACGCTTGGCAATCTTCTCAGCCAGCTGCGGCTGCATCATGTTGCCGGTACGTTTCTCCAGCAGTTCTGCCAGAGAGATACCGTCGACCATATCCAGCGGGTCAATCACGTTGCCCTTGGATTTGGACATCTTCTGACCTTCGTCGTCACGGATAAGACCGGTCATGTAGACGGTCTTGAACGGAACCTGCGGCTTGCCGTTTTCATCTTTGATGAAGTGCATGGTCATCATGATCATGCGGGCAATCCAGAAGAAGATAATGTCGAAGCCGGAAACCATCACGCTGGTTGGGTGGAACTGACGCAGCGCGTCGGTGTTTTCCGGCCAGCCCAGGGTAGAGAAGGTCCACAGTGCGGAGGAGAACCAGGTATCAAGAACGTCTTCGTCCTGACGCAGCGCAACGTCGGCGCCGAGGTTGTTTTCCTGACGCACTTCGTCTTCGGTGCGGCCAACGTAGACGTTGCCGTCGTTGTCATACCATGCCGGGATGCGGTGTCCCCACCACAGCTGACGGGAAATACACCAGTCCTGAATATCGCGCATCCAGGAGAAGTACATGTTTTCGTACTGCTTCGGTACGAACTGGATGTCGCCGTTCTCAACTGCTTCAACCGCCGGTTTCGCCAGCACGTCGGCACGGACGTACCACTGGTCGGTCAGCATCGGTTCGATAACTACGCCGCCACGGTCGCCGTAAGGTACGGTCAGGTCGTGCGGTTTAATTTCTTCCAGCAGGCCCAGCGCATCAACGGCGGCAACCACCGCTTTACGCGCAGCAAAACGTTCCAGCTTCTGGAACTCAGCCGGGATTTCATTGGAGTAAACGTCGGACTCTTCGCCTTTGGTGTCGTACACTTCCGCGGTTTCGCGGATGTCGCCGTCAAAGGTCAGAATGTTGATCATCGGCAGGCCGTGACGTTTCCCGACTTCGTAGTCGTTAAAGTCGTGCGCCGGGGTGATCTTCACGCAGCCGGTGCCTTTTTCCATGTCGGCGTGTTCATCACCGACGATCGGAATGCGGCGGTTAACCAGCGGCAGAACAACGAATTTGCCGATCAGATCTTTGTAGCGCGGATCTTCCGGGTTAACGGCTACGCCGGTATCACCCAGTACGGTTTCCGGACGAGTGGTAGCGACGACCAGGTAATCTTTACCGTCTGCGGTTTTCGCGCCGTCAGCCAGCGGATAGCGGATGTGCCACATGGAGCCTTTAGACTCGCGGTTTTCCACTTCCAGATCAGAAATAGCGGTGCGCAGTTTCGGGTCCCAGTTGACCAGACGCTTGCCACGGTAGATCAGATCTTCTTTGTACAGGCGAACAAAGACTTCTTTCACGGCATTGGAAAGACCTTCGTCCATAGTGAAGCGCTCGCGCTCCCAGTCAACGGAGTTGCCGAGACGGCGCATCTGACGGGTAATGGTGCCGCCGGATTCCGCTTTCCACTGCCAAATTTTGTCGATAAACGCTTCGCGACCGTAGTCGTGACGGGTTTTACCTTCTTCAGCGGCAATCTTACGCTCAACCACCATCTGGGTAGCGATACCCGCGTGGTCGGTACCGGCCTGCCACAGGGTGTTTTTACCCTGCATGCGCTGGTAGCGAATCATGGTATCCATGATGGTTTGCTGGAAAGCATGACCCATATGCAAACTGCCGGTGACGTTCGGCGGCGGGATCATGATGCAGAAGGACTCTTTGCTTTCATCGCCGTTAGGTTTGAAATAGCCCTGCTTTTCCCAGTGCTCGTAAAGCGGCTGTTCGATATCTTGTGGGTTGTATGTCTTTTCCATTATTTCCAGGTTGCCGTATTCAGGTTAAAACCAGCCACGCGGTAAGCTTTGTAGCGATCGCGTGCCGATTGTTTCAAAGAATCTTCGTAAGGAACGAAGTCTATCACTTCTGTGAAAGCGGTGGCAAAATCTGCAAAGCCAACGCGCAAACTGATGAGCAGGTCGCGCGGGCTGCTATTGCGTTTCTCCGGCCAGGCAATCTCTACCGGCGCGCCACCTCTGGGGCCTTCTCCCGCCAGATTATGCGGAACAAAACTTTCTGCCGGTCTCGCCCACAGAGCTTCATCCAGTCGAAGAGCCTGCTTTTCGTTTTCACAGGCGATCAGCACGCGCTTGCCAACACGCCAACGTTCTGCGGCAATTTCACACACCAGTTGTTCAACGGCGCTTAAGCCATCGACGGTGTTGTCATTGTCCAGAATATAGAACGTTGCGTTTCTCATGATATGGGGCTTCTTGTTGTGGATTTAAATGCAAAGCCGGGTGGCGCTACGCTTACCCGGCCTACGGTTGAGTAACGTTGTCGGCCGGGTAAGGCGAAGCCGCCACCCGGCGTTTTACATCAATCTTCGCCGTTAAAACCGGCACGATTGAGCAGGAACTGCGACAGCAACGCGACCGGACGACCGGTTGCGCCTTTGGCTTTCCCTGAACGCCATGCGGTACCGGCGATATCCAGGTGCGCCCAGTTGTACTTACGGGTAAAGCGTGACAGGAAGCAGCCCGCGGTAATGGCACCGCCAGGACGTCCGCCGATGTTCGCCATATCCGCAAAGTTGGACTCTAACTGCTCCTGGTATTCATCACCCAGCGGCAAACGCCACGCGCGGTCGCCAGCCTGCTCGGACGCACCGATCAGCTCATGCGCCAGCGGGTTGTGGTTCGACATCAGGCCGGTGATGTGATGGCCCAGCGCAATTACGCACGCGCCGGTCAGGGTCGCAACGTCAATCACTGCTTCTGGCTCAAACCGCTCGACGTAGGTTAACACGTCGCACAGCACCAGACGGCCTTCGGCATCGGTATTGAGCACTTCAACGGTCTGACCAGACATGGTGGTCAGCACATCGCCTGGGCGATATGCGCGGCCACCTGGCATGTTTTCGCAACCCGCCAGTACGCCGACAACGTTGATGGGCAACTGAAGCTCGGCCACCATGCGCATCACGCCATATACCGCAGCCGCGCCGCACATGTCGTATTTCATCTCATCCATGCCTTCGGCTGGTTTGATGGAGATACCGCCGGAGTCAAAGGTTAACCCTTTACCGACCAGCACAATCGGACGCGCGTCTTCGGACGGATTGCCTTTGTACTCGATGACCGACATCAGCGACTCATTCTGCGAGCCGTGACCGACGGCCAGATAAGAGTGCATGCCCAGCTCTTTCATCTGCTGCTCGCCGATCACGCGGGTCACAACATTTTTGCTGTAGCTGTCTGCCAGCTGGCGCGCCTGAGAGGCCAGGTAGGCGGCGTTACAGATGTTCGGCGGCATGTTGCCAAGATCTTTAGCCGCTTTAATGCCGGCGGCGATTGCCAGACCGTGTTGGATCGCACGCTCACCGCTGGTCAGCTCGCGGCGGGTCGGCACATTGAAGACCATTTTACGCAGCGGGCGACGTGGCTCGCTTTTGTTGGTCTTCAGTTGGTCAAAGCTGTACAGCGTTTCCTGTGCCGTCTCAACGGCCTGACGCACTTTCCAGTAGTTATTGCGCCCTTTGACGTGCAGCTCAGTCAGAAAGCAGACGGCTTCCATTGAGCCAGTATCATTCAGCGTATTGATGGTTTTCTGAATGACCTGCTTGTACTGGCGCTCGTCAAGTTCGCGCTCTTTGCCACAACCAATGAGGAGAATTCGCTCAGACAGAACGTTAGGAACATGGTGCAGCAACAGGGTTTGACCCGGTTTGCCTTCCAGTTCGCCGCGACGCAGCAGTGCGCTGATGTACCCGTCGCTGATCTTGTCGAGCTGCTCTGCAATCGGAGAGAGGCGGCGTGGTTCAAAGACACCCACGACGATGCACGCACTCCGCTGTTTCTCCGGGCTACCGCTTTTTACACTGAACTCCATGCACTACGCTCCTGAATCTTAAAGACAACGGCGGTGGCTACGGATAGAATTGCAAGCTTTCGTAACTCATACCCGCTGTTGCGGTGACTTCGTGTTAATCTTAACGTTATTACGGCATTGGCACGTCAGAACAATTTCTGAGAGGTGGATCCGTTGAGTATAATGATCTTAGCGACGATTTCGACGACTCAAGAGAATAAATGACGTTTAAGCCATGAAACAAGCTAAATTCCGGCAAAAGACGGGTTTTTACGGGCGTATTTAAAGTGATAATCATAAGATATCTGGTTCGGGAAACGCTCAAAAGCCAACTTGCGATCCTATTCATCCTGCTTTTGATCTTCTTTTGTCAAAAGTTGGTCAGGATCCTTGGTGCGGCGGTTGACGGTGATATCCCGGCAAATCTGGTGCTCTCGCTGCTGGGGCTGGGCGTGCCAGAAATGGCGCAACTTATCTTGCCCTTAAGCCTGTTCCTCGGGCTGTTGATGACGCTGGGCAAACTGTATACCGAAAGCGAAATTACGGTCATGCACGCCTGCGGGCTGAGCAAGGCAGTGCTCGTGAAAGCGGCGATGGTGCTGGCGCTGTTTACCAGTATTATTGCGGCGGTCAACGTGATGTGGGCTGGACCGTGGTCCTCCAGACATCAGGACGAAGTCCTGGCGGAGGCGAAAGCGAACCCCGGTATGGCGGCGCTTGCTCAGGGGCAATTCCAGCAGGCGACCAACGGCAGTTCGGTGCTGTTTATCGAAAGCGTTGACGGCAGCAACTTCAAAGACGTGTTCCTCGCGCAAATCCGCCCGAAAGGCAACGCTCGTCCTTCGGTGGTGGTAGCGGATTCCGGACATCTTACCCAATTACGCGATGGCTCTCAGGTTGTGACGCTGAACCAGGGCACGCGCTTTGAAGGTACCGCGCTGCTGCGCGATTTCCGCATTACCGACTTCCAGGATTATCAGGCGATTATCGGTCATCAGGCCGTGGCGCTGGATCCAAACGATACCGACCAGATGAACATGCGTACGCTGTGGACGACCGACACCGATCGTGCCCGCGCGGAGCTGACCTGGCGTATCACGTTAGTTTTCACCGTATTTATGATGGCGCTGATGGTCGTACCGCTGAGCGTGGTGAACCCGCGTCAGGGTCGCGTGCTGTCGATGCTGCCAGCAATGCTGCTCTATTTGCTGTTCTTCCTGGTTCAAACGTCGCTGAAGTCGAACGGTGGTAAAGGTAAGCTGGATCCAGTGTTCTGGATGTGGACGGTTAACCTGGCGTATCTGGCGCTGGCGATTGTGCTTAACCTCTGGGATACGGTGCCGATGCGCCGCTTGCGTGCCCGTTTTATGCGTAAAGGAGCGGTATAATGCAGCCTTTTGGTGTACTTGACCGCTATATCGGTAAAACCATTTTCACCACCATCATGATGACGCTGTTCATGCTGGTGTCGCTCTCCGGGATCATCAAGTTCGTTGACCAGCTGAAAAAAGCCGGGCAGGGGAGCTACGATGCGATGGGCGCCGGGCTGTATACCCTGCTCAGTGCGCCGAAAGATATCCAGATCTTCTTCCCGATGGCGGCGCTGCTGGGGGCATTGCTGGGATTGGGCATGCTGGCCCAGCGTAGTGAACTGGTGGTGATGCAGGCTTCTGGCTTTACCCGTATGCAGGTGGCGTTGTCGGTGATGAAAACCGCGATTCCGCTGGTGCTGCTCACGATGGCTATCGGCGAATGGGTCGCGCCACAAGGTGAACAGATGGCGCGTAACTACCGTGCGCAGCAGATGTACGGCGGCTCGCTGCTCTCTACTCAGCAGGGTTTGTGGGCGAAAGACGGTGACAGCTTTGTCTACATCGAGCGAGTGAAAGGCGAGGCCGAGCTGGGCGGGATTAGCATCTACTCGTTTAACGACAAGCGCCGTCTGCAGTCCGTTCGCTATGCCGCAAGCGCGACATTTGACCCGGAGCAGAAGGTCTGGCGTTTGTCGCAGGTGGATGAATCCAACCTGACCGATCCGAAGCAAATCACCGGCTCGCAAACGGTGAGCGGCACCTGGAAAACCAACCTGACACCCGACAAGCTCGGCGTTGTGGCGTTGGATCCTGACGCGCTGTCGATTAGCGGTCTGCATAACTACGTGAAGTACCTGAAGTCGAGCGGCCAGGATGCCGGACGCTACCAGCTCAATATGTGGAGCAAAGTCTTCCAGCCGCTGTCTGTAGCGGTCATGATGCTGATGGCGCTGTCATTTATCTTTGGTCCGCTGCGTAGCGTCCCGATGGGCGTGCGCGTGGTGACAGGGATTAGCTTTGGCTTTGTGTTCTATGTGCTGGACCAAATCTTTGGCCCGCTGACGCTGGTGTACGGCATTCCGCCGATTATCGGTGCGCTGCTGCCAAGCGCCAGCTTCTTCCTGATAAGCCTGTGGCTGATGCTACGTAAGTCGTAATCACAGTAATCGTAGGCCTGATGGCGTTGTGCTTTTCAGGCCTACTCCGGACCCGTAGGCCGGATAGGGCGTCCACGCCGCCATCCGGCAACGTAACACGGGCTAGCGTTTTCTCCCGCCCATCAAACTCCCCAACATGCCGCGGATTATCTGATTGGTAACCTGCCTCGCTGCGCTTTTCGCCACGCTCTGCACCACGCCATCGCGCTTACCGCCACGCGGTCCGGTGCTGCCAAACAGAATATCCTTCAACCCACCGAGAATACCGCCATCCACATCGACAGCTTTACCGTTGGCGGGGGGCGTATTTTGCTGCTCGGTACTGGCCTGCACGCCTTGCTGCAAACGTTCATAGGCGGACTCGCGGTCGATATCTTCTTCATATTTGCCGTACAGCGAAGAGTGATTAATCAGCCCGTTGCGCTCGTCGTCCGTCACCGGTCCCATCCGTGAGCATGGCGCAATCACCATCGCCCGTTCAACCACAGAAGGGCTGCCTTTGGCGTCCAGAAACGACACCAGCGCCTCACCAGTTCCCAGCTCCTGAATGGCTTTTTCGGTATCAAATGCCGGGTTGGCGCGCATGGTTTGCGCCGCGCTTTTCACCGCTTTCTGGTCTTTCGGGGTAAACGCGCGCAGGGCGTGCTGTACGCGGTTCCCCAACTGGCCGAGCACGTTGTCCGGAATATCCGACGGGTTTTGCGAGACGAACCACACGCCGACCCCTTTCGAGCGGATCAGGCGGATCACCTGTTCGATTTTATCCAGCAGCACCTGCGGAGCATCGTTGAATAGCAGATGCGCTTCATCGAAGAAGAACACCAGTTTGGGCTTCTCCAGATCGCCCGCTTCCGGCAGCTGTTCATACAGTTCGGAGAGCATCCACAGCAGGCTGGCAGCGTACAGTTTGGGCATCTGATAGAGCTTCTCGGCGCTGAGGATATTAATCATCCCTTTGCCGCTGGCGTCGGTACGCATCCAGTCTTTGATGTCCAGCATCGGTTCGCCAAAGAAGTGTGCCGCGCCCTGTTGATCCAGCGACAGCAGCCCGCGCTGGATAGCCCCGACCGAGGCGCTACTGATATTGCCGTACTGATTCTGGAAGGATTTAGCGTTATCGCCAATGTATTGGGTGATAGCCCGCAGGTCTTTGAAATCGAGCAGCAGCAATCCCTGGTCATCGGCAATACGGAAGATAATATCCAGCACACCGGACTGCACGTCGTTGAGGTTCAGCAGACGGGCCAGCAGAAGCGGACCGAGGTCAGATACCGTGGCTCTCACGGGATGACCTTTTTCGCCGAAGATATCCCACACCGTGACCGGATTAGCATGCGGTTGCCAGTCGGTAATGCCGATATTTTTCAGGCGGGCGAGCAGCTTTTCAGAGGCTTGTCCTTCCTCGGCAGCGCCGGTTAAGTCACCTTTCACATCGGCCATAAATACCGGCACGCCAATCTCGGACAGCGATTCGGCCAGCTTCTGTAGCGTGACGGTTTTACCGGTCCCGGTCGCGCCGGTAATCAGCCCGTGGCGGTTGGCCATGCCTGGCAGTAAAAACAGTTCGGTGTCCGGCGTGCGGGCAATTAGCAGGGGTGCGCTCATTGAGATTTCCTCCATTTATCCTGCCTGGAGTATAGGCAACCGTGACGCACTCTTCACCGCTAAATTGCGGAGATTGTGAGGAGAATTTAACCTGTCTGGAATAGCGGGGAGAATAGCCGGGAAGCTTACGCCACCCGGCAAAGACGATCAGAAGTCTGCTTTAAGTACTACGCGATAGCGGGCTTTGCCGTCACGTACATGTTGGATTGCTTCGTTAATTTGCGACATCGGGTACAGTTCGGTGGTGGGCGACACCTTGCTGCGCCCGGCAAACTTCATCAGTTTGCGCAGTTCGAACGGCGTACCTGTTGCCGAACCGGAGATGCTGCGATCGCCGGCTATTAAGGTGAACGCCGGAACCGGCAGCGGCTTCAGCACTGCACCGACGGTATGGAAGTTACCGCCGTAGGCCAGCGCTTCAAAATAGGGCTGCCAGTCGAGATCGACGTTAACCGTGTTAATAATGAGATCGAACTGGCCCGCCAGCGCTTTTAGCGCATCCGGATCGCGGCTGTTGACGACTTTATCCGCCCCCATTGCCAGCACTTCCTGCTCTTTCGCCGGATTGGAGCTGAACGCGGTCACTTCGCAACCCATCGCATGTAACAGCTTAATGGCGATATGCCCCAGGCCGCCGATGCCGATCACCCCGACGCGGCTGGTGGCGGTGATATGGTGCATCAGCAGTGGTTTGAACACCGTGATGCCGCCGCACAGTAATGGGCCAGCGGCCGCAAGATCGATACTCTCCGGCAACGGGATCACCCACTGCCAGTCGGCCCGCAGCTTCTCGGCAAAGCCGCCGCGATTGAGTATCGTGGGGACAGACCCTTCAAGGCAGTTGATCTGATTACCGCTGATACAGGCATCGCAATGCCCGCAGCTGCGCGCCGTCCAGCCAACGCCGACGCGCTGACCAACTTTCAGGCCCTTATCCTGCGCCGCGCTGCCGAGCGCCGCCACGCGACCAATCACCTCATGCCCGGCAACCAGAGGATACTGAGAGAATCCCCATTCGTTGTCGATCATCGACAAATCAGAATGGCAGATACCGCAGTAATCGACCTGGACTTCTACATCTTCCGGCTTAAGCTCGCCAGCATCATATTCATAGAGTTCGAGTTCGCTGCCCGCCGCTTTTGCAGCGTAGCTTTTTATCATCGACATCGTGTTTCCCTCAGTATGGTGTTGAACTGGAAGTGTAGAGCATGGGGAAACGGGACGCTTCGCAGAAGGGGGGATTAAGGCGGTTATTGCGTGGGCTAAACCGTGATGTTGATTGCAGGTACGAAAGGTAATGCTGAAATTTTCAACACTTAGCGAGCCAGACACACGCTGGCGCTTGCATGGTGGCGCATGACAGGTATAATCCACAACGTTTTCCGCATCCCTTCCGTGCCGGAGTGGCGAAATCGGTAGACGCAGTTGATTCAAAATCAACCGTAGAAATACGTGCCGGTTCGAGTCCGGCCTTCGGCACCATCGGAACATCAATAGACGTCAACGGACGTCTTTTTTTGTGCCTGAAATCCAGTATCCGCAAGGCTTTCCTCGCTTTTTCACTCAACCTAAGTCAACCTGATTCAATCTACATCAACTTACTGATGCGGGTACAACTGCGGGTATATCGCGGTTCGATAATGTTTGTACCCACACAGAACCCTTGAAAGGATACTCATTATGGCTCTGAGTGATGTGAAGGTTCGTTCGGCAAAGCCTGAAGCAAAAGCCTATAAGCTGACTGATGGCGACGGCATGGTTTTGCTGGTTCACCCTAACGGCTCCAAATACTGGCGGCTACGTTATCGCTTCGGTGGCAAAGAGAAGATGCTGGCGCTGGGGAAATACCCTGAAGTGTCATTGGCGGATGCCCGGGCACGCCGGGATGAGGCCCGTAAGCTATTAGCTAACGGCGTCGACCCTAGTGAGAATAAGAAAGCTGTTAAGGTAGAACAAGAGCAGGAAGCGATAACGTTTGAAGTGGTTGCCCGAGAATGGCATGCCAGCAATCAGAAGTGGTCCGCATCGCATAGTGCTCGTGTATTGAAAAGTCTTGAGGATAATCTCTTTGCTGCTATCGGCAAACGCAATATTGCTGACCTGAAGACACGAGATCTGCTTGTGCCCATTAAGGCTGTGGAATCATCCGGACGACTCGAAGTCGCCGCCCGCTTACAACAGCGAACTACCGCGATTATGCGCTTTGCTGTTCAGAGCGGCTTAATCGACTATAACCCCGCGCAAGAGATTGCCGGTGCGGTTGCTACGGCAAAAAGACAGCACCGTGCTGCGCTGGAACTGAACCGCATTCCTGAATTGCTTCACCGCATCGATCACTATTCCGGAAGACCATTAACCCGACTTGCTGTCGAACTTACCTTGTTAGTTTTTATCCGCTCAAGCGAGCTGCGTTTTGCCCGCTGGTCAGAAGTCGATTTTGAAACGGCTATGTGGACGATTCCTGGTGAGCGTGAACCGCTGGACGGTGTTAAACATTCACAGCGTGGTTCAAAGATGCGGACACCTCATCTTGTTCCTTTGTCGCGTCAGGCCTTAGCTATTCTGGAAAAGATCAAAAGCATGAATGGGAACCGAGAGCTGATCTTCGTTGGCGATCACGATCTGCGTAAGCCGATGAGCGAGAATACGGTGAACAAGGCTCTGAGAGTGATGGGTTATGATACAAAAACGGAAGTATGTGGGCATGGTTTCAGGACAATGGCTTGTAGCTCACTGATTGAATCGGGCTTGTGGTCGAGAGATGCTGTAGAGAGGCAAATGAGCCATCAGGAACGCAGCTCTGTAAGGGCGGCTTACATCCATAAGGCGGAGCATCTGGGAGAGCGTAGGTTGATGTTGCAGTGGTGGGCGGATTATCTGGATGCGAATCGGGAGAAGGGGGTTAGTCCGTTTGATTTTGGGAAAAAGAATGGATAAGAGAGCTGGGGTTCGCGGCGGAGTCAGTGGGAATAAAAATCTAAGGTAGTGACCAAATTTATTTGGCTTTTACAGACCATGAAAGGTTTCAGATTGTTTCGGAATTGTTGGAATAACTCGGGTTTTTTATTAATGATATTTAATTATTATTGAGGAAAAAAATGGCACGTGAATTGATTCAACAAGAGCTTGCTGAACTTGCAGTGCAATTCGAGCGAGCATCTGCTGGGCTTTTATCAGTAACAAACCAGCTATCTACTTTTGAATTTGAAAAGGGACTATATGGAGTTTTGTTTATAAAGCCAAACAAGCGGCTCTCAAAAATATTCTCAACTGATCGCGAGGTGATCGTGTTGATCACTAATTTTCAAGATCAGCAACAGCGTACGATACAAGCACTAAAGACCCAAATTGCTGAGTCGCAAGGGAGGGTGGAAGGAGCACTTGCAATCGTAGTGCATGCCGATCTGGATGGGAATAGAAAGCTCAAAAACTGGGGGAGAGAACAGAGCTTAGCCATTCTTCCTATTTCCGCCCGAGATGTGATTAGTGACCCTGCAATGTTTGAGCGAGATCTTCTGCAAGACTTTTTCTCAAATGACCCCTTTGATGTTACAGGCCCTGTATCTGATGATGCTAGGTTCTTCGGGCGACGTACTGAGGCTTTGGATATTGCGCGACAACTGAGAAATGGACAGATTCGATCATCGTTAGGAATTCGAAAGATTGGTAAAACCTCTATCTTAAACAGGATTCTTCATGAAGCTAGGGTGCATCAAGATTGTGTATCTATCATGATTGACTGTTCTAAGGACGATATATGGGAGCAAAATGCGGCTCAGCTGCTGAGCTCTATATCGGATTCTGTTACGACAGCGTCTTCGTGTAGTCCGAAATATGCCGAAGTAGTTCGTACTCGAAACTTGAAGATAACGCTTACTGATGCCAGAGCCTCCTTGCTCAAAGTTATTCAAAATACCGATGGAACGGTAATAATGTTCTTTGACGAGGTCGACTACATTACACCAGGTAGCCCAACAGCCAAAGCAGCGTGGACCGCTGATTTCAATCCTTTTTGGCGAAATCTTCGTGCAGTCGTGCAGGAATGTGCACGACTCGATAAAAAACTGTCTCTATTCGTGTGTGGAGTATCGAGTAAATGGTTTAAGGAAGAGTCAATTGGGGGCGTAGAAAATGCTGTTTTAGCATTCATTCCGGACGAATATCTGTCGCCACTTGCCCCTAATGCCAGTGCTGCAATGATTAGGGCTACATCCAAAGTTACAGGGTTGACATTTGATGATGCTACAGCTGAATGGATTGGTAATGCATGCGGAAACATGCCGTATTGGACTCGCAAGGCGTGCTCGTACATTCATCGGCATATTGATATTAGGGATAGACCGTGCTCTGTACAGAAAGAAACTGCGCAGCGATTGGTAAGAGATTTTGTTGAAGTTGAGGGAGCTGCAATTGCAGAAGTAGCTCTAAATCATCTTTTTAGAGTACATCCTGAGGTCTATATTCCAGCCAAACAGGTATTGGAGGGGCAGATTTGTAGTAAGTCAGATATTCTAACGTCTACATTGTTGAGATATGGTGTGTTGCAAGAGAAACTTGGAAAAATTCAACTTGGTAGCATCATGATCGAAGAAGGTTTGAAGTTATACGAGAAAAAGAAAGCGGTCTTGTCAGTACCTACTGTTGAAGCAACTCAGGAGAGTGCTCAGAATCTATTGTTTACCCTGGATGAGTGGGCTGATGAGTTAGCGCTTATTAATGCTAGCCGAAATAAGCTAGAAAAAAGATTGCGCGGGCTCTCGCTGAATTTTATAAAATTTTCTTGCCTCCAAGATAAGTCAAAAGGAGCCCCTTCAGCTCGTATACAAAAATGTATTGAAAGACATCGTGTTGATAAGCTAAAGCATCTTCCGGCTGATGACTTGATTGAGAAACTTCTTTGGTCAGAGCTCATACGATTAATAGAAAAAGAATGGGATCTTTTTTCTTCTATTTTTAATGATCTTCGCTTATTAAAAGAGCATGCGGAATTAGTAAACGATCGTCCTGATACTCATGCGAAAGATGCTGATGGAGCAGATATAGCCCACTATAGAAGATCGCTTCGTTGGCTTGAAGATGCTGTTCAGCGTGCAAGTGCTTAATAATTCTTTTTATCAGTAGGATTTACATCAGTACCGGTTCTGAGCTGAAGTGGGCCTTAACCGGTCAATGCCTGACACGAAGAAACTTTATTCCCAACCGAATTCCATAGTTGTAAAATTTTTTTCTTAGTTTTTGTTGCCCACTTCAAGTGCATTTGGGCTAAGAAAAATTTAAGCCAGATGTAATCTGACAGATACTTGTATAAATAACCGGTAACTGTCAGCTCAGGTCTAAGCTATTACATGTGATTCAATTTGTTGTAGCGTTGCTGATAATGGAAGGTAGTGTGATGCATCGCCTTTATTTGCCAAAGGTGCAGCTATTGGAAGATATAATTATCATTGATGTCCTTTATAGGATAATCAGAAATCCTGAAGCGCCTTTTGACAAAAAATACAGATTTGGTAGGGATGGAATAGTTATTCTGGTAGAACGAAATACAATAAACTAAAAAATACACCAATGATAAAAAAATGACGAAAAAGAGAATGTCTTACCAATTCGTCCAGACACGTTCCACTCCATGAACCATTTCCCCAGCCTAATTGAAATAATGTAGCCCATGAAATAAAAGTAATACCTAATGCACTGACACTATTTTTCCATGATAGATGGGATGCTATGTTTAATGTTCCCGTATAAAAACCAATGCCTGCGATTAAAATAATAATGCTAAAAATATAAACTGTTGTCTTGAATAACAAAGTTCGTAATTCTTTTAGCCTCTGGGGATGAGAGTAGGTATGATTTTTTGGATCAAGACTGTAATCTCCTTGTTCGAGCTTCCGTTGATACTCTTCTTTCTCAAGCTCAAATGCCATCGAGTTTTCGGCTGCGGATAATAAAAATCGTTTGGTGTTAGTGATTAAATACCACATGCCTTTATAAACATTCTGCTTTTTAGGGAACTCATTTCCTAGATTCATTTTTTATCTTTTTTTATGTTAAACCATCCTTAGGCGGCATTATATTGTCTAAGGATGGTTCTCGTCATTATTCCAAAATAGCCATTATACAGATAAACTATTAGTCATCATAAAATCAGCCATTAGTCCAGAAATTGACCGACTTAACTCAATTTCATCATGGGGGATAAGAGCATATTGCCACGATTTCCCATTAAGTTTTTCAGCATTTTGATTTGCAAATTCGCACCAACGGATAGCCGCTCGCGTTTTGGCCTGAACTTCTGGCGCGTCGATTTCTGTCGCTTTTTTCGGTTCAATCAGGCAATAGCTATTGTCCATTTCGACAACAAAATCAGGTTCATAGTTCTTGCCATTAGCATATTCGATGCGAAACTGACCTGGACGAGGTTTCATCCAACGAATTACTGAAGGATCATTCTCCAGTATTTGTGCAAGACGAAGCTCCCCATCTACAGAGTCGAATTTCTGGTAAGGATAACAGCATTTAGTAAAGCCAGTGAAAATCATCTGGCGGACTTTATTTTTTTCTCCACCCCGAATAGCTACACGGAAGTCTCTTGGTTTTTCGTTTCCGGCAAAATTGAATGTTGCCGGGTGTATCACGTCAAAGCCCTGAGTTATGCGCCCGGTATAGCCAGTTGGTGTTGTCCACATATTTTGTTTGATTTGCACCCATATAAATTCTGCCAACTGCCTACCTGCATTTTTCAGAACGGATTCTGCATCTTCCTCCGGCTGATAACTGCACAAATGGTTCACCATCTGTCCGGCCAGTTTGTAAAGCATGTCGGCATGTTCGTCGTAATCAATTTCATCATGGTCGAGCAGATAACGAATGAGATAGTTTTCTAGCCGCTCTTCCGCTTCTCCACCTTCCTGCCAACTGATTGTCCGCTGTTCGTTATTTTCCAGATGCGTGAGTAAGAGCTCTTTACTGCCGGGTTTGAGCGCAATGCGATCCAATCCGGAAAGGTTGAAATCATTAAACCCGTAATTGACTTCACGTTCTGGCAAAACCACGATTCTAGGAATATCGATAGTATATTCCATCAGTTTTTCGGTGATCGTCCCGACCAACGCCTGAACTTCCGTATCCTCCATTGAAAGAAAACTTGGCTGTTCAACTTGCTCTTCAATCATTTCCGTCAAATCGAGTTGATCCGAAGACGATGAGATTTGATGTTGAGTGACTTCCCATTCACGCAAGGCTTGTTGTACCCGTCGAGTTACGTTTGCTTTCACCTCTGGCGTGCTGAGTTGCTGACTGCTGGTTAACCGTTTAGCTTCTTCTGATACCACTTTGAACGTAAGTTCGGCAACTTTACGTTCTGTTTCCGTATTGATTACCGGTTTTGATATGGAGTTTGTCTGATATATTGCTTGAGGTTCACAAGCCTGCAACCCATCATTATCAATGACTTGATTTCCCAACAGGAATTCAGCCATTGATGGTACGATAATTTGCTGGGGTTTTACTTCTGGTATACCGTTTTCATCATCATCCAGCCCGATATACAGAACCTTCTTGATAATCGAGTCATCGTTATTGGCACGATCGATAATCTCCTGAAAACGGTCATGGGCAATAATCGTCAGGCGATCGACGGCTTCGACGCCGGTTCTTTTGCCGTAGGGAAGGCGCAGTCCTCGGCCTATGGTCTGCTCAGTCAGGATTTCAGAGGCAGAAGCACGTAATGGAACGATAGTGTACAGATTTGTAACGTCCCATCCCTCTTTTAACTTATTGACATGAATGACGATTTCAGTGTCTTTGTCATGCTCAACGGCCAAAAGGCGCTGCATAGTTTCTTCTGATTCTTCACCCGTTTGGTTAGAGTGAACGGTTATTACTTTGCCTTTGTAAGCGCCATTGAAAAAATCGTCGTGTTCAATGCGTACTTTTAGTCTGTCTGCATGATCGGTATCCTGCGCAACGACTAGCATAAAAGGTTTGACCAGTTTGTTACCGGTGTTGTTGGCGAAGCTGGTTAGTTCCGTTTTCACATATTCATGATGGTGGATTCCATCTTCCAGCTTTATTTTTTCCAACTGCTCTTCAGAGTAATTGGCAGCACGGAAGTCTTTGCGCGTGGCAACCGCTGGAATTTTGACGTATCCGTCTTTTAGTGCACGTGAAAGGGGATAGTGATAAATAATATTATTAAAATCACGTGGGTTTGCGCCCACGGTTTTCGGCGTGGCAGTTAATTCAATCCCCAACACTGGATTCAGATCGTTAAGTGCCTGTGCACCCGCGCTGGCATAGTAACGATGGGCTTCATCCATCAAAATAACTAAATCGGGCAGGTTTGCAAGATAGCTAAAATAGGATTCTCCGACGTATTCCTGAATACGTCGAATTTTAGCGACCTTGGATTTAGCAGCACCTTTGGCATTTTCCAGTGCATTGATTTTGGAAATATTGAAGATATTAATGTGCGGGGCGGTTTCGCTGCCAAAAAGATCTCCCGTTTTGCTCTCAGCAATCGCGTAGTCCAGACGAACCCCTCGTCCTTCCTGATAATCATCACCAGTAATTAGTACCGGCGGTGTTTGTGCCAGTTCAGGAATGCCCTGAAAAACATACTTTGGCGAGCCGGGTAAAAAGTCCATCTTAAGTTTTTCATAAATGGTCAAGTTAGGAGCTAGTACGAAGAAGTGACGACTGCGTCCTGTTAAGTATAACCAGGCAATCATCGCTCCCATTAAGCGAGTTTTACCTACTCCCGTAGCCAGTGCAAAGCAGAGTGAAGGAAAGGCACGTTCAAACCCTTTTACTGTGGGATACTGTTGATGTAGCAATTCAATCCAGCGATTAAGATCGGGATCTTTACTGAGTTCCAGCTGTTCCAACACGTCACATAAAATACGTAAGGATTCTTCCTGCGGATCACGCAATGAAAGTCGAGCACTAATTCGATTGGCAATTTTAACGGAGTTAATCTGGCTCATAATTGTTCTTCGTCTTCGCTGTCTTCAACATAGTCAATATCGTCAGGCTGCTCTGAATCAGAGAGTACGTTTAGCGTGAAGCTGTAGTCATCCTGATCCCATTCGCATTTGCTTAGAATAGCGCGCGGAATTTTTACTAGAGTGAGATTGGGAAAATCTACACCTTCGGTCATAAATGCTTTGCAGCAGATCAGCAATGTACGTTCGGATCCCAACTCTTCACTCAAAACTTTAAGTTGATCGTAAGCTAAAGAGCCGGTCGTGACGTAAATGTAGTCTGTTTCGGTGCTGTAACCATGATTCCAGTATTGAGTAGGGCTAGGTGAATAGGTGAAGTTCATATGTTTACACATAGCTTCAGCCAGCATTTCTGCATTATATTCCTTATTAATCACCCAATTACCCCAGTTGTCTTTTTTCAGTAAGGAAGGGGCTAGATGAAAATAGCGAAAACCGCCACCACCTTGCCAGTTAACAGATTTCGAAATCCCCCCCTGATCTTCACCATCAATCACTTTTTTCAGGCGTGGCACTATATGAGTCTGACAATGCTCTCCTAACTCAACCATGATCCAGCGGCGTCCCATTTTGTGTGCTACTGCACCAGTCGTACCTGAGCCTGCAAAAGAATCTAAAACAATGTCCCCTCTATTTGAGGCAATATGAATTATTCTCTCCAGCAACTTTTCTGGTTTAGGCGTAGAGAATGGCGATTTTGGGTTTAGTTTCTGTACTTCTCGCTTTGCATCTTGATTATGCCCAACCTCTTGCCACGTCCAAACAGATTGAGGATTGGTTGTATCATCTACTGTTGATAGATGTCTTTTGAATGCTGGCGTAGAATTTTTCCCATCTTTTCCCCACCAAATTAAGTCTTCTGCTATATGTCGTTTATGAGTATCTTCATTGTAACGCCAGACAGCAGTTTCAGACGGCCAAATTATCTCTTTAGTGTTAGGCTGAATAATTGGGTAATATAAATTTGGGCGTTCCGAAGCACTTTTATTGCACTTGTAATTATCTGCTCTCCATAATCCGCGGGGATCATTATCTGGATTTTTGTAAGATTTATTTGACTCGATATTTCTAGGCAGTCGATTAGGAGTCCATTCTTTTTTGTTTTTTGCATAAATTAAAATATGGTCATGATCTTCACTAAGTTTTTTCGCGTCATTGGATGGAGCGTATTTTTTTTGCCAGATTGAGTTAGAAATAAAATTATTTCTTCCAAAAATTTCATCACAAATCACTTTTAGATAATGACACTCATTATCATCGATTGTTATCCAAATAGAACCGTCATCACTAAGTAAGATTCGTAATAACTCTAAGCGATCTCTTATCATAGACAGCCACATTGAATGCTCTAGGCCATCATCATAATGTTCAAAGGCACTACCTGTGTTATACGGGGGATCGATAAATATGCACTTGACTTTCCCTGCATACTTTTGTTCCAGCGCCTTCAGAGCCAACAGGTTATCACCATGAACTAGCAGATTCTCATTATCCGCATCGCCGTAAGACAACTCTTTGTCTTCAAGCAGAATACGCGGCTCCAGACGAGGGCGCTTATGCTTACCAATCCAGTTAAGTTCTAGTTTTTGCTTCGTTGTCATAATCTATTTTTATCCAATACGTGCTCGCGCGCGTTCCTGTTCACGGATCTGCGCCTGAATTTGTGTATAAAGCTGTGCCTGTTCGTTATCGCGATCGGTCGCGGTCACTACCAGTGCGTAAGGCTCCTGCTCGCTGCTGAATGCTTCGCCCCAATCTCTATCCTGACGGGTTACAACGATAAACCATTTTTCATTCGGGTTACGCTGACGAAAAGTCCATACTGATGATTGTACCGTACCGCGTTCCCGCTGTTGAGCAGATACAACCCGGTTAGTTTGGGCATCATCGGAGCGGGTTTCCGTTTCACTCTGGGTCTGGTGATTAAAACTGGCCTGCACCTCATCCAGCGAGCGACCATTAACCAGCCGGAAGCTGATCCGCGTGGCGGTATAGTCCAGTCGAGTGGTACGCACAGCGGGCGAGTAAGCCAGTGTCACGCGGATTTCACGAGTTGATCGCTGCGATCTTAAAAAAGAAGCCGGGAAGGGCAGTTCAAAAAACTGATGGGCGTTATTTTCTATCTGCTCTTCACATCGCATGACCACCACATATTCTGAAGAGCGGTATAAAGCATCTTCATCGATGATGCCGTAACCCGTTACCTCACGTTCTATCTCGCGGTTTCTCGTTGTAGGTGCTTTTTTATAACTTTCTCGCATCGCCTGCGGGAAAGCCTGCGTCATCGCCTGAGGGACAGATGCATGATTAACCAACATTGCCCGTAACATACTGGCGGACATATCCGGGTATTCGTTTAACAGGCGTCCTGCCAGATGCGTAATATACGGTGCGGCGAAGCTGGTACCGCTGAGCTCCTTAAACAAGGTAGCGCCCTGAAACTGGTGATGGCAACTTAATACACCCAAACCACGCATATGCGCCTGCCATTGCCCTTGCCGCACATTGGAAGCGACACTGCCACCGTGTGCCATAACGTCGGGTTTAAACGCCCCTTTTATTGATGGACCATGTCGGGTAAAAGGTGAAGGTTGATTTTCTGTTGCCGGGCAGAGATGCTGAATATCCTCAGGTCTTCGTTGTGCATCGTGCGTTGCGTTATGCCTAGCGATGCTGCCCACTGTCAGTACATTGAGTGCAGGAGCTGGATCGATGATAACGCTTGCCTCATGCAACAGGTAATCAGGATACTCATCCCGCCAGCTGCTTTGTGGTACCGGAGGCTCGTCACTACCAGCGAAGTTTCCTGCAGAAACGACAAAAAGTACATTGTACTGCCTTGACAACGTATCTAATAAATACGCTATACCGCGGATATGTTTGCCGTCGTAGGGAGCATTAGCATTTCCCAATGACAGGTTGAAAATGCGGCAGCCGAGATCGGTAAAATATGCAACAGCAGCTGCAAGCGTAGCTTCAATAGTTTCGGCATTAAATTCAGCCTGCTCGTTCAGTACTTTTCCATTATAAAGCCATAGTTGAGGCTGCCAGAAATTGCTCTGGTTACAAGCCTCAACATCACCATACAACGCAATACTGGCAACGGCAGTGCCATGCCCCTGTTCATCAAACGCATCTTGATCGGGAATAAAGCTGGCGCTTTCAGCAATGGCAGCGCTTAACAAAGGATGGTTGGTATTAATACCACTATCCAGAATACATATCCTGGTCGCATTTTCCGCTGGCGAGCTCAGGCGAGCTGGAAGTGTATTGATGTCCCGGTTAATTTGTTGATAGCTAATGCCACTAGACGGTGGCAAATCAATAAACCTAACGTCCCGATGAGCTAATAGGTGTTCCGCTTGCGCGAGTGAAACCTCGACCCGGTACATTAACAGGCTGTCCAGATTGACTTTATCCTGCCTGGAAATATCCTGCTCCTGTAACCAGTGCTCAAAACGTGTATACAGATCGATACGTTTGGGATGATGCGCAACTTCGATAGGCCAGAGCTCCACATCCAGTTTAAAGCGTTCCGCTACAGGAAAACCATAACGCCGAAGAGCCCAGCTTTTGCGATCTTCCGCCGACCAGCCCTCAATACCGTCAAGCGCCTCCAGGATCTGTTTGTAGGTTAGTTCTGTATTACCTAGACCGAGGGATGACAGATGTTCTGCAAATGTAGCCAGCCCTTGCTCGTCACTAAAGACTACACAAACTTGTTTATTTTCCTGACTAACAAACTCTACGCCATGATGTATCAATGCCGAAAAGTTCATCGTGCCGCTGTAGTTCAGCTTGAGTATATATCGACCATCAGCGGCGCTGCCTGGTACCTGCGTCAACATCGGGCGCAGAGTTTGGAGCTGGTTCAATAACATTTGCCCATGCTGACGTAAATCGCCTCTGCGAATACGAGGCATATTGACTCTGCGGGTCCGTCGGTCATTCTGAAGAGGGGCTTTGGAAATATTTAGATGCTGATAATTCGCCGTCATGGCAGTCCCTTATCGGTGAGTTCTGGCGTTCTCTCGCTGCATCGCGTTTTTTAAATCTTTCAGCGTCAGGAATTCCTGATGACGCAGGATCATGTGTTTAGTGGCTCGGCGAACGATGCGTTCGATATCTGCACCACTTTTGCCATGAAGCAAGGATAACAACTCATTATCGTCCAGTTCAAACTGTCGGCGAATGCCGCGTAGCTTTAACGCCAGCAACTCACGTAACTGCGTCTGATCTGGCAGAGGAAATTCAATCACTTCATCGAAACGACGCCAAATGGCGCTGTCCAAAATATGTTCATGGTTGGTGGCCGCCAGAATTAGACTTTTGCCCTGATAAGCATCCATCATTTGCAGTACAGCATTGACGACCCTGCGTAATTCGCCGTGTTCTCCGCTGTCGCCGCGTTCTTTACCTATTGCATCAAATTCATCGAACAAGACCACCAGCGGATGTTGGGCAATAAAATCAAAAATTTTACGCAGATTTGCGGCTGTTTCACCCAGAAATGAGGATACCAATACATCAAGGCGGACAATTGCCAGCGGCATGTCCAGCTCAAAGGCAATGACCTCCGCTGCCAGCGTTTTACCGCAGCCTGGTGGCCCGAAAAACATGATTTTACTGGCTGCTTTCATCCCATAGCTATGCAATACATCGCTACGCCGGTGCTCTTCAAGGAGCTCATCGATCACTGTAGCACTGGTAGCTGGAAGGATCATTTCATCGAGGCTGCGCTGCGGCTGCCGTAGATCCAACAGTGGCAGCCCCCTTTCTTTGTCTACCGGTGCCGGAGGCAACGTAGTTGAACGCGAAGCCTGAACAATGTGATCGCTATAAAGAATATGCTCCAGATCGTTAGCCAGAAGATGGTGCTGTTTCTGACGTTCCTCATCAATAATGGCTTCTGAAACGCGACGGAACGTAGCAGTGTCGCCCGTCGCGCCCGCTTTTATCAGCTGTCTTAATACTTTACCGTTAGCCATCATTGACTCCTGAAACAACAAAACTTCATGCGGAAGGTGAATTCAATGTCCAGCTCACCGCAAATAATTGACTGGACGTTATCTCTGTCGCCAGCTTTTGTTCAACCTCTTCCAGCAGGCGGTCTTCTTCCTGCTCAATTTTTTTCTTTTCATCATGATACTGTAACATGATGTTGTCCCGCTCGCGTTCTAGTGCCTTTAGCGAGCGTTTCGCTTCCATCTTCTCTTTCAGCGAAGGAAGTTGGCGGGCGGTTTTACGCGCTTCTTTAATTTCTGCATCTAACTGTTTGATGCGTAGGTCCAGCGCGATGCGACGATCTTCTGACCAGCGTTCAAGTTTTTCTACTTCTTCATTGTAATAAAGTTCGTTATCACGTTCGACCTGCTGGATAAAAGAATTCCGTAAAACCTCACATTGTGCGGCTAAAGTGGGTAACACAGGCTGTTCTTCGATTGATGTTACCTCTGACAACGGCAAGCGAAGAAGACGGGATGCGGTTTCTTCCGCCACTACCTCACCATTTTCCGTTACGGCAGCGACAAGTAGCTGCTCTCGTTGTTGTTCTTGATTTCCGATACTGACTTTTGCTAGTAACAACTGCCCTGATTGTTGGCAAAGCAATTTTACATCAGCCAATTGTCCTGCCTTGGGTTGGTAGATGAAATGGAGTTTCTGACAAACTGGCAATGTGGAAAGGTCTTTTCCCTCATGTAGGGCCACATCAATCAGTTGCTTTCCGTATCCCTGATTAGGTCGGAAAAATTCTGCATCCTTTTCATCCGCAACAGGCCAGCTAACGTCATAATACTTTCCCGAGGAACGAAAACCAGTTTCAGAGTGCTGGAAATCGCTATTGTCACTTAGAAACATTTCCGCTAGCAGCAGCAGATTTTCCTGATAATCGTTTAACTGTGCGAGGGTCGTTGTGCGTCGAGTTTTTAGATTTCGGACGACATCTACATCGAAATGTTCAAATAAGGAACGCCGGGTTTCATTCTCCCGGTTTTCCAGTTGCTCTTTGAGTTCATCCTGGAGCTGATTAAACTCCTGTTCTATTTGCTCGTCGGAGCGGCAGTGCTGGTAAATCTCATGGATACGCCGTTCAATATCAACGCCCGATTCTATCGATCCCAGAATATCATCGGATGCACCAAACACGCCTTCAAAAAGCTGGAACTTCTGGCTCAATAGTTCAAAGACACGCTGATCGGCCCGGTTGCCTTTATTAATGAAATTGACCACTACAACATCGTGCTTTTGTCCGTAACGGTGAACACGCCCGATACGTTGCTCAACCCGCTGCGGGTTCCAAGGTAAGTCATAATTGATTAACAGAGAGCAGAACTGAAGGTTGATACCTTCTGCACCGGCCTCGGTACATATCATCAGAGTACCTTCGTCCCTAAATTTTTCGACCAGTGCCGCTTTCATATCCGCCGTACGCGAACCGGAAACCCGGCCAGAGTTTTGATGCTTCTCCAACCAGTCACTATAAATCTTGCGAGACGCCGCATCGCTGTTACTGCCGTTGAGCAACACGACTTCGCCTTCATACCCATTGTCTGAAAGCAGTTGTGCTAGCCAAGTTTGGGTGCGCACGGACTCGGTAAAAATGACCGCTTTACGCAATCCACCAAGTTCTACTGTGAATTCGAAAGCCCGACTAAGAACGCTTAACAATGCCTCCGCCTTGGCGTTTTTAGTTATAGATGCCGCTAACGTTTTATAACTTTTTAACTGATCGATTTCTGCCTGTAGAGCCCTAGGATCGATGGTAACTTCATCCTCGATACCTTCTTCATCACTGTAATCATCATAATTTTCATAATCAGTCAGGGCATCTAAGACCGGCATTTTATTTTCTAGACGATGAATCATAGTCTCCAGCGTTCCCTGAATCGCAGTGGACGATGAGGCCAGAATTTTGCGAATGACTAATGTTACTAGATGACGTGCACCACTTTTGATTGCCAGTAGATCGTCTTGCTGCAAATAAGAGGAAACCTGTTTATAGAGAGCTTCTTCTTCATCCGTCGGGCGAAAATCTTCGGTTAATGAATGACGGCGGGTAAAACTGATACCACCTTCCTGCTGAACCTGTCGGCGAAGCGTACGGTTACAGATCTTATTCAGACGTACCCTTAATAACGCTAATTCTGCATCGTCAATATTCTGCCGAGAATAACGGGCCTTAAACGAGGCCAAATCACCGAAGAAATGAGGGTCAATAACGGAAACCAAACCATAAAGTTCAAGGATGCTGTTTTGAAGCGGCGTAGCAGAGAGCAGAATTTTTTTCCTGCCAGATAATGCACTACTGAGTTTTTTGGCCGTTTTAGCGCCATCGTTCTTGTAGATATTTCGCAGTTTATGGGCTTCATCCATGACGACCAGATCCCATGGGATACGGGCCAATTCATGTTCTTTACGGGAAGCGAATTCGTATGAACAAATACATATCGCAGCCTCCCCTGTTGCGTTTTCAATGTCAAATGGATTAACACATCCCTCTTTGATCATTTGATTGAAGCTTTTTGCTTCGATAATCCGCGAAGGTAATGAAAATTTCTCTTCAAGTTCCTGACTCCACTGCTTACGCAGCGTTGCCGGAGCAATAAGCAATAATTTCCGGCGTCGTTCTGCCCACTTTTGCGCCAAAATCAGGCTGGCCTCAATGGTTTTCCCTAGTCCCACTTCATCTGCGAGGATAACGCCATTCGACAAAGGAGATGCCAGTGCGAACATAGCGGCTTCTACCTGATGGGGATTCATATCAACTCGCGCGCTGGCGATGGTCTGTGTAAGTGAGTCCTCGGCTTTGCCGCTTAACGTTAACCACTGTGCCAGATAGTGACGCTGATGATTTGAATACATTTTTATACCATTCAGATAGGACGGGATAAGATAGATATCTTATTTTACTTTCACGAGTACAAGAGTTCTAGCTATTGCGTTGTTCCTGCTGTGAGCCTGCGTGCAGAATTAGACCACATCAACATTGTGTGCAGTTCCAGACACTGACTTCTGTACTGGCGGCATTCCCAACGGTGATGTAATGATCCCGTTGGTGGTGATAAAGTATTTCTATATTTTCATCATGCTGCATCTGTTGGTTGGCTGAAGTCTCCGGTGCTACAGGTCAGACAATAGCGTTCACCATAGTAATCGATCACACATTTTGAGCAGTGCCAATCGGCTTTACTGGCCCTGGAAGCGGCATTGCAGTGGAGGAGTTGCAGGCCTCTAACAAGATGCATTTCACCCGCATCCGGATTGGCATAGGGACAATGCTGTCGACCATTGCTGGTGAGACCCGTTTCGGTGTGTTCGAACCACGGGCGTTCGGTGTCGTATTCAGGATGGTATTGCATTGTGCTGTTGCACAGATGGCAGGTATAGCGATCGTAAGGCGCTATCTGCGCAGTACGAGCCCCGGTCAGGCGACAGTTACCGTCGAGAGCAATAAAGGATTTAGCAAACATAGTCATGTTCCTGCAGGCAGGCGTAAGCCGTCCTTGAAGGGCAAACAGACGCCATGCGATTGAATGGATTAAGGGGATTGAAAGGGGAACTGCGGAGTGGTTGTCACACTATGAATTGCTGACGTAAAAAACAGACTGACTCAGAAGTCAGTCTTGCGTGGTCGTCCGGTTGCTGGTCGCTCAGGGACCTCATTGCAACCAAACAACGGCAGCCCCTGCTTTTGTTGAACTTTGGCCATATACGCCAGCACCTGCCGGATATTGGCGATACTGCCCGGATCGCTGTAACGCACCGGAATATTGATATTGGCCGTGTAATGCTCTTTAAACTCACATCGGTGATACCAGCCTTCCCGCTCAGTGATATCACTCCAGTGCAAACCTGCTTGTTGAGCCCAGGGATATGTGTTCTGGGTTTTACTGCCATCCAGCCAGAAGACAACGTGAGCGTGGTAGTGGTGATCTTCAGTCCATTCGATAACCCAAAAGAAACCGACCACCGCTTCGAGTTGCATCATATGGTTCATCAGCTTTCGGATATCCCATTCGAGCTGCTGGTGATCCTGCAGGAAATACTTAGCGGTATGATCCTGGTAAAACAGATCTGTTCGGAATGCCCGCAGGCAGGAATAGCGCTCTACCAGTTTGTCGATATGGTTGTTCAGGAGTGACTGTAGAAACCAGTCTGGCTCCCATCGTTGTTTGTTTTGCATAGGATGAGTTTCTTTAGTGCTGGCGAGGGCCAGTCAATGGAATGCACCTGGCTTTCAGGAAGAGCCATGGCTGGGGAAATGCATGGATTAAGAGGATGGTTGTAAAAAGGGAGTGCCTATTAATTATATTAATTAACCTAAATTAATTTTCACTCCCCAATAACCCTCAAATCCCTTGCAGGACTATGGATGAAGCCTAACGCAGTGGTTCAGCTGTCGTTCGCCACGCAAAGCAGATGTACTCGTCCATCAGGCTGGTCAGCGCAGGGTTTTCCGCCTGCCGGTTATTGATCCAGATATCCATCTCTTTGTCTTTTTTGAACCTGAGGTTGTTGGTCCAGTCATCAAGGCAATTACCCAGCATCAAATCGTACCAGCAAAGCCAGACCAGCTTCAGACGCAGCTCGCTACCGCTGAACTGGCGGAACAAACTGATGAGCTTATTTGCCAGAGGGCGTTGTTTTAAACGCACGCACTCAGACAGTAAAATCCCCTCCAGCATGGGATGGTGAACCAGCAGATGCTCCTGGGTAAATAAACTGACGATCAGGTCATCATTAACAGTCAGTGGGGCTGCTGCTCTGCCATAAATAATCCGGTGCAGACACTGTGGAACAACAGCAATAACCTCTTCCTCTCCCGGAAACTTAAGGCTACCAACCGTCAGGGTATGGTGATGATATATATTCTGGTGGCACATACCCGATCTGACCGTCAGCTTCGTAAAATCGGTCAGCCAGGTCTGGTAACATTTATAAAGTTCTTCGTAACGAGGCTTGTAATCTTTCATGTTCATATTTCTTCTGGCTTAAATGACAGACAGCAGAAAACCTCCGGAGCAACCGGATAGTCATTATTCTGCTGAGGTTTTAGTCTGGTGGGAGGTTATTTACGGGACTGATCGATTCGTTCCTGTAGCCAGTTTTCGACTTCGCTTTTTAACCATCGGGAGCTTCGGCCCAGCTTGATGGGTTTGGGAAAGACTCCATCCTTAATGAGCTTATAAATCCACTTATCTGTCATTTGCAGCAGACTGGTGATAAATGCCATGTCAATCAACTGGTCTTCGGTAAGTAAGGGATGCGTGGTCATGATTTGGTATCTCCGGTTAAGAAAGGTAACCCGGATGAGTGATATTTAATTTCTGTCACTGCTCCGGGGCATACCCATAGGGAGATACGTAAAAAAAGCGGGTTATGTTGACCTCTAGGGGGCAACCGGTTCTGAGATGTATTTCGACGCGCTCATGTGCATGACTGTCTTACATTCTTCTGTTACCTCATCTGTTGCAGACATCGATCGCTCAGGTAACCGTCATCCTTCCTCTTTTGTCTTCATGGGCTTATAGTCACCGGACTACCTGTCCTTTGAAAAAAACCTTCTTACTTTCCCGAAGGTCAGTGAACAGCTTAACCTGTTGTTTTACATTGAAAACCAGCTAATCCCGCATCACTACGCATTACAAAAAACATAATTTCACTACACTTTTTATTACGCAGATATCGACGCAGAAAGCAACGCATTTGACTACGCATTACACACGCATTAACCTACGTAGTGATGCCCACTTTAAAATCAATGAAAATGTAATTATGAAAGAACAGCTGACGGATAGAACAGAAAGAGCGTGCCGGTTTTATATCGAATATATGAAGAAAAACATCGAAGGGTACCGGGAGCGCACTCCGCTAATCCTCATAACTGATTTTAAAAATCAGGAGGTTATGGACATGATCCTGAGAGAACTTAATAATGAATTTAAAAACACCCATGAGTACAATAAGTTCGTACGGGAAATGAAAAATGGGCTTTTATCCAGTATCGTCCCGGAGACTAATTTTGAATGGATAAAGGACTATAGCTCCGCTTATTTTGCATGGAATATACTTTCAACCATGGGCCCTAAGGAAATCAATCCACTAGAGGTTGATTTTTACCGTGAACGGCCTCCGGTTATTCGGCATGGCGTATTGGCTGTTATTCCAGAAACCTACCAGCATGCACTTTTAGTACTCTACACCTGTTTCGATAGTTGGGATGTCGAGTTAATTTTTAAGATCAAAACACTCTCTTCATTAAAAAATATCTGGATTCAGCGAAACCGGGAGTTACCAGAACCATTTAAATGGATTGACCTTAAGAATCATAAACAATGTGCATGGGCTTTTAAATATGTTATGGAGCATATCAAACCCGATTACATGCCTTCATTTATGACTGAAATCAGACAGCAACAGGTGATTACGTTTCTCACGGCCGTGTTGTATTCCTGGCCTGCCCATCCCGATACTCGGCGTCTGATGATTCAACGGATGAAAAAAACATACAATCAGAATGTATTCCGGGAAAACATTGCTGACAAAAAAGTGATTAACACCTATGTCCAGAAGGACATTAAAGAAAAGCTCGATATGCTTGCAAAGAAAAATGGTCGAAAAATTAACGAAGAGCTGGAAGTTATCATTATGAATGCCTGGCACGATGCCAGATATGCAGAAGATAAATAGCATTCACTCCAAATAATTTCAGACAGATATTATCTCAGTGAATCCCCCGCATCCTTTACAGGATCGCGGGTCTTTTTATTTTTCACATTGAGATCTCCGTATGCAAAAAATTGACGGCCTTCTGGCCATTGAGAAGCCTCTGGCTTCACTGCCTCCTACTCTTCGCAGTCTTATTCTTAAACGTCTTCGTAGTCTCACACAGTACGAGCCGGTGATTGGCATCATGGGTAAAACCGGTGTCGGTAAGTCGTCTCTCTGCAATGCCCTGTTCCAAGGCGAAGTCACACCGGTCAGCGATGTGAGGGCCTGCACGCGCGATGTGCTGCGCTTCCGGCTCCGCAATGGCAATCACAGCCTGATGATTGTTGATTTACCTGGTGTGGGTGAAAGCGAGCAACGCGACGAAGAATACGCCGCACTTTATCGTCACATCCTACCTGAGCTGGATTTGGTGTTATGGGTCATCAAAGCTGATGATCGGGCACTGTCAGTGGATGAACACTTCTATCGTAAGGTGATGTTGGCGTATCAGCATCGGGTGTTATTTGTGGTGAATCAGGCTGACAAAGCTGCCCCCTGCCATCAGTGGAATACCACCAGCAATACACCATCTCATAGCCAACAATCGACTATTGATGCCAAGCGGAGCGCAGTACAGCAGCTCTTTCTGCCGCACCATCCAGTCAGTGTTATATCGGCCCAAACTGGTTGGGGGCTGGATGCGATGGTAGAGACGATGATGCACAGCCTGCCTGACCGGGCCACCAGTCCACTAACGACACAGTTGCATGGCAGGCTCTGCACAGAGCCAGTAAAAAAGCAGGCACGCGAGCGCTTTGGTAATGCAGTGGATGAAATGATTGGCACTGTGGAGTCATCATCTTTTCTGCCAGAGCCTGTAAGGGCTGTGATTCGAACCGTACGGGAAGCAGTGGTGACTGTAGCTCGTGCCGTCTGGGACTGGATTTTCTTCTGACAAACCGCTTATGGCGGACACTCGCTGTCCTTGCCGCGCTCAATTAATGAGCAACCAACCCATCGATTAGGCGCAAAGCCGCATCATGGCTGAAATCCACATACTGAAAAAATACGCCTTCCCATGTCCATACCCTGTCCGACCCCTTCGTTACACTAATCACTTAATTTTCAGCCTGTTAACAGGATGGAGAAAATCTAATGTCCCAGACTGAGCGTCGCCATGAGCGGCTGGCGGTTCGGCTGTCCCTCATTATCAGTCGCCTTGTTGCTGGCGAAACACTGGATATGGGTCTTCTTGCCGCAGAGTTTGGTGTATCGCTCCGTACCCTCCGCCGCGATTTTCGTGAGCGACTGATGTATCTGGACCTGGAATATCGCGACGGCACCTGTCGTCTGCTTTCAGGTAGCCATCAGCGCGAACTGGCGGTGCTGACTTTTGCTCGTCAGTCAGGTGTGGAGGCCTTGTTTCCTGACATGGATAACCATATGGTCAGCTCACTGCTGAGTGGGCCTGGTGAGTCTCCGTGCCTCATATGGGCAGAATCGGAGTCATTGTCGCCGCCCAGGGCAGGTATATTTACACGCCTTGTCAGGGCCATATCAGAGCATCGTCGCGTGACGCTGCTGGCTGAAGGTTGTCGTTGCTCAGGGCTTGCACCATACCGCCTCGTACTCTGCGGCGGGCATTGGTATCTGACTGGAGAGCATCATCATCGCGTGGCAGTGTTTCCGCTGAAAGATATCCATGCGGTTACTTTGCACCCGGAACTGTTCGTGCCCGACCTTCAGATTCGTAACGTTCTCGCCGAACCGGAATTACTCAGAGCCCTTCCCCATTTTCACGTTTTTCACTCACTGCTCGCCAGAACCGGCGACGGTCTTTTACCTCATAAGGAATCATGATGAAGAAATTACTGACCACAACGGCACTGGCCGTCAGTCTCTGCGCTGGCGCTACCTTTCCGGCGTCTGCTGAAACTGTCGTGGGTACCGTCAAATTCTGGCAGTACATGCAGGCGGATGGCTGGAAATCGGCCGATGGCATGGATAACGACACGTTAAACAATACGCTCTATCAGGCCAGTGTGATTGGCAATTATCCCTGGACCAGGCAATTCCTGCTGCGTCAGCGTGGTGGTGGTGCTTATTTTCTCGCCGACAAGAAAACACATACCGTGCGCAAGCTGAATCTGGAACCTGCCAGCGGTTATTATTCCGACCTGACATCGGTCTATCAGGGCGAAGACCAGGGGAAAGGGTGTTACTTCACTATCATCGACACCCAGTATCAGTTGGAGCTGGTTAATGAACCTCACAGCAAGCAGGTGCTTGCTGCATTTCCGGAAAACTGTGTCAACAAACAGCAGCAGGCCGCCCTGGCGGCGAAGCGTTCTGCCTCAGAGCATAAACTGCAGCAGTGGGTAGCCCAACAGAGTCTGGCTGAGTTGTGCCGACGAACTGGCAACTGCTGAAGCAACGGAACGGACGAATAATAAGGAATCTGCACCATGAAGAAATTGTATCCACTTGTGCTTGCCGTTCTGACAGTTATCGGTGCAATGAGTGCCTCTGGCTGCGACAGCAAGGAAGATGCTGGCGTGAGAGCGATAGCTAGGTTTAAAGACCTGACTCCACCACCATTCAGCAAGGTTGTCTCGCATAAATCCGATATTGCCCAGGAATGGGTAAAAAAGGATGCCTTCGGTACACCGCAATATACGGTGATGAAAACCCGCCAGTCACCGGAAGGATGTAAGTCAGGCAATTATTACTACATTGCTGATATGCAGCAGAAAACGGTGCAGCCACTGATGGCAGCCCTGTGCCTTGCGGACAATATCACCCTGAGCTTCAGAATTGAAACCAACAGCTATACGGGTGAAAAATCGGTTGTGTATTCGCACGATGGCAAGGAAATGGGAAAACTCTATCTGCCGGAGAATCAGGAGAAAAATCCATGAAGAAGCTGAAAGGCGTTATCTCAGTTTTCGCTCTGAGCCTTTGTCTGCTGTCACCGGCTCAGGCCGAAGAACAGCGTTACATCAGTATCCGCAACACAGACATGGTCTGGGTGCCAGGCAATGTCTGCATCTGGCAGTTTCGCCTAGACAACGGCGGAAGTGGTGAAGGATTCGGGCCTTTGACACTTTCCCTGCGTCTGAAAGATAAAGGGGGGAACACGCTGGCCATGGGGAATATGGCAGTGGTTGCATTTGGCGACAGCGATGCCACTCGCTCTCAGGAAGCCTCGCTGGAGAACGAATGCGTGGAAAACGTTAGCTCCGTCGAAATCATGAAGGCAACAGAAGAGCGTAATGGTTACCAGATTGACCTACCACTTTCCGTTTTCGACCCGCAGTACTACCGACCTCTACAAGTCACGGTTGTCGGTGGTAAGGCATCTTAGCCGATTCGCCATCTGTTTGATTCAGCCCCTGTCGCTAATGCCTCAGGGGCTTTTTATTTTAGGGAGCCTGTATGACTGAACTCACTGAATTGCCTGATGGACCGTTTACTCGCCAGCAGGCAGAGGCGGTTGCTTCTCAATATTCCAACGTTGCTATAGAGGACGACCTGGGGACACATTTCCGTCTGGTTATCCATCATGAGCGTTGCATGGTCTGGCGAGCCTGGAACTTTGAGCAGGATGCCGGTTACTGGCTAAACAGGTATATCGCTCGTTATGGCATCCGCAAATTCCCTGCATAACCATCACCAGCGCATCATCGTTATAAACAAAGTCAGGCCACACCTCCTTCGGGAAGTGTGGCCTTTTGTATTTTTACCCACTTCATAAGGAGTTATCCATGCGATTAGCCAGCCGCTTTGGCCGTATAAATCAGATACGCCGTGACCGGCCTTTGACCCACGAAGAGCTGATGAGTCATGTCCCCAGCGTGTTCGGGAGTGACAAGCATGAATCTCGTTCAGACCGTTACACCTACATCCCGACCATCACCATCCTCGAAAGCCTGCAGCGTGAAGGCTTTGAGCCGTTCTTTGCCTGCCAGACAAAGGTTCGGGACCAGAGCAAGCGGGAACACACCAAACACATGCTTCGCCTGCGTCGTGCCGGACAACTGACCGGCCATCAGGTACCGGAAATCATCCTGCTCAACAGCCATGACGGCTCATCAAGCTACCAGATGCTGCCGGGACTTTTTCGTGGCGTCTGTACTAATGGTCTGGTCTGCGGTCAGTCATTCGGCGAAGTGCGGGTACCGCATAAAGGTAATGTCGTCGAGAAGGTGATTGAAGGGGCTTACGAAGTGCTGGGGGTCTTTGATCGGGTGGATGAAAAGCGCGATGCGATGCAGTCGCTTGTGCTGCCATATCCTGCCCGTCATGCACTGGCGAATGCCGCAATGAAGTATCGATTTGGTGAGGACCACCAGCCGGTCACGGTATCGCAGTTGCTGACCCCGCGTCGTCGGGAGGACTACAGCGATGATCTGTGGACTGTCTACCAGCGCGTGCAGGAGAACCTGATGAAAGGTGGATTGTCAGGGCGAACCGCTCAGGGGAAAAGCAGCCGCACCCGTGCTGTTACCGGTATTGATGGCGATGTGAAGCTCAATCGCGCCCTGTGGGTTATGGCAGAAAACATGCTCGAATTTTTCGGGCGTTAAACAATCGTTCCGGCATAAGGAGATAGTTTGATGGATACACAAAACCTTCAGTTCGCTGAGCAGACAGCAATCACGGCCTCAGTGGTCCCTGACGAGCTACGCATCGGCTTCTGGCCGCAGCACTTTGGCTCCATACCACAATGGATAACCCTTGAGCCCCAAATCTTCGGCTGGATGGATCGCCTGTGCGCTGATTACAGCGGCGGCGTCTGGAGCTTTTACACACTCAGCAATAGCAGCGCATTTATGGCTCCGGAGCCTGACGGTGAGAAATGGACGTTGTTCAACCCGATGAATGGCAACGATGCGGAGATGAGCGGAGAGGCTGCCGGTATAGCAGTCTGCCTAATGGCTTACAGCTACCACGCCTGCCGCACCGAGTGTGACGCTATGACTGGACACTATTATCGCTTACGCGACTACGCGCTAAACCATCCGGAATGCAGCGCCATTATGCATCTTATCGACTAAGGAATGCCTGACATGAATACTGTATTATCCCCAGAGTCATCGCAGCCTGAACTCTTTCCGCTGGCGGTTATGGCCCAGCATAGTTGCCTGCTCCCCGCGACCTCCGGATTGACACCTTATGCCCAACGGACCATTCGACGTGCTATCAACCTGCTGGATAAATATCTGCGCCAGCCCGGCATGTCCTTTACCTCAAGCACGGCTGCCCGTGACTGGCTTCGGTTACAGCTGGCAGGACAAGAACGGGAAGTGTTTATGGTGCTCTATCTCGATAACCAGCACCGTTTACTGGAGAGTGAAACGCTATTTGCCGGTTCGGTTAACCATGTCCAGGTCCATCCCCGTGAGGTGGTGAAGTCAGCGCTTCGCTTCAATGCTGCTGCTGTTGTGCTGGCGCATAACCATCCATCCGGTGATCCGGAGCCCAGCCAATGTGACCGCAACATTACGGGCAGGCTTAAAGAAGCGCTGGCACTGGTTGATGTGAACACTCTCGATCATCTGGTTATCGGTTCAGATGGAATTGTGTCGTTTGCAGAGCGAGGCTGGATATGAGGGCACTTCAATGAAATCTACTGACTCAGAGAACGATTCATTTCTCAAGTGGGGTCTGAATCGTAATGTGACACCTTGCTTTGGCGCTCGTCTGGTACAGGAGGGAAACCGGCTGCACTATCTGGCTGACCGGGCCAGTATCACCGGTAAGTTCAGCGAAGCAGAATGTCTTAAGCTGGATGTGGCATTCCCGCATTTTATCAGCCAGATGGAATCGATGCTGACTACTGGTGAAATGAATCCTCGCCATGCCCACTGTGTCACCCTGTACCACCTGCGAAGCCGATACCCTTGGCAGTTGCGGCTACGTATACATCGCCGTTTACTCCACCCATCGTTAACTACTTTCACAAGAGCAAATATGAAAACTCTACCTGCAACAAATCCGCAGGCGGCGAAGCTATGTCTGTCGCCCGTGGCTGTCTGGCAAATGCTGCTTGCACGCCTGCTGGAACAACATTATGGCCTGACACTCAACGACACGCCATTCAGTGATGAAACGGTAATTCAGGAACATATCGATGCCGGTATATCTTTGGCCGATGCCGTTAATTTTCTGGTGGAAAAGTACGGGCTGGTTCGTTTTGATCGCAGGGGATTCGATTGGCAAGAACAGTCCCCATATCTGCGGGCAGTCGATATTCTGCGGGCGCGACAGGCAACAGGTTTATTGAAAGCGCGGCACGGTGAACATTGGGAATAGCCTTCCTGATTCACACTGCAGCTTTCCTTACTTATTTAATTTACTCATTCCAAAAAGCACCTGCCGATGCTGGTTGGTGCTTTTACTTATATGGACTAAATATCATGCAAATTGAAGCTGTAATTTTAACTGGGCACATTATCGCAAGCACAATCCGGGAATGCTGGGCCGTCGTTGTTGATGGTTTTGACGCATACTACGAACAAGCTTATGATCCAGCATAATTTCTTTTCCTCATGAAGGGACTGGTATGGGCAACAGAATGTGGATGATCCGCGGTGACGGCGGCAAGCTCTATGACGATTTTCGCGATAAGCAAATTGTAGGCATCGGTTGGTCTCAGCTGGCTCCATTAGTCAAACCCGGCCTATCCCGAGCCCAGTTACTCGCCTTATACCAGGAGGCTGATCCCTTAACAAAGCTCGGAACAGCCCGTTCTGGCGCATCGCAGGTCTGGCGTTTTGTGAATGAGATCCAAAAGGGTGATTGGGTTATTACCTATTCGCCAGCTAACCGTACTTATTTGCTAGGCAAAGTTACTTCAGACTTCCAGTATCATCCTGAATGGGTGGAAGAGGGGATGGGTATCGCTCGGCAGGTTAAATGGAATACTCAAGAAATCGACCGCGATAGACTGTCTGTTGCTACCAAAAACACATTGGGTTCTACGCTGACGGTTTTCCAGCTTCCAGAATATGCGCTAGAAGAGCTTTTGCAGGATAAGAAACCCACTGCAGATGTAATTACTCAGAATCCAATTGCGATGGATGAAGATGAGGTTGTTTCTGATCCGCTTCGCGATATGGAAATGCTGGCGTTTGAGGGTATCAAAGATCGTATCAACTCTCTTGACTGGGATGAGATGCAAAATCTTGTTGCCGGAGTTTTACGCAGTATGGGCTATAAAACGCAGGTCTCACCTGCGGGAGCTGATCGGGGTAAAGACATCATTGCTTCACCTGATGGGTTCGGTTTTGAAAATCCGCGTATCATCGTTGAAGTAAAGCACCGCAGGGAACAGATGGGAAGCCAACAGATACGCAGCTTTATCGGCGGTCGCCATAAAGACGATCGCGGGCTTTATGTCAGTACAGGGGGTTTTACGAAAGATGCTCGATATGAAGCCGACCGTTCGACAATACCACTGACGCTCTGGACACTTGATGATCTCGTCCGTGCGCTTATTGAGAACTACGAACAAGTTGATATCGAGACTAAACTTTTGGTGCCTCTGAAGAAAACGTTCCTGCCTGCCTGAGTCTTGCTTCAACAGCCATATCAGTGTTCTACTGGTATGGCTTTATACCCACTCGCGATGTCTATTTTTGTACGGATTTTAACTTGTGGGTACAAGTGCGGGTATAACTATTTATTCCTGTTTATAAATAATATTGATATCAGTCTATTAGGTGTGAAATTCGAGTCCGGCCTTCGCACTCACCCTCTAAACACCTCCTTCCTGTGCCACTCCACAAAACCTTCTTTTGGATAATTCTCGCGCATCATCGGTAGAGCAATCTCCTTCCCGTCGAAATCCCAGAATAGTCTGCCCACCATGCCGCTGCCATTTACTGCGGGTGACACCTGAACTCGCATACTCTCATCCAGCCCAATCGAACCTTTATCAAAGGCTTTATGGTGGATTGCACACAGAGCCAGGCCGTTTGAAATCTCACACGGGCCGCCGTGTTGTTTCCATTTGATATGGGCGGCTTCCAGGGCAACCGAAGTGCTGTCGTGGCGCATATTGAAGCCACAAATGGCGCATTCATAGTTATAGGCACGCAGAACCTGCTGGCGGAACAATGGGTCCCGCTGCTTGCGGATTTGCAGGATATCAAACCCCAGTTCATCCGCGATCTCTTCCTGGATGCTTTCGGTGAAGTGAGCCTCGAGAATTTGCTGTGCCAGGGTGTTAATGAGGTTTTTGCTCTTTTTCAGTAGGGCAAAATGCTGTTCATCAAAACCTCCTGCAACGTTATGCGTCACCAGTTCTCCGGCGGGGGGCTGTTTGCTGCTGCCGGATGTTGAGCAATGCTCGGCGTTTTGGAGCTCCCAGAATCCATCGCCCTGTAAGCGCCAGAAGGGCATATCCGGGCGGTACTGCGCGCGCTGTGGTCCAAATCGCTCCAGCAGGCTATGCAAGGGGTCGCGAACTTCTGAACCGTAATCAAACAGGCGGTCATGGCCTTGCTGATACCCCGCCAGCACGTGAAGCAGCAGTAGGGGCTTGTGCGGCGCGCGTTGTTCGCCTTTACGCCAGATGGTGATGTCAGCAATTGCCTGTTGCAGGGATTTACTGGAAGTCATTGATTTCATTTTCGGGTAAATAATTGCGATGATGCTCGCAAAATATCACTTAATCAAGCGTTGCTGTGTCTATTACGGCCAACACTAAAAATAATATTCATTATCGAATTCGCAGATTAAATAAAACACTTTTTTCGCCATATTATTTTAAAGTTATTCATGCTCATTCATAGGGGTGTTTTATAAAAATAAACCTTGCTTTAGTAAGTGTTATTTTTTCTAACCATATGGAAAGAAAAGGTTATTTCCTGGGGTGTTATGCTAGTTTCTGCTTACTAATAAAAGCAATATCGGTAATTTGAATTGTTGGGTTTATCATATTTTAAACATGCATTACATTCCCTTTATATTTTTGAATGTTTGACAAAAATAGGACGCTCGGTTCCCAATACACAGAGCGAAATAGATATGGGTGAAGATAAAAATTATTCCCTTTGACGAAATGGTCTACGGATACACCACATCAAAAAAGGCGCCAATGGGCGCCTTTAAACCTGACCATCACCCCTCAGGCTTTGCGAGATGGATAAGCGTGTCGACACGAGCGGGGGAGAGCGGTTCGCGGGGCTGCGGCAGCGGCCAGCCGTACAGCCAGCGGGCGCTGGTGGCGCAGACTTTCCCCTGACAGGCTCCCATTCCACAGCGTGAGGCGAGCTTTGCCGCTTGCCAGCTTTCGGCGTTTTGCACGTCGCCACAACGAATATCTTCACAACGGCAGAGCAGAGTATCTGCGGTGGTCGCGGCTTTTAGCGACTCCGGCAGCGCAAACGTCGTATGCAACGCCTGGGCAAAACGCTGCCAGCGGGCGCGCGCGGAGATGGCGGTTTGGGCCTTGTGCGAACAATCTGCTGCGGTATAGCCGGCAATTTCTCCCTCGGCTAACGCCAGCTCGCTACCGCCAAAGCCCGTGCATTCTCCTGCCGCATAGATATCCTGCACACTGGTGCGTTGCTCCGCATCGACCCAAATCGCCTGATTTTCTGTTTTGCAGCCAAAGATGGCGCCAGGTTCTATATTCGGTACCAGTCCATAGCCAATGGCCAGCCTGTCGCAGACGATCTCCCGGGTTTTTACCTGGTGGCGCACAGTCACTGACTGAAGACAGGAATCGCCCTGCGCATGGATGACCTGGCTTGCCGGATGATAACGGGCTGGAAAGAGCTCGCCGAACTGACGCAATTTTTCAGGCCAGCGCCATAGCCCGGTTGCGAAACGGGCCAGTGCGGTCATCGGTGCCTGTTCGATGATGGCAACAATATTCCCGCCAGCGCGTTTCACCGTACTGGCGACCGCCAGCAGAAGAGGACCGCTGCCTGCAATGACCACGCGTTCCCCCTTGAGTTGCAGGCCATGTTTTATCTGCGCCTGCAGGCCTCCGGCCCCCGTCACATTGGGTAGCGTCCAGCCAGGAAAAGGCAGCGAGAGTTCTCTGGCGCCGCAGCATAAAATCAGCCGCTGCCAGCGGATTTCGCCGCAGTCGTCTGCGGTTTCGAAGACTACGGAATGTGGGGTGGGGCGGGCAATTAGCCGGGCACCGCTCAGCAGTGTGATGTTGGGATGTTCAGCTACCGCCTGACGAATCCGTCTGGCGTCCCGGGGGAGTGAGACCTGCGGCCCGTCGCGCCAGATTTGCCCGCCGGGGCGCGGGTTATCATCAAGGATTATCACTGATTTTCCACAGCGTGCGGCAGCCAGTGCCGCCGACAATCCGGCTGGCCCTGCGCCAAGGATCAGGATCTCACAGTCAACGCTTTGCATGATGGCTCCTTTCAATCACCATTTCGGGCTGGCATTCCGTCTGGCAGGCCAGCACCCGGTGTCCGTTCACCGTGACGCGGCACTCCTGGCACACCCCCATTCCGCAGAAGGGTGCGCGCAGTTGACCACTCACCGAACGACGGGTCACGCCGTTGCCCACCAGGGCCAGTGCTGCTGCAATACTCATTCCGACGGGAACCTCACAGGTCTGGCCGTCGATAATTACCTTCAGGGTTGTCATGCGATGGCCTCCTGCTTGTGCAGGCGAGAGGGGAGCCAGGCATCCGGGGACACCGCCGGACGCTCGCCAAGGATCTGGGCGCAAAGTAACTCGGCGGTTGCTGGCGCGGTTGTGACGCCGAGTCCTTCATGTCCCAGCGCCAGCCAGATACCCGGACGTGCAGGATGTGGGCCAATCAGCGGGTTGCCGTCAGCCGATGCCGCGCGAAAACCGCTCCAGCAACGGATGATATTTAGCGTCTCCAGAGAGGGTAAAAAATGGCGCGCGCGCGCCAGCATCTGTGCCAGCAGAGGGAGGTCAACCTCGCGGTCGGTGTTATCAAACTGGCGAGAGGAGCCAATCAGCAACTGTCCGGTGGGGCGTGGCTGAATGTTAAAGGCCACTGAGGTGCCGCCTGCATGGGCGCTGGCACCGTACCCCAACTCTACCAGCTGGTGGCTGAGCAAGGGGCCGTAGCGGTCGGTGATCGCCAACTGGCCTTTTTTGGGTCTGAGCCAGTTTTCACCCAGCAGCGTATTGGCCCCCAGACCGCTGGCGATGACGATGGCGCGTGCGCGCAGTCGTTTGCCGCTGTGTAGGGTGACGTAAGGGGCATCAACAGAGAGGGCGCTATCCCGAAGATGCGTTACATCGGCATCGTTAATAAACCAGCGGGCGACGTTTGGGGCGTAAACTATCCCGTCACCGGGGACCCACAGCCCGCCAGTGAGTCCGGTGGTGAGCAGCGGTTCGCGCGCGGCAAGCCGATCGCGGGTCTGCATTTCGCTGACAACCTGGTATTGTGCCATTCGTTGTTTTTTTTCTTCTGCCAGCGCAAGCTCTTGCGGCGTTTCCGCCAGCCACAGCGTGCCGCATCCGCGCCAGGCACAGCTTTCCGGCATCCGGGGCGTCAGTTTGCGCCAGCTCTCCAGAGACCAGGCAGAGAGTGCGAGCTCCGCAGGATCGTCATCCATGCACACCAGGTGACCCATACCCGCCGCCGTCGCGCCCGCATTGCCGTCATCGACCAGCGTGACTCGCTGTCCGCGAGCGGCCAGTTGCCAGGCGCAGGCGGCCCCGATAATCCCGGCACCGATAACGATGACGTCACTTTCGATCACAGCGAGATCCCCCAGCAGAACGGATCTTCAGGATTGAGGATCAGCTTGTTATCGCCACAGACCCATGCCTCCCCGCGGATCGTCGGGACGATCTTGTCGCCATGCGGCACGAAATGCGCCGTAAATTCGCTGCCGATAATGCTCGCCTGCCGCCATGACTCTCCGGATTTGAGTTTTCCGTCCTCTGCCAGGCAGGCCAGTTTGGCGCTGGTGCCGGTGCCGCAGGGCGATCGATCCCAGGCTTTACCGGGGCAAAGAACAAAGCTGCGGCTGTCCGCGCGATCATCTTCTGCAAACAGTTCGATATGATCGATAATGCCGTCATGTTCACCACGGATGCCTGCGCGATCTAACCCTTCACGGATTGCCCATGCGTACTCCGTCAATTCAGGGATCTTTTCCGGCGAGACCGCGAACGGATGATCGTTGACAAGGAAGAACCAGTTGCCGCCCCAGGCGATATCACCCGTTACCGTACCGTGGACGGTTTCAACCTGTACCTGCTTACGCCAGCGGTAGGCCGGCACGTTTTCGACCGAGACGCTGCCGTCTTCGTGCAGCGTGGCGGTCACATCGCCCACCGGCGTTTCAATCAGATGTTTACCGGGTTGAATGCGCCCAAGCCATGCCAGCGAGGCAATCAGCCCGATGGTGCCGTGACCGCACATGTTCAGAAAGCCGCAGTTGTTAAAGAAGATGACTCCCGCCGTGGCCTGTGGCGAAACTGGCTCACAGAGCAATGCACCGACCAGAACGTCGTTACCGCGCGGCTCAAGAATAATGGCTTTACGCCAGTCGTCGTAGTCGCGGGAAAAACGCTCCCGACGCTCGCTCATGTTCCCCGTTCCCAGATCCGGAAAGCCGCCGATGACCAGGCGAGTGGGTTCACCGCCGGTGTGAGAATCAATCACTCTCAGTTCACTGTACTGTGCTGTCATAGGATCTCCGGAAAGTTAATGTTTTGTTGCTAAATGCTGACGCAAGCTTTGCGTCCCGGCTTGATCGCTTTCGTCACCGTAAATGACGAAATCAGCATAATGGCCGCTGTCTTCGTTAAGTCGGTATCATATTTATTTGTTATTAATCATTTCGTTAGTGGTGTGGTAAACCAAAAAAGGCAACCGCGCCAGTGGCTGGAAAAGGGGAAGTTATAAATCTACGGCAGGATCGCAAAACGCAGTAAGGATGCTTGCTCGGTTAACAAAAAGTTAATAAATATTCAGGTCACTAATCGGGAGGAAGCATGATGTCCTGTGTGATTAATGATGTGCGGGCCCCGTCGCCGGTGCCGGAAGTGGCTGAACTTAGCCAGATATGTGAGGGGTTGGCGCGTCAGCGTCCGGACAATATCCAGACGTTGCTCCATGCGATGGCATTGATTGCGCCGCTGCTCAATGCCATTCCGAATGTGGTTTTTTTTATCAAAGATGTGCAGGCCCGCTATTTGATGGTCAATATGACCCTGGCACGACGCTGCGGGTTTAAGACGGTGGTTTCTCTGCTGGGTAAAACCTCTGCCGATGTTTTCCCTTCAGCGCTTGGGTTGGGCTATACCGAGCAGGATATGCGGGTGCTGCGCGAAGGGGTAACGCTACGCGATCAGCTGGAAATGCATCTCTACAACGGTCGTGAACGTGGCTGGTGTTTGACCCAGAAGCTGGCGCTGCGGGATGCGCAGGGCCAGGTCATCGGTATGGCGGGGATTTCACACGATCTGCAGGAAGCGCAGGCGCGTCACCCGGCGTGGCAGCGGCTGGCGATCGTCGACGATCATATCCGCAACCATTATCACCGTCCCATCGCGATGGAAGAACTAACCGCCCTGAGCGGCATGTCGGTGGCGCAAATTGAGCGCTACTGTAAGCGTATTTTTCATCTCACTCCGCGCCAGATGATCCACAAAGTTCGGCTGGAAAAAGCTACCGAACTGCTGGCGGGCGATACGCCGATTACCGATATTGCGTTGCAGTGCGGTTATACCGATCACAGCGCGTTTAGCCGCCAGTTTAAGGCGATGACGGGCTCTACGCCGCGTGATTTTCGCATTACGCTTGCCGGGTAAGACACACTCACTGTGCTAATTTCGTCATCAAAGAGGAAGAAAACCACCAAGCAGTCGGTCGCCTGAAACGTCAATCTGTCAGTGAATATTCACCATTCATTCACTTTAAATTAACAAATTGACGACAAGGAACCGAACATGAGCAAGAAAGCCATTCACTGGAGCGGTGTATTCCCGGCAGTCAGCACCCAGTTTCGTAGCGATTATTCCCTGGATCTGGATGCCACCCACACGGTGATGAAAAACCTGGTCAAGGATGGTGTTTCTGGCCTGGTGGTGTGCGGCAGCGTGGGGGAGAACACCTCTCTGACCACGCAGGAAAAGCTGCAGATTATCGAAGTAGCGAAAGATGCAGCGGGCGGTCAGATCCCGGTCATTGCGGGGGTGGCCGAATTCACCACCGCGTTTGCACAGAAGATGGCGAAAGAGGCAGAGCGCGTGGGCGTCGACGGTATTATGGTGATGCCTGCGCTGGTGTATTCCTCAAAACCGCATGAAACAGCGGCCCACTTCCGCAGTGTGGCTACGGCTACCGACCTGCCTATCATGGTGTACAACAACCCGCCGATTTACAAAAACGACGTGACGCCGGACATCCTGGCGACGCTGGCCGACTGCGACAACATCGTCTGCTTCAAAGACTCCTCCGGCGATACCCGCCGTTTTATCGACTTACGCAACTCCGTTGGCGACCGCTTTGTGCTGTTCGCTGGGCTGGATGATGTGGTGGTCGAGAGCATTGCCGTTGGGGCGGAAGGCTGGATCTCCGGAATGTCGAACGCCTTCCCGCGTGAAGGGGAGACGTTGTTCCGCCTGGCGAAACAACAGCGTTATGAGGAAGCGATGGCGCTTTACCGCTGGTTTATGCCGTTGCTGCATTTGGATGCGCGCCCGGATCTGGTGCAGTGCATCAAGCTTTGTGAAGAATTGCTGGGGCGCGGCAGCGCCATTACCCGTCCACCGCGTCTGGCGCTGGAAGGGGATACCCGTGCGCAAGTGGTGGCGATTGTTGAGAAGGCGCTGGCGACCCGTCCACAGCTGCCGGATGTCGGCCTTTAAGTAAAGGAGTGATGATGACGCTACCTCTCTCTGTTTCGGGTCAGCAGTTTATCGCCGGACGTCGCGTGGCAAGCGGTGAGGCGACGCTGCCAAGCCTGCGTGCCGCTGACGGCAAGCTGACCGGATACCATTTTTACCCGGCCTCTCGTGAGGAGGCCGCCGCCGCGGCGGAGGCGGCTGACCAGGCGTTTCCTGTCTATTCACAGACTGCGCCGGACGTGCGTGCCCGCTTTCTCGACACCCTTGCCGACGAGCTGGATCTGCTCGGTGAGGATTTTTTCGCCATAGCCCACCAGGAAACGGCGCTGCCGCTGGCGCGGTTACAGGGAGAGCGTACCCGTACCAGTAATCAGCTGCGCATGTTTGCCGGGGTGCTGCGTCGGGGCGATGCCTTTGGCGTACGTATTGATACCGCACTCCCTGACCGCCAGCCGCTGCCGCGCCCGGATCTGCGTCAGTTTCTGACCGCGCTTGGCCCAGTGGCGGTGTTCGGGGCCAGCAATTTTCCGCTGGCCTTTTCTACGGCAGGGGGCGATACCGCATCCGCGCTGGCGGCGGGTTGTCCGGTGGTAGTTAAGGCCCATCCCGGGCATATGGCGACGGCGGAATTGACTGCCCAGGCGATGGTGCGTGCGGTCGCGGCATCTGGCCTGCCTGCGGGCGTTTTTAACATGATTTTCGGCACCGATATTGGCGCGGATCTGGTTCGCCATCCGGCGATTCAGGCGGTGGGCTTTACCGGTTCGCTGCGCGGCGGTAAGGCGCTCTGGCAGCTGGCGCAGCAGCGTCCGCAGCCGATCCCCGTCTTTGCGGAAATGTCGGCCATTAACCCGCTGATTATTCTGCCGCAGGCCGTCGCCACGCGGGCAGAAACGCTGGCTAATGAGCTGGTGTCCTCTTTCACTTTGGGATGTGGGCAGTTTTGTACCAAGCCGGGGCTGATCCTTATCTTACGCGGCGAGGGTATGTCCCGCTTCACGCAGTCATTGAAGGACGCGGTTGACCAGGCACCGGCACAGATCATGCTGAATGCCCCGACGCTTGCCCATTATGAAGACGGCGTCAGCGCGCTTGAGGCGCATCCGCATATTCAGCGTCTGGCAGGGTCTGATGAATCGGTCATCGGCCGTGCGCAGGCCCGGCTGTATCAGGCTTCGGCTTCACTGCTGCTGGCACAGGATCCACTGTTACAGCAGGAGGTATTTGGCCCGCTGGCGGTGTTGGTCGAGGTTGCCGATGAGGCGGAATTGCAGTCCATTTTGCGCGTGATTCCGGGCCAGTTGACGGCAACCGTGCACGCCGAATCTGATGATGGGCCGCTGGCGCAGCGCCTGCTGCCAGCCCTCACTGAAAAAGCGGGACGCGTTTTGTTTAACAGTTATCCGACCGGCGTTGAGGTCTGTGATGCCATGGTGCACGGTGGTCCGTGGCCTGCCACCACCGATGTTCGCGGTACCTCGGTAGGGACGCAATCCATCGACCGTTTTTTACGCCCGGTATGCCTGCAAAATGTGCCTGCCGCGCTGCTTCCGCCTGCTGTCCAGGATGACAACCCTCTGAACCTGCTGCGCCTGATTAACGGGCAGTGGACCCGGGAAGCCATTTCCCCCTCTGTTGACTGAAGGGCATGACCATGACGATTCACTCTACGCACCAAACACAGGCCCGCGTTGCTGAGGTGGGTAAATTTAAAAAGCAGCTAACGCTAACCGACCTGACGTTTATTGGGCTTGGGGCTATCTTCGGTTCCGGCTGGCTGTTTGCCGCAAGCCATGTGGCATCGATTGCCGGACCTGCGGGCATTGCCTCGTGGGTCATCGGCGGAATTGCCGTTCTGCTGCTGGGGATTGTCTATTGTGAGCTGGGCGCGGCACTGCCTCGTGCCGGGGGGATTATCCGTTATCCGGTCTTTTCCCACGGTGAGTTGATGGGGTATCTGCTTGGATTTATTACGCTGATTGCGTTTTCAAGCCTCATCTCCATAGAGATTGTTGCTGCACGGCAGTATGCGGCAGCATGGTTCCCGATGCTGACTCAAACTGGTTCAAGCGACCCAACGTTGCTGGGATGGGTAGTGCAGTTTTTGCTGCTGTGTTTGTTCTTCGGGCTGAATTACTACAGCGTTAAAACGTTTGCCCGTTCCAATAACATCATCAGTATTCTGAAATTTTTGGTGCCGTTGGCGGTCGTTGTGACGCTATTTACCTTTTTCAAACCTGAGAACCTGCACGTTCAGGGGATTGCACCCTTTGGTATGTCGGGCGTTGAGGCTGCGATTAGCGCCGGTGGGATCATCTTCGCCTACCTGGGGTTGACGCCAATTATTTCTGTGGCGAGTGAAGTAAAGAATCCACAGCGTACCATCCCGGTGGCGCTGATTTTATCCGTGGTGCTGTCGACGATTATTTACGTGCTGTTGCAGTTGGCATTTCTTGGCAGTATTCCGACCGATATGCTGGGTGGCGGCTGGGCGGAGATCAGCAAGCAATTCTCGCTGCCGTACCGGGATATCGCCATTACGCTCGGTATGGGCTGGCTGGCGTTTATGGTGGTGTGCGACGCGATTGTCTCCCCAAGTGGTACCGGCAATATCTACATGAACGCCACGCCGCGCGTGATTTATGGCTGGGCCAAAGCAGGCACCTTCTTTAAGACGTTTACCCACATCGATAAAGAGTCTGGCATTCCGCGTCCGGCGCTGTGGCTGACCTTTGCATTGTCTATCTTCTGGACATTGCCGTTCCCGTCATGGGAACAGCTGATAAGCGTGGTGTCGGCGGCGCTGGTACTGAGCTACGCTATTGCCCCGGTCACGGCGGCGGGGCTACGCCGTAATGCACCGGATTTGCCACGTCCATTCCGCGTGCGAGCCTTTGGGATTATCGGTCCGGTGTCGTTTGTGATTTCGGCGCTGATTGTATTCTGGTCTGGCTGGGGCACGCTGTCATGGCTGCTGGGACTGCAGATTGTGATGTTTGTCGTCTATGTACTTTGCAAATCAAAAGTGCCGGTGCACACCGTGAGTCTGGCACAGCAGGTGAAGTCGTCTCTGTGGCTTATCGCCTTCTACGCACTGATTATGCTCTTCTCCTGGCTGGGCAGTTTTGGGGGCACAGGGGTGATTGGTCATCCGTGGGATACGGTGGTGGTAGCGGTGATGTCGCTGGGAATTTACTACTGGGGTGAGCGAACCTGTCTGCCGCGGGCTAACTTTACTGGTGATGAAGAAGAGTAAAGGAGTCGGTCATGGAGATGGTAAACCTCTCGTTAACAGAGGCTTATGCGCTGGCATATAAGGTGCTGCGCGGGAACGGATTCAGTGAAGCGCATGCCGTGGCGATCGCGACAAACGTGACCCACGGTGAGCGTGATGGCTGTGCCTCGCATGGTTTGTGGCGGTTGCTGGGGATTGTGGAGACGCGACGTAAAGGAAAGGTGTCACCTGACGCTGAGCCGGTTATCACCGATACCGCGCCGGCCATTGTGAAGGTGGACGCCGGTGGGGCATTTTCCCTGCTGGCATTCGAGCGCGCGCTTCCACTGCTGATAGAAAAGGCGCGCCACAGCGGTATTGCAGCCCTGGCGATTAACCGCTGTGTGCACTTTTCGGCGCTGTTTGCCGACGTTGAGCCGCTCACGGAGGCGGGGCTGGTGGCGCTGGCGACGACGCCCAGCCATGCGTGGGTTGCTCCCGCAGGCGGGACGCAGCCGCTTTTTGGCACTAACCCGATAGCATTTGGCTGGCCGCGTGAAGAAAAATCCCCGTTTATCTTCGACATGGCCACCAGTGCGGCGGCACGGGGAGAGATCCAACTCCATCAACGGGCGGGAAAAGCGGTGCCGGAAGGGTGGGGGATTGACGGTGACGGTCAGGCCACCACCGACGCGCAGGCGATCCTCGACGGTGCGATGTTGACGTTTGGCGGGCATAAAGGGTCGGCACTGGCGGCAATGGTGGAACTGCTTGCCGGACCGCTCATCGGCGATATGACCAGCGCGGAATCGCTGGCGTGGGATAAGGGGGCTGGCGGGTTGCCCTATGGTGGCGAGCTGATTCTGGCCCTGGACCCGGCCCGTTTTCTGGGACGGGAGGCTCCGCAGCATCTGGCACGTGCCGAGAGACTCTTTGCCGATATGCAGCGGCAAGGGGCGCGTTTGCCGGGCGAGCGTCGCTATCATTCCCGTAAGCGTACAACTCGTGACGGTGTGGAAATAGCCCATTCGCTGTTCAAGGATATATCCGCGTTAGTGAAATAATTATTGGCATTCTCGCGATAACAGGAGGGATGATGTCCCTCCTGTTATACGTTTATATAAATAGTTACTGCGATTAGCGATACGCAGGTGTTTGCGCACCTTCGCATCGCGCTAATAAAACCCCTGTAAATTCCCCCTGTGATCTTCGGTAAGCCCAGATGTAAATAAGATGAAATAAGCGCGAATAGCATGCTTTTGGAATAAATAGAAAACGCCTTCATCCCAATAAATCCGGTATTATTAATCGTATTTATTCATTATCTTTCACGCGCCTGAATATCCCCACGCTCCAGAAAACAACGCCTGTCGGCATCAGACCAAAAATGCGATCTAACTCACTGAAGCAAATAGCAAACTCTGAAACAACGCTTAATTGTACACTTTGCTTTACACTTTTAGTGATGTGAATCACAAATATAAACCCGCGAAGTGATCCGACTCTCACAAATTGGGGTGTACTCATTGAGCAATACATTATGAGAACAGCCTGGAAAGTTAAGTTTTCAGTATTTTCCCTCTCCAGTGACATGCAACGGTGAAGGGCAAATCAACACGCAAAAAAAACTCGTTGAATATGAACGGGTAAAAAAATGACGTGTGATTTGCATCACTCACATTTACAGCTTTTTAAATCATTGCCAGTGATTAATGTTGACCGGGCTATTTCCATAATCAATCAAATCTTGCATAGTGCCTCCACATTATTTTTCCCCCTGGCTCAGGAGGCGAATAGTTATATTTCATCAGACATTATTGATGAACCAGGTATGATTTACTTCACATTAATACGTACATGACCACTGTTACTGGAGAAACAAAATGAATTATCCGGCAGAACCCTTCCGTATTAAAAGCGTTGAAACTGTATCTATGATCCCGCGTGATGAGCGCCTTAAGAAAATGCAGGAAGCGGGTTACAATACTTTCCTGTTAAATTCGAAAGATATTTATATTGACCTGCTGACCGACAGTGGCACCAACGCAATGAGCGACAAGCAGTGGGCCGGAATGATGATGGGTGATGAAGCTTACGCGGGCAGCGAAAACTTCTATCATCTGGAAAGAACCGTGCAGGAACTGTTCGGCTTTAAACATATTGTTCCGACTCACCAGGGGCGTGGCGCAGAAAACCTGTTATCGCAGCTGGCTATTAAACCGGGGCAATATGTTGCCGGGAATATGTATTTCACTACCACTCGTTATCACCAGGAAAAAAATGGTGCGGTGTTTGTCGATATCGTTCGTGACGAAGCGCACGATGCCGGTCTGAATATTGCGTTTAAAGGTGATATCGATCTTAAAAAATTACAAAAACTGATTGATGAAAAAGGCGCAGAGAATATTGCGTATATCTGCCTGGCGGTGACGGTTAACCTCGCAGGCGGGCAGCCGGTCTCCATGGCGAACATGCGTGCGGTGCGTGAACTGACGGCAGCGCACGGCATTAAAGTGTTCTACGATGCTACCCGCTGCGTAGAAAACGCCTACTTTATCAAAGAGCAAGAGCAGGGATTTGAGAACAAAAGCATCGCCGAGATCGTGCATGAGATGTTCAGCTACGCCGACGGTTGTACCATGAGTGGTAAAAAAGACTGTCTGGTGAACATCGGCGGCTTCCTGTGCATGAACGATGACGAAATGTTCTCTTCTGCCAAAGAGTTAGTCGTGGTTTACGAAGGTATGCCATCCTACGGCGGCCTGGCCGGACGCGACATGGAAGCCATGGCGATTGGCCTGCGCGAAGCCATGCAGTACGAGTACATCGAGCACCGCGTGAAGCAGGTTCGCTACCTGGGCGATAAGCTGAAAGCCGCTGGCGTACCGATTGTTGAACCGGTAGGTGGTCACGCGGTATTCCTCGATGCGCGTCGCTTCTGCGAGCACCTCACGCAGGATGAGTTCCCGGCACAAAGTCTGGCCGCCAGCATCTATGTGGAAACCGGCGTGCGCAGTATGGAGCGCGGAATTATCTCTGCGGGCCGTAATAACGTGACCGGTGAACACCACAGACCGAAACTGGAAACCGTGCGTCTGACTATTCCACGCCGTGTTTATACCTACGCACATATGGATGTCGTGGCTGACGGTATTATTAAACTTTACCAGCACAAAGAAGATATTCGCGGGCTGAAGTTTATTTACGAGCCGAAGCAGTTGCGTTTCTTTACTGCACGCTTTGATTACATCTAAAAAATAGTTATGGCCCCATCACGTGATGGGGCTTTTTTGTATTCCTTTTCCATGAACAGGAAGCCTTTGCGGTGCCCGTTACCGTGACATAACTAAAAAAAGTAAACCCTGACTCCGACATTTTTATTATCCGCATGATGTACAAATGACAGCTGTAATTATAACGAATAGTCTACAGGAACATTTATCATGGATATTAATGCCATTGAGCGACAGAGTAGTACCCCCGGACTGATTAGCGGAACCATGTTGGTTATCGCGACCGTAGTAGGTGGCGGGATGTTCTCCCTGCCGATTGCGATGGCCGGCGTATGGTTCCCCGGTGCGTCTGTTATTCTTCTGTTTATCGCCATCATGATGTTATTAACCGGTCTGATGCTGGTTGAAGTTAATCTGCATTATGGTGCCGGTGCCAGTTTTAATACCTTTACTCAGGATTTATTAGGCCGTAAGTGGAATATCGTAGTCGGTATCGCTTTCGGCTTTGTGCTGTATATTCTGACCTATGCCTATATTTCCGGATCGTCAGCGGTGATGGCGCAAACCGTGTTCAAATACAGCGGCGTGCGCTTTCCGGCGAATATCTCGGTGGTGATCGTCAGTATGCTAGTCGGCGCGATTGCCTGGTATAGCTCCTTGCTGGTCGGACGTATCACTACCGTGTTGATTATCGGTAAGTTTATTGCGTTCTTTGCTACTTTCTCTGGGCTGGTTGGTCATATTGAGGTGGCGAAACTTGTCGACAGCGTGGCGGTGGCGCTGCCCAACTCACAGTACCTGCCTTACATTCTGATGACGCTGCCGTTCTGTATTATCTCGTTTGGTTTTCACGGTAACGTGCCGAGCCTGGTCAAGCTGTATGGCAAGAGTGGGGTCCCGAATATCACGCGTTCGATTATCATCGGTACGCTGTTTGCCCTGCTGCTGTATATCTTCTGGCTGGGCGTCACGATGGGTAACATCAGCCGTTCCGCGTTCCCGCCAATTATCGCCAAAGGCGGCAATATCGATGTGTTTGTCGAGGCCATCAGCGAGCTGTTCACCAGCCGCTATATGGATCTGATCCTGACCTTCTTCGGCAACTTCGCAGTAGCCAGTTCTCTGCTGGCGGCGACGCTTGGCTTGTTCGATTATATCGCCGACCTGTTTCACTTCCCGGATGACGGCATGGGCCGCCTGAAAACCGCGCTGGTGACCTACTTTCCGCCAGCCGCCGTGTGCTTCTTCTTCCCGAACGGTTTTGTGCACGCGATTGGCTACGCCGGTCTGGCCTTTACCATCTGGAGCGTGATCCTGCCGCCGTTCCTGGTGAAAGCCGCGCGGAAACGTTTCCCGACCGCCAGCTATACCGCGCCCTGTAATAACACCGTACTTAACCTGGTGATTGTCTGTGGGGCGGTTGTCTATCTGACGGTTGTTCTGGACGTATTTGGTCTGCTGCCAACGTTTCGTTAGACGGAGTCAAAATGAAAAACGTGTTGTCTGTTCAGTCGTCAGTCGTTTATGGCTATGCCGGAAATAAAGCCGCTGTGCTGCCGATGCAGCTTTCGGGGATCGATGTCTGGCCGTTTTACACCGTACAGTTTTCCAACCACACCCAGTACGGGATGTGGCAGGGCATGGCGATGCCGCACGGCGAGCTGAGTGCCATCATCAGCGGGCTGGACGACCTGCAAAAGCTGGCGCAATGCGATGCTGTATTGTCCGGGTATCTCGGGGATAAACGCCATTGCGAAGAGGTGAAGCACGCGGTCACCACCATTCGCCAGCGTAATCCGCAGGCACTCTACTTTTGCGATCCGGTGATGGGCGATCCGCAAAAAGGCTGCATTGTCGCGCAGGGCGTAGAGTCCTTTTTTGTCGATGATGCCATTCAACTGGCCGACATAATGGGGCCGAATCTCTATGAACTGGGCGTGCTGACGGGCAGACAACTGCGTAGTTTTGACGAGGTGGTGGAAGCGGCGCAGCAGCTGGTAGCGTGGGGCGTGAAGAAGGTGCTGGTGAAACATCTCGGCGACTGCTCGCGTGATAAGCAGGCGTTTGAAATGCTGCTGGTGACACCGGAACAGACGTTACACATTGCCCGGCCGCTGTATACCTTTGCCAAAATGCCGGTGGGCGTTGGGGATCTGATTTGCAGCGTGATGCTGGCCTCACTGCTCAATGGTTATGAGGATAAGCAGGCGCTGGAGCGGACCACCAGTGTCGTCGATGCGGTGATGCGACTGACAAAAGAGCATGATTCGTATGAACTGCGGCTGATAGATGCGCGTCACCAGATAATGGATCCGCAAATTCGCTATCGGGCAGCGGTACTGTAGCGCCGCAGGGAGGCTTTATGTTTCTGACATTGCTGCGGCTTCAGCATCCGCTGGTCTACCGTTTTGCGTGGCTTCGTCTGTGGGTGGCGGTGTTAAGAGCATGCGGTCTGCGTAAGAGAAAGGGGTGAGCATTTTACGCTGCTGTTGCTGCCGGATGCGGCTCGCGCCTTATCCGGCCTATAAATGAGCGTGAAACGCAGGCCTACAAATGAGTGTGAAATGTAGGCCTGATAAGCGAAGCGCCATCAGGCATAAGTGCCAGGTATTACACGCGGAAGTAGCGTGGTGGAATCAACGCGGAAAAGGCGTCGAACTTCTTCACCATCTTTTTCCAGAACAACATAACAACAATCCTCGATTTGAAACATCGGCGCTATTTTAGTCAGCGCCGACAAATCGTAAAGCCTGTCGCCTTGTTCCGTTTCTGGGGTGGTGTAAACCTTTTTGGTCACTGTGTCGTCAAATACGATTGCCGCGAATTTGACGGGGTTGACAATGGCTTACGCCATAAACCAGTAATAAAAGAGACCGACTTTCAGGCCAAGGATCACAATGTAGGCACAGCAGTATTTCATGGTGCCAGACATGATCTGATTGGCCTGACCGTCCATTTTGGTGGCAGAAACCGCGATGGCGATGCTTTGCGGCGAAATCATTTTGCCCCCCGTAGCGCCAGAGGTATTGGCCGCCGCCAGCCAGTTGGGATCGATATGTAACTTGCTGGCAGCTATGGTTTGCAGCTTGCCGAACAGAATGTTCGAGTTGGTATCGCTGCCGGTAACGAACGTGCCCAGCGCGCCAATCACCGGGGCGAGGAAGACGTACGAGCTGCCGGTCAGATCGACAATCGACTGCGCCAGCGTGGAGATAATCCCGCTGAGATCCATCACCGTGGCCAGCGCGACGATCGCCATAATTGCCACGATAGAGTTTTTAAGCTGGAAAATCGTTTTGATAAATACTTCCAGCATCCCGCGTGCGGACGCTCCCTGAATAAAACCGCCGATAATGGTCGCAAAGATAATCAGCATCCCTGGTGTGGTCACCCATTCAACTTTCAGTGCCATCGTTTTGCCGTCAGCCAACGTGAAATGCAGCACAGAAGCCAGTTGGGACGCCGCACCTTTTATTGTCGGGAACAGCGGCGAACACAGCAGGATAAACACAAAAATAAACAGATAGATAGAGCCCACGCGGAACAACACTTTTGCCGAGCGCGGCGTGGTTTCGCGGGTATGGCTGACCTCAATGCGCCACTCGGGATCGGTTTTCCCTTTGCGCAGGCGACTGACCATCGCCACGGCAAACAGGCTGACCAGGCTACCGGCAAAGGCGGGTAATTCCGCGCCAAGATGGATGGCGACAAAATATTGCGGAACCAGCGTGGAAATGCCGCAAATCAACGTGATCAGAAATACGCCGCGAATGGCTTTCAGGCCACCGCCAATAATGCAGACAATCACAAACGGCAGCAGGATATTAAACAACGCGAGCTGCAAAATAATGGTTCCGCCTAAGGTATAAACCGGCAGATTAACCTGTTCAGCCAGAATAGAAACCGGGATCCCGACCGCGCCGAATGCGGTAGGAACTGTATTTGCCACGAGAGAGGCAATCGCCGCCTTTAACGGGTTGAATCCCAGCGCAATGAGAATGCCGATCGGAATAGCGACCGCCGTGCCATAGCCCGCTGCGGCTTCAAGAAATCCACCAAAACACCATGAAATCAGCAGCACCTGAATACGCTTATCTTCGCTAATACTGGCGAGAATATCGCGCAAAATATCCAGCGCTTTGGTCGCCTGCATGACGTTATAACTGAAAATAGCGCCGAGGATCACAATCACGATCGGCCATAGTCCCTTCAGTGCGCCATACCCTATCGCGGCTTTCAGATTTTGTACGGGCATTTCCCAGAATATTGCCGATAGTGCAGCGGTGAATACCAAAGAGATCAGTACGGAATAATGGATGGGCATTTTTAATTTCAGTATTAAAAATACCATCAGCAGCAAAGGAGAGAGTGCCAGAGCAAACATTAAATATTCGTGCATTACAATTCCCGATTTACTTTTTTAGACTGAACTATATTTAGGGGGAAGGAAGCTACCTGAATAATAAAATAAAAAATGCAAACTGAATCGCTTCAGTGAAATAAAGTTATAAAGGTTAATAATTGTATAAATAATGTTATTTTTTTATTAAATATGAATAGCCACTAAATATTACAACACCCATTAGAGTTAATCATTAATAGGTATGGGATGATCTTTGCAATAAATGAAATAAGTGTTTTGGCATCCCCTCAAAGGGCGAGGTATGAATTATATGGCGGTGATAATTTCATTAAAAAAATGTGAGCGGTACCGAAAGAAATAAAATGGGGTATTGCATGTGGATATTGATTGAGGGAATATTCTGTTTTGTCATACAAATGAACTTATAGCCATTTTCACTGGCCCTGATATAAGGAGCGGAGAGCCGCCCTCCATGAAACATACTGATAATAAGACCTTTTTGACGACTCTTACCCAATTGGTTGGCCCTGCTCATATCCTCACTGAACCGTCAAAAACTGCGCGTTACCGTAAGGGATTCCGCTCGGGTCAGGGTGATGCTCTGGCGGTGGTTATCCCCGGCTCTTTGCTTGAACTCTGGAAAGTCCTCAGCGCCTGCGTTGAGGCCGATAAAATAATCCTGATGCAGGCGTCGAACACAGGCCTGACCGAGGGTTCGACGCCAAATGGTAATGACTACGACCGCGAGATCGTCATTATCAGCACGCTGCGGCTGGACAGTCTGCATGTGCTGGATGAGGGCAAGCAGGTGCTGGCTTATCCTGGCACCACGCTGTACTCGCTGGAAAAGGCGCTGAAGCCGTTTGGCCGTGAGCCGCATTCGGTGATCGGCTCTTCGTGCATCGGCGCGTCGGTTATCGGCGGTATCTGTAATAACTCGGGCGGTTCTCTGGTCCAGCGAGGCCCGGCTTACACCGAGATGTCGCTGTTTGCCCGCATTGATGAACAGGGACGCTTGCAACTGGTCAATCACCTTGGCATTGAGCTAGGTCAGACGCCAGAGCAAATCCTTGCCCGGCTGGATAACAATGCGATTGAAGCCGCGCTCGTCAACCATGACGGGCGTCACGCGCACGATCACGACTATGTTAGCCGCGTGCGGGACATCAATGCCGACACGCCAGCACGTTACAACGCTGACCCGGATCGCTTGTTTGAATCCTCTGGCTGCGCGGGCAAGTTAGCGGTGTTTGCCGTACGTCTGGATACCTTTGAAGCCGAGAAGAACCAGCAGGTCTTTTATATCGGTACCAATCAGACTGATGTCCTGACCGAGATTCGCCGCCACATCCTGGCGAATTTTACAAACCTGCCGGTAGCTGGGGAGTATATGCACCGCGATATCTATGATATTGCAGAGAAATACAGCAAAGATACCTTCCTGATGATCGACAAACTTGGTACGGACAAAATGCCGTTCTTCTTCAACCTGAAGGGGCGTACCGAGGCCATACTTGAGAAGGTGAAGATTTTTCGTCCGCACTTTACCGACCGCGCTATGCAGGCTTTTAGCCATCTGTTCCCGAGCCATCTCCCGGCGCGGATGAAGACCTGGCGCGATAACTATGAACACCATCTAATGCTGAAAATGTCAGGCGATGGTGTGGCCGAAGCCCAGGCATGGTTAACGGACTATTTTAAATCGGCCGAGGGCGCGTTCTTTACCTGTACCGCGGAAGAGGGCAGTAAGGCGTTTCTGCATCGTTTTGCCGCTGCGGGCGCTGCCATTCGTTATCAGGCCGTTCATTCCGATGAGGTTGAGGATATTCTCGCGCTGGATATTGCATTACGCCGTAATGATACCGAATGGTATGAGCATTTACCGGCAGAAATTGATAGTCAGTTGGTGCATAAACTCTATTACGGTCATTTTATGTGCTATGTCTTCCATCAGGATTATATCGTTAAAAAAGGCGTAGATGCCCACGCGTTAAAAGAACAGATGCTGGAATTACTGCGCCAACGCGGAGCGCAATATCCGGCGGAACACAATGTCGGTCATCTGTATAAAGCGCCGGAAAATTTGGCGCGTTTTTATCAGGAGAATGATCCGACCAACACTATGAACCCAGGCATTGGTAAAACCAGTAAACAGAAAAACTGGGCATGAAATATGAATGAACATTTGTTTGATATCGCGATATCAAGCGCAATAAACAGAAATGAAGCAATGGAGTAGTTATTGTGAATGTAAATTTCTTTGTTACCTGCATTGGTGACGCACTGAAATCACGGATGGCACGAGACTCCGTATTGCTGCTGGAAAAACTGGGTTGTCGCGTGAATTTCCCCGAGAAGCAAGGGTGTTGCGGTCAGCCAGCCATCAACAGCGGTTACATCAAAGAGGCGATCCCTGGGATGAAAAACCTGATCGCCGCGCTGGAAGACAACGACGATCCGATTATCTCCCCTGCGGGCTCCTGCACCTACGCGGTAAAAAGCTACCCGACGTATCTGGCCGATGAACCGGAATGGGCGCTACGTGCTGAGAAAGTTTCCGCGCGTATGCAGGATCTCACCTCCTTTATCGTCAACAAACTGGGCGTGGTGGACGTTGGCGCCAGCCTGCAGGGCCGCGCTGTGTATCATCCTTCCTGTAGCTTGACCCGCAAACTGGGGGTGAAGGAAGAGCCGCTTACGCTGCTGAAAAACGTGCGCGGACTGGAGCTGTTGACGTTTGCCGATCAGGATACCTGCTGCGGCTTTGGCGGGACGTTCTCGGTCAAGATGGCCGAGATATCCGGTGAAATGGTGAAAGAGAAAGTCTTACATCTGATGGATGCAAAGCCGGAATATTTGATTGGCGCAGACGTCAGCTGCCTGCTGAACATTGGCGGCCGACTGCAACGGGAAGGCCAGCCAGTCAAAGTGATGCATATTGCTGAAGTGCTGATGAGCCGCTGAGGGGAAAGAGATGTCGATAAAAACCAGCGATGTAGAATTTAAACTGCGCATTCGTCAGCAGATAGAAGATCCGATCATGCGCAAAGCCGTGGCTAATGCGCAGGAGCGTATCGGCGCAAATCGGCAAAAAATGGTTGATGAGTTAGGCCACTGGGAAGACTGGCGCGATCGTGCCAGCCAGATCCGCGATCACGTTCTGAGCAACCTCGACGCTTACCTGTACCAACTCTCCGAGAAAGTGACGGAAAACGGCGGACACGTCTATTTCGCCAAAACCAAAGAAGACGCCACTCGCTACATTTTGCAGGTCGCGCAGAGTAAAAATGCGCAGAAGGTGGTGAAGTCCAAGTCGATGGTGACCGAAGAGATCGGCATCAATCATGTGCTGCAGGATGCCGGAATCCAGGTGATCGAAACCGATCTCGGGGAATATATCCTGCAGTTGGATCAGGATCCGCCTTCGCACGTCGTGGTTCCGGCTATTCATAAAGATCGCTATCAGATCCGACGCGTGCTGAACGAACGTCTGGGGTATGACGGTCCGGAAACCCCGGAAGCTATGACCTTGTTCATTCGTCAGAAGATCCGCGAGGATTTCCTCAGTGCCGAAATCGGTATTACTGGCTGTAACTTTGCCGTGGCGGAAACCGGCTCGGTGTGTCTGGTGACCAACGAAGGCAACGCGCGCATGTGCACCACGCTGCCGAAAACGCACATTGCGGTGATGGGTATGGAGCGTATCGCGCCGACCTTTGCCGAGGTGGATGTGCTGATCACCATGCTGGCGCGCAGCGCCGTGGGCGCACGTCTGACGGGCTACAACACCTGGCTGACCGGCCCGCGCGAGGCGGATAACGTTGACGGACCGGAAGAGTTCCATCTGGTGATTGTCGATAACGGTCGCTCGCAGGTGCTGGGCTCAGAGTTTCGCGATGTGCTGCGCTGCATCCGCTGCGGAGCCTGTATGAACACCTGTCCGGCATACCGCCACATCGGCGGACACGGCTATGGCTCTATCTATCCAGGACCTATCGGCGCGGTGATTTCTCCGCTGCTCGGCGGCTATAAAGATTTTAAAGACCTGCCGTACGCCTGTTCTTTATGCACGGCCTGTGACAGCGTCTGCCCGGTGCGCATTCCGTTGTCAAAACTGATCCTGCGTCATCGCCGGGTGATGGCCGAGGAGGGCATTACGCCGAAAGCTGAGCGACGGGCGATCAAAATGTTCGCTTATGCCAATAGCCATCCGGGGCTGTGGAAAGTGGGGATGATGGCGGGCGCGCATGCGGCGAGCTGGTTTATCAATGGCGGCAAAACCCCGCTCAAGGTTGGCGCGATTGGTGACTGGATGGAGGCGCGCGACCTGCCTGATGCTGACGGCGAGAGCTTCCGTAGCTGGTTTAAAAAACATCAGGCGCAGGAGAAAAAGAATGGATAACCGTACCGCGTTTTTAAACACCATCGCCCAGGCGCTGGGTCGCCCGCTGCGTTTCGAACCGCAAGCGGATGCCGCGCCGGTTAACAACTATGCCAACGAGCGCCTGACCGAGCTTAGCCCCGAGCAGCGCTGCGATGCGTTCATCCAGTTCGCCAGCGAAGTGATGCTGGCTCGCTGCGAGCTGACTCGCGAGGACCAGGCCGCAGACGCGGCGCTGCGCCTGTGCGAAGAATTGGGTCAGCAGCCGGTGGTGCTGAGCGGCGACAGCCGGCTGGTGGAGCTGGGTATCACCGAACGCTTGCAGCAGGAATGCAACGCCGTGGTCTGGGATCCGGCGCGTGGTAGCGAAAATATTACCCAGGCCGAGCAGGCGAAAGTCGGCGTAGTGTATGCCGAATATGGCCTGACCGAGTCCGGCGGCGTGGTGCTGTTTTCCGCACCGGAGCGCGGGCGTTCCCTGAGCCTGTTGCCGGAGTCCTCGATTTTCGTGCTGCGTAAAAGCACCATCCTGCCGCGCGTGGCGCAGCTGGCAGAAAAACTGCATCAGAAAGCACAGGCCGGTGAGCGTATGCCATCGTGCATTAATATCATCAGTGGACCCAGCTCGACGGCGGATATTGAGCTTATCAAGGTGGTTGGGGTACATGGCCCGGTGAAGGCGGTGTATCTGATTATTGAGGATTGTTGAGGCAGGATGGAAAACCGCTCTGGCGCTATAGGCCAGAGCGGTATCGACGTTATGCAATCATGCTGATGATCAACACGATAATCAGGCCAACCACGGAGTTTACCAGCTCCAGCAGACCCCAGGTTTTCAGCGTATCCTTCACCGACAGGTCAAAGTAGCCTTTGAACAGCCAGAACGAAGCATCGTTGATATGGGTCAGTGTGTTGGAACCCGCCGCTGTTGCCAGTACCAGCAACGCCGGGTCGACGCCCACCAGTTGACCGGTTGCCGGGTCGAGGATTGCTGCGCTAATAATCCCCGCGGCCGTCATGGCTGAGACCACGCCCTGACCCGTTGCCAGACGAATCAGCACGGTTATCAACCACGCCATGATGTAGGGAGAAATATTACCGTGCGACATCAGCATGCCGATGGTATCGCCGATGCCGGTATCGATAATGGTTTGCTTCAGTACGCCGCCCGCGCCGATGATCAGGATCACCATGGCGATGCTTTTCACCGCGTTTTCAAAGGCGTTCATTACCCACTGCATGTCATGACCGCGCGCGGTACCAAACAGCACGAAGGCGACAACCATGGCGATAAACATTGCAATCGGCGAGGAGCCTAAGAAGTTGACCACTTCCCACGCCTGCGTCCCTTTCACCAGCCAGATGTTGGCGATGGTGGTGGAGATCATGATGATCGCCGGGATCAGCGGCACCAGGATAGAAACTCCGAAGGACGGCAGGTTGTTCTGGTCAACCGGTACGTCGGCCTTCATGAATGACGGCGTTGGACGATCGAGGTTGCCGAGGAATTTCGGCAGAATAAGCCCGGCGCAGATCACGCTCGGAATGGTCACCAGGATACCGTAGATGTAGACCATGCCCATGTCAGCGCCGTAGGCGTTAACCAGCGCGACCGGACCCGGCTGCGGTGGGAACAGTGAGTGAGCGGTGGTGGCGGCGGCAACCGCAGGAATCGCCAGCTTGAGGAATGGGATCTTCGCTTCCGCGGCAATGACGATCACCAGCGGTGCCAGCATAATAAACGCCACTTCATAGAACATCGCCAGGCCGAAGATCAGACCAATAATGATCACCGACAGCTGCACGTAACGTAGACCGAGTCGCGCCAGCAGCGTATGGGCAATCTGATGCGCCGCCCCGGAGTCAACCATCAGCTTACCGATGACTGCCCCGAATACCACGATAATCGCCAGCTCACCCAGCGTGCTGCCAAAGCCGGATTTCATGGTATGCAGCAGTTCCATTAAATCCATTCCCGCCAGCATACCGACCGAGAGTGCCGCCAGCAGCAGGGCGACCATCGAGTTTATTTTGAATCTTAAATTGAGCACCAGCATCAGGCCGATGCCGAATACAACCCACAGAATATTGAGAACGTGCATATAACGTCTACCTTACTTTGGTTGAACTATTATGGTTTTGGTTGAGATGTTACATATATTGGTCAACCTATGATGCGATGGATGTCACATTGCGTTACATGTTTACATTAATACTGGGTTGTCTGGACGTAAAAAGGCGATCTAATCAGCAGGTATCGTGATTTGGTTAACCAATTTAGCGCTTCAGGTTGACATGTAATACCAAAAGGAGGAATTTATGTGCCATATCGTCGAGTCCATAACGTAAATGAGGAATAAAACATGGAACAGACATGGCGCTGGTATGGTCCTAACGATCCGGTCACCTTAGCGGATGTACGTCAGGCGGGTGCAACGGGCGTTGTTACCGCCTTGCACCATATCCCGAACGGGGAAGTGTGGACGGTTGATGAGATCCTAAAACGCAAAGCCATTATTGAGCAGGCGGGCCTGGTATGGTCGGTCGTCGAAAGCGTACCGATCCACGAAGACATTAAAACCCGTTCCGGCAACTATCAGCAGTGGATTGCCAACTACCAGCAAAGCCTGCGTAACCTGGCCGAGTGCGGCATTCGTACCGTGTGCTACAACTTTATGCCGGTTCTCGACTGGACCCGTACCGACCTGGAATACGTCCTGCCGGACGGCTCCAAAGCGCTGCGTTTCGATCAAATTGAATTTGCCGCCTTTGAGCTGCATATCCTCAAACGCCCGGGCGCGGAAGCGGACTACACCGCCGAAGAGATTGCGCAGGCGCATGAACGCTTCACCACCATGAGCGAAGAAGACAAAGCACGTCTGACCCGCAATATCATCGCCGGTTTGCCGGGCGCGGAAGAGGGCTACACGCTCGACCAGTTCCGCCAGCATCTTGAACGCTATAAGGATATCGATAAAGCTGCGCTGCGTGAGAATTTTGCCGTCTTCCTGAAGGCGATTATTCCTGTAGCAGAAGAGGTCGGTGTGCGCATGGCGGTACACCCGGACGATCCGCCGCGCCCAATCCTTGGCCTGCCACGCATTGTTTCCACCGTGGAAGACATGCAGTGGATGGTCGATACGGTCAACAGCATGGCGAACGGTTTCACCATGTGTACCGGCTCCTACGGCGTTCGTGCGGATAACGACCTGGTCGACATGATCAAACAGTTTGGCCCGCGCATTTACTTCACCCATTTGCGCTCCACGCTGCGTGAAGATAACCCGAAAACTTTCCATGAAGCGGCGCATCTTAACGGCGACGTCGACATGTACGAAGTGGTGAAAGCGATCGTTGAGGAAGAACAGCGCCGTAAAGCCGAGGGCAAAGAGGATCTGATTCCTATGCGCCCGGACCACGGTCACCAGATGCTTGACGACCTGAAAAAGAAAACCAACCCAGGTTACTCCGCGATTGGTCGCCTGAAAGGCCTGGCGGAAGTACGTGGCGTTGAGATGGCTATCCAGCGCGCTTTCTTTAGCCGCTAAAGCAGTGTTGCCGGTCGCCTGTCTGGCCGGCTTTTTTCTTTTCTCTCCGTTGGTCTTTCCGACGGGATCTGGAGTTCACGATGACAACGACAATTGCCAATAGCAACCTGCCGGTTGCACGCCCCGCATGGGACAGCTCTCGTCTGCAATCCCGCATTGTTCACCTGGGATGCGGCGCTTTTCACCGCGCGCATCAGGCGCTGTACACCCACCATCTGCTGGAAACCACCGACAGCGACTGGGGTATCTGTGAAGTTAACCTGATGCCGGGTAATGACTGCATACTGATTGAAAACCTGCGCAAGCAACAATTGCTGTATACCGTGGCGGAAAAAGGCGCGGACAATACCGTGCTGAAAGTGATTGGCTCAATGAAAGAAGCCCTGCACCTGGAGCTTGATGGCTGTGATGGTATTTTACAGGCCATGGCGCGCCCGCAGACGGCAATTGTCTCGCTGACGGTCACGGAAAAAGGCTACTGCACCGATGCCGCCAGCGGTCAGTTAGATCTCAATAACCCACTGATTAAACACGATCTGGCAAATCCGGCCGCGCCGAAGTCGGCGATTGGTTACATCGTACAGGCGCTGCATCTGCGTCGTGAGCAGGGACTGGCGGCCTTTACCGTGATGTCCTGCGATAACGTGCGTGAAAATGGGCATGTGGCGAAAGTCGCGGTGCTGGGCCTGGCGCAGGCGCGTGACCCGCAGCTGGCGCAGTGGATTGAAGCAAACGCCACTTTCCCGTGTACCATGGTAGACCGCATTGTTCCGGCGGCAACGCCAGAAACGTTGCAGGAGATTGCCGACCAGTTGGGCGTTTACGATCCGTGCGCTATCGCCTGCGAACCGTTCCGCCAGTGGGTGATTGAAGACAACTTTGTTAACGGTCGTCCTGACTGGGACAAAGTCGGCGCACAGTTTGTTGCCGACGTAGTACCGTTTGAAATGATGAAACTGCGCATGCTCAACGGTAGCCACTCTTTCCTCGCTTATCTGGGCTATCTTGGCGGTTATGAAACCATCGCTGACACCATGACCAATCCAGCGTACCGCAAAGCGGCGTTTGCACTGATGATGCAGGAGCAAGCGCCAACGCTGTCGATGCCGGAAGGTACCGATCTCAACGCCTACGCGACGCTGCTGATCGAGCGTTTCAGCAACCCGTCTCTGCGCCACCGTACCTGGCAGATTGCGATGGACGGCAGCCAGAAACTGCCACAGCGTCTGCTGGATCCGGTGCGTCTGCATCTGCAAAACGGCAGCGGCTGGCGTCATCTGGCACTGGGCATCGCGGGCTGGATGCGCTACACCCACGGTGTGGATGAACAGGGGCAAGTCATTGATGTTGTCGACCCAATGCAGGCCGAATTCCAGCGCATTAACCAACAGTTCCAGGGAGCCGAACGGGTGACGGCGCTGCTGGGGTTAAGCGGCATTTTTGGTCACGATCTGGCGGAAAACGCCGATTTTGTGGAAACGATTATCGCGGAGTATCAACAGTTGTGTGAACACGGCGCACGCGAGTGCGTTGCAGCGTTAAGCGCTGACGCATAACCTCCCAGGTATGACGGGTCAATCAAAATACTAATTTGGTTGACCCGTTTTCTGTTTTTGGCTTCCCGCAAATGCTATAGTTCAGGCGAAAAAAACGTTATTGGTAGGCCGGATAAGGTGTGCGCAGTCATCCAGCCTCCGGATTCTGAATTGACGCATCTGACGGACATAACACGATGAAATCAAACACTTCTCAGCAAAGACCCTACCAGGAAGTGGGTGCAATGATCCGCGATCTGATTGTCCAGACGCCGTACCTGCCTGGTGAGCGCTTACCTCCGGAGCGTGAAATCGCCGAGAGGCTCAATGTCACTCGCACGGTGGTGCGCGAAGCGTTAATCATGCTGGAAATTAAAGGTCTGGTGGACGTGCGTCGTGGCGCCGGGATCTATGTGCTCGACAATGCAGAAGCTCAGACTATCGACAGTTCGGATGTGAATCATTGCAATGATGCAGGCCCGTTTGAGCTGCTACAGGCGCGACAGCTGCTGGAAAGCAACATCGCCGAATTTGCCGCGCTGCAGGCCACCCGCGAAGATATCGTCAAAATGCGCCAGGCGTTGCAGCTGGAAGAGCGGGAGCTGGCCTCCAGCGAACCCAACGGTTCTGAAAGCGGTGACATGCAGTTCCATCTCGCTATCGCCGAGGCCACGCATAACAGCATGCTGGTGGAGCTGTTCCGCCAGTCATGGCAGTGGCGCGAGAACAACCCGATGTGGATCCAGCTTCATAGCCATCTCGATGATACCCACTATCGTAAAGAGTGGATGGGTGACCACAAGCAGATCCTGGCGGCGTTAATCAAAAAGGATGCTCGCGCGGCCAAGCTGGCGATGTGGCAGCATCTGGAAAACGTCAAACAGCGCCTGCTGGAGTTTTCAAATGTTGATGACATCGACTTCGATGGCTATCTGTTTGACTCCTGGCCGCTGGATAAAGTTAACGCTTGATTTTACCACCTCTCACGCGGGCTGTTGCGGCCCGCTCGGTATTGCATAACAACCTTTCTTTTCACGTCTTAAACCTCATGTAAAAAATGGTTTCCATAGTCTTCAATGATCATTTTTTTCGCCGCTCCTGTGTGATGTAAATTGATTTTCATCAATTAAAAACAACTTATTTTTGCTTGCGAAAAAATGAGCTATTTACCTTATTTTTACCTTTTTGTGCTTATTTTTAGACAATACAGGTCTGTATTAAGTGAGAATCAAAGTGATTTCCGCTGCAGATAGTGCAGGGCCGCCAGGCATAACAGCGCATAAAAACAGGTGATTTGCGTAAAAGTAGGCATTAATAACGGCATGTAACTCATTGTCTGTAGTGATGTTTTGATTGCGTATCATTATTAACGTGAGTGATTCGTGGCTTTTTAATCATATGAATAAAAACGGATATATGTAAAGCTAACATTACACATTATTCTATAATCAAGTTATCTTTCATTTGAAATAACGTTCCAGTTTTTTGTTCTTTATTAACAGTTTTATTACTATTGTGACTGTATTTTGCCGTTGACATGTTTTTACACTGACTGCATATTTCATCGCCATAAGCGTGTTTGCGTTCAGGAGATGACTATGCCCTCTCGAGATTACCCTGATATCCGAAAAGCCAGGGGAACCCGATCAAAAGATATGGTTCTATTAAGTGCCCGTGTCGATACTTCTCTATGGGAATATGTTCGGACACTGGCATTTGAAACCCGTAAAAGTAAACAAGACATTATTGCCGAGGCATTAATGTTGCATCGCTCTATTAATGAGAGCACAAACGAAGAACCTAAGTAATTACTCTCTGTTCGGGTTTTATTTAAAACCCAAAGTTGAAATATATCTTGCCACTTCATTATTGCCTTTATTGGTATATTTTTTTGGTGTGTTATTGGTGTTTCCCCTTATCTGGAGGGGACTTTTTTATGTGGGCATTCCGCCTTCATAACAAAGTTGATAGCAAAATTCACAATTAAAAGTGAGTAACAACATGAAAAAGACAGTAGTGGCATTAGCTGTAATGGCATTAGGGGTAACCTCCGTTCATGCAGCGGAAATTTATAATAAAGATGGCAACAAACTGGATCTGTACGGCAAAGTAAAAGCGGTCCATTCATGGACTGACGGCACCGATGCCGATGGTACCTACGCGCGTCTGGGTTTTCGCGGTGAGACACAAATCAACGATCAACTGACCGGTTATGGCCAATTTGAAAGTCAGTTTGATGCCTCTAAAGCAGAAGGTTCTCAGAATGGCGTTAACACACGTCTGGCGTTTGCTGGCCTGGATTACGGCCATGACGTTAGTTTTGACTACGGTCGTAACTACGGTATCGCTTACGACGTGGGAGCTTACACTGACACTCTTTCAGAGTTCGGCGGTGACTCCTTTGAAAATACTGACCGCTTCCTTACTACACGCACTTCTGGCGTTGCAACACTCCGTACCAAAAATCTGTTTGGTGCCGTTGATGGTCTGAACGTTGGTGCGCAATATCAGGGGCAGGACGATACCAATACGGATCCGACCAAACAGCACGGCAACGGCTACGGCTTCTCGCTGGGCTATGACAATATTGCAGATTCTGGCGTATCTGCCATTGCGGCCTACACAACCAGCGCGGTGACTGCTCAGCAGAAAAAAAATGGCTGGGATGGCGAAAACGCAGAGTTCTGGGGCGCTGGCCTGAAATATGATGCGAACGCTATTTACGTAGCGACCATGTACGGCGAGTCCCACAACCTGATTCAGGATGCGGACAAAGCTGAGCACTTTGAAGCGATGGCGGCCTATGTGTTTGATTTCGGTCTGCGTCCGAACGTGGCTTACGTCCACGCGCGTGACAACAACAATAATGACCTGACCGAATACGTAGCGCTGGGTACAGACTACTACTTCAACAAAAACATGGTTGCTGATGTGGGTTATAAAATTAACCTGCTCGATGGCAAAGACGGTGACAACCAGGTTGTTGCGGGTCTGACCTATCAGTTCTAAGTTTGTTGTTCTGCTATGAAAAAGGCGTCTTGTTTAAGACGCCTTTTTTACCTCTGCGGTGTTTAAACCGGCTGGCTCTCTTTCATCTGTACACCGTGAAACAGCCATTGCCAGATGCCCACTTTTACCCATGAGACCACGCAGAGGATCAGATAAAAAAGTGGATTATGGGTAATGGTAACGCGCATGACTTCCATTAAATCTACATGCAAATTTCCGGCAATGGCCATATTGATAACAAAAATAGAGGCTACCGCGCTGGCCAGTAAAATAAATATGGCATGTAACTTTGTTATCTCCGGTAACTTGCCAGAGGCCCATTGCCATAAGAATGTTGTTGATAACAGGAAGATAATAAACAATCCCAGTGCGCCAAACAGGCCAAAGTCTTTATAATCCTTTAGCGTGCCAATTAAACCCGCCAAAATAATTAACCCCAGTAGTATTTTTTTAAACCACGACATGTGCCTTTCCCGAAGATGGTGTTGATGTTGAATTAATATGTCCATTTTTACGCATTTTAAATTGAGTTTATAAATGAACTGCCGGGAATTATAAATTGTCTGACGGGTAATTGCCGATTATTTGCGGTTTATTAAATGCTGACATTTAATTGCGGACTAATCCGAATATATCTTCTTTAGACGTTAGCCGGTTATACCCTTTTGGGCGAGGCGAAACGCTGTTTGTATAATTGCGTGAGGCTGATAATTGCCGCAATAAACAACGCGACCGCGCCGCACACCGTGGCGTTAACGATCGCCTGTGCGCCGCTTCCCAGCAGGCTGGTTAATAGCGGACCAAGTATTTGCCCAATGCCGTAAGTCAGAGTGACCAGGCCCAGCAGATTAATATTGCGCGGTACGCTAAGTTGTCGGGCAAGCGGCATCACCAGTGAAGTGGTTCCCATAAACGTTGCGCCAAACCCCATGCTGCTTATCACCAGCAGCGGCAAGGAGCCGCTGGCGAGCGTCATGACCACGCAGGCGCTTTGAATCAGCAAATTCGCCGTCAGGCATTGCAATACACCCCAGCGTCGGGCGGCCCACAGCCAGGCGAAACACCCCGGAATTATCGATATGCCGACCAGCGACCAGAGATGGGCAGTCAACAGCGGCGAACCGGCACTTTTCGCCATCAGCGGCAGGTAGGTGGCGACAATGATGTAGCCAAATCCGGCCAGCCCGTACAGTAGCGCCAGCAGCCACCAGGACATAGGCTGATACTCTGTTTTTACCGGGGCCGCAGCGGGGAGCATGTGGTCGCGAGATGGCAGGAGTATAACCAGTAGCACGAAGAACAGAGCCGAGGCTGCCGCTGCGCCCAGCCAGAGCGTGTGCGATGAAAGCGCAAAATGCAGACCGATAATGACATATTCATTGCCCAGCAAAATGCCTGCACCAACGCCGGAGAACAACGCCGCGATCACGAAGGGGTGCCGGGTATGATGCAGAACGATCATTGAGCCAAAGATCATCATACCGGCACTGGCGACGCCCGCCAGAAAGCGGATCAGCATCACCAGCGCGGGCTGCGTAAAGCTGGCCATCGCCAGAATCAGCCCTGCGGTAGCGAGTGCGGACGTTAGCAACATCGGGCGTAAGCGTGAGGGAAGATGAAAGAGCCCGAAGGAGAAGAGCAGGCTTCCCGCCAGATACCCGGCGTAGTTGGCGCTGGCAATCCAGGAGAGTTGGTCAAACGTAAATTGACCTTCCGACAGCAGCACCGGGAGCATTGGCGTATACAGAAAGCGCCCAATTCCCATACCCAGCGTTAAGACCAGCATGCCAAAAAGCGCGACGCTGATGGCATGACGATTTGAATCTGGGCTTCCCTGGGACATACGGACTCTCATTTCGCGCTGTTAGCTGATAATTGTTATATTACATGCGTAAATGATAATGAAAAGTAAAATAAAACTAAGTCCCCTGGCTCGTTCAGGAAGGAGGAAAAGTGGCAAGGCAGCGCCAGTCTCCGTTTTCAAGACGGTAGATAGATTCGGTATGACCCGGAATTATCCACTCATCCTCCTTGCCAGCAACACAGTCGATGTAAATGCACAGCCCGCAGCCACCGCGTAGCTCGCGGGGAATATCTGCCACCCGAAAGCACATACCCGCAGCCTGTAGCGCTTTACGCGTTTTGATGACGCCGAGGGTAGTATGAAACAAGAACAGTGTTTCCTTCACTCACGTTTCCCCTGACGCTGACCAATTAACGCGGCCCCAATCGCCCCAGCAAACTGCGCGTCGGGATGCGTGTGTACGGGAATGCCAATGTGGCCTTCAAGCATACGAGCAAAGGCGTGACAGTGGCTTACTCCCCCGGTAAATAACAGTGGAGCCTGCCCTGAAAGCCGTCCGATGAAATTCGCGCTGCGTCGGGCCATCGCGTTGATCACACCTGCTAAAATGGCCTCCGGCGCGACACCCGCAGAGCGCAGGCTGATAACCTCTGACTCGGCAAAAACCGTACACATGCTGGTGATGGCATGTGGTTCGACGCCAGCGGTAATCGCATCTAGCTGCTCTACGCTGGCGCCGAGCGTGCGTGAGATGACTTCCAGAAATCGTCCGGTCCCTGCCGCACATTTGTCGTTCATCAAGAAATCGCTGAGGTTGCCATCATCATCTAACTGGATGACTTTACTGTCCTGACCGCCGATATCAATCACTGTGCGGGTGCCGGGAGCCAGCAAGCGCGCCCCCAGCCCGTGGCAGGAAATTTCAGTGACCTGTTTGTCGGCATAATCCACGAGCTGCCGTCCGTAGCCAGTGAGGGTTAAAAATGGTCTATCGTTCAGCCCCGCTTGCAGCGTTTCCCATGCCTGCGCGATCGCTTCGGCAGGGCGAAAAGGTGTTGGGCAGAGGAAGCGACGTCTGATGACGTTCCTTTCCAACAAAATACCTTTAGTCGCCGTGGAGCCGGAATCGATCCCTATTGAGTATGTCATCCCTGTTCCTCACAACATTTCAATGAACGCGGCGACACGAGTGCTAAGTTGGCCGATATCCGCGCTGGAGTAGTCGGTTTCAATAGCGATATAGGGAATGTTGTGCTGCTGGCGGGCGTGGCGTTTAATGGCCAGTGATTCAACGGCGTAAGTGTGGCAAGCCTGTAAAATGACATCGACGACGCCGTCAGCCTGGTACTCTTCAACCATTTGGCTGAGCATTTTCAGACGTTGATCGTTAGGGGAAATACATGAGCAGCCGATGGCGAGGTATTTATCGGTCAGCGCGTCGTAGACGTCGCCAGTTTCCTCCACGCACTGTTCAGTGGCTTTCGCACCGGTACAGTTTTCATAACCCACCACCCAACCGCCGTTTTCTTCAATGGCACGAACCACTTTTTCTGCCGCGCCGCCGATGGGGCAGCCGGTTATCAGTATGCGTGGACGTGACGCCAGACGTTTCCCGGCCTGCCATTCCTGATGTACCCGCTCGGCCATGCTATTAAGCTCGTCGATCAGTACTGCTTTATCAAAGCGGAAGGTTGCACCGTAGACGACTTTCAGAATGTCACTGCCGCTGAGTGCGGGTGGGTTGAGCTGACCAACGCGGTAGAAGTTTGCCAGTGCACGACGTTCCTGGTTTTTGAGAATGACGGCTTCACGTAGCGCGGCTTCGGTTATCGGGGTGCCAAAACGGGCTTCGATTACCTGCTGCAAACGCAGGATCTCGGCTTTCCACAGCGCCCGCGAAGCCGCATCACTGGCGCTGTTGGGCAGTTGCATCACATGTACCGCTTTAAATTCAGCCATGTACTCGTACATCTTCTTTTTACCATCGCAGGTCGTTTCGCCCACCACCAAGTCAGAGAAGTAGAAGTACGGACATTTATCCGTTTTACCAAACCCGTAGCTGCTTTTGATCAGTGGACACAGGTTTCGTGGCAGATCTTTTTCGGCCTCTTCAATCGTTTCATCAGAGGTTGAGCATAGCGAAACGACGACCGCGCCTGCCGCCATCGCTATCTCCTGCGGCATAAAGGTGCAATAGGTCCCAACGAGCGGGATACCCTGCTCTTTAAGATCCATTACGGTGAGAAAACCTTTCTGACGGGCGTCGGAGAATTGATTAAAAATGGCGGGTAAATCGGTGATTAGCGACATGATTTTCCTTCCCCGTAACACGGGAGACAGTAAAAAGACGTCGCATTATAACCATGCAATTTATCTGGCTTTATTGATGTACAACAATTGTGCGCTTACAGATTACGACTGTAGACCCGTGAGACTTCCCCCCACGGATGATAGCCCGGCCCGTCAAAGTAAAATCCCGCTTTCTCGTATAAGCCTTCCAGGTCAGTACACAAATGGAGCTGCATAAAGCCTAGCTGTTTAGCCTGCTGCGCAATATGTTCAATCAGGCGAAATGCCAGACCGTGACCACGATAGCGAGGATCGACATAGAGCGCGCATAGCCACGGCCACAGTTCGCCGCGACTGATAAAATCATTAGTGATCAATCCGGCGCAGCCAACAATGCTGTCGCCGTCCTGCAGCCAGTACCACTGCGGTAGCGGGTTCTTTGCGCCAATACAACGATGCAGCGCATCCTCGTAAACTTTCATGGAGTCTTCTGAGGCCCATTGTTGCTGAAAGTAAGCGGTGACCTCGTGCAGTTTTTCCGGTGTTTCGCGCAGGGAAAAAATGCGGATGTTCATCGTCATTGAATTCTTCTCCTTAAAAATTCGCCAGCGTCAGCAGGGAAGGAATTTGCGACAACAGATATAACACCAGCCCAATAGAACCGCCAACCAGCGTGCCGTTGACGCGGATAAACTGCAAATCTTTACCGATGTTCAGCTCGATTTGCTGCGACATATCGCGTGCATCCCAGCTTTTCACCGTGTCGCTGATATGGCGCGTCAGGAAGGTGGCGAACTCTGGCGCTACTTTATGCGCGGCCTGCTCCAGATGCCCATTCAGTGAGGCGCGCAGGGCGCTGTCGGCTACCAGCGTTTCGCCGAACCACTGCCCGGCGCTGGCGATGCGCTGCTTCACGCGGGAATCATCGGCGTTAATGTCGGTTTTCACCCACTGACGCAGGTCTGCCCACAGCTCGCCAAGATAACGGTTGAAGGCTTCATCTTCCTTCAGATAGCTTTTCAGGCTTTCGGCCCGCACGGCCATCTCCGGATCGTGTTTGAGCTTATCGATGAGCTTAAACGTGGCGCGATCGAAGGCATGGCGGATCTGATGCGCGCGATCGTGGCTGATGTCATCCAGCAAGGAGTTAACGGCATCAGACACCAGCTCGGCACTGTGCTCGCCCAGCCATTCGGTCGGCAGGATCTTCGCTTTCAGTGGATGTTCGGTTTCCAGCCAGTGCACGACCTGTCTGGCGATAAACGCTCGCGAGCTGTCGCGCTGAAGCAGGGCGATCAGTTGGGCGATGAGCGTGTCGAGCAGCACCTGATGGCGATTATTTTTGGTCATGCTTTCCAGCATCAGCGCACTGGTACCTGAGAGATCGACCTTGTCGATGGCCTTGTGCACCGCCCGCTTGATCAGCCGCTGAATGCGCGAGTCGTCGGTCAGTTCGAGAAAACCGCTCATAATTTGCAGCAGATGCTGGCCGATGCGCTGGGCGTTTTCCGGCTGGCTGAACCAGTTGCCGATCAACAGCGCCGGTTCATGGCGGCGGATCAGCGCGACCAGCGACTGGGTATCGAGAAATTTTTCCTGGACAAATTGCCCGAGATTTTCGCCGATCCGATCCTTATTGCGCGGGATAATCGCCGTGTGCTGCGAGATAAACGGGATCGGCACCCGGCGAAAAAGCGCCACCACGGCAAACCAGTCCGCCAGCGCGCCCACCATCGCCGCTTCGGCGATCGCTTTGATCCCCAGTACCCAAAAGTTAGGCGGCAGAAACAGCGTGATGACGAAAGTGGCAGCGGCAATCAGCAGTAATGAGAGCGCCAGTCGCTTGGCGCGTTTGAGTTCAGCAATTTTATTCATAGGCTTAAGGATAGAGCCAGACGGGGGGATCGCGCAAAAAATGTGGAGTACCTCCCATTTTCAGGTGGGCTGGGCTTACTCCGGGATCCAGTTGTCCCAGGCGGGCAAGGGGCCGAGTTCCGTCACCAGAAAATCGATAAACGATCGCACCTTCGGATTGCTGTACTTGCTGGGAAAGTACAGCGCATACAGGGCGTGAGTTTCACAGGTGATAGTGCCGTCGAGCATCAGCGGCGTTATCTCTTCTTTTTGAATATGATCGCCAATCAGATAGGTGGGCAAATACGCCACTCCCTGATCTTCTAACACTGACTTCAGCAATACCAGGCTGCTGTTGGCCTGGATCGGCATATGCAGTTTCAACTGATGCAGACGATCCTGTTCATCCGCCACTTTCAGTACCGGCGTGAGGCCTGGATAAACCAGACAATCATGATCCACCAGATCGCTTCGACGCTGGGGCATGCCTTTTTTGGCGAGGTAGCCGGGTGAGGCACAGTACGCCCAGCGAACAGGCACCAGCTTGCGCATCGCATAGTTCTGCGGCGGTGCGGTGGAGATGCGCAGGGCGATGTCGAAATCCGTTTCGTTCAGATTCACGAAGTTATCGTTGAGATCGATATACAGATTCACATCCGGAAACTGGGAGCGATATTTATCTACCAGGTTCACCAGCCGGGAATAACCAAACGCAATTGAACAGGTTATGCGTAATTCACCCTGCGGGCTGTGGTAATAACCTGAAGTGGTATTCAGCGTTTCATCGAATTCTTTCAAAAGCTTATTAGCGCGATTGAAGAGATATTGCCCGGCGTCGGTCAGGGTAATACTGCGGGTGGTGCGTTTAATTAATGTCGTGCCCAGCGTGTCTTCCATCGCGGCCAGACTTTTGCTGACCGCAGACGGCGATACGTTGAGCTGCGCCGCGGCTTCTGACAATCCTCCGCAGTCGACGATTTTAATAAAAAACTCCAGATGCTTGAGTGAAATCGGCGTACTCATAGTTTCCTTTAATTCACAAGTGATTTGCAAAAACGGTACGAATAGGCCGTTACATTCGCGTTTTAAACATGCAACTATTGAATCACAGGAAACAACTTGCTGGCAAAATGAAAAAATAACAACTTAGGTGAGTTACGTCACAAAATAAAAGGAGGCAAAACGGAAACTCATCACATTGTGAATTTAATCTCATTAATTATTATTCTAAAGGTACCGATTATGTGGTCACGACTCGAACCCTACAAATCGTCGATTATTTTATTAGTTGCTCTGGTGATTGGCGGCTTATTAGGTATTTATGCCCCATCGTTTGCAAGTAAACTCCAGCCAATAGGTCAGATATTCTTAAACCTGTTATTTATGATTATTGTGCCGCTGGTGGGGATCAGCGTTATGTCTTCGATCGCCAGTATGACCGACCTGAAAAGGCTGGGGCGCATTATGGCGATTATCTTTATTGTTTCGATCGCCATGGCCTTTATTCCAGCCGCCGGGATCGTCGCGCTGGCGCTCTGGTATAACCCGGCGCAGGGCGTCACTATCGATCTCTCACAGTCGGTACAGGCGGGCAGCGGTAAGATGGATTTTGTCAGTATGATCACCACCAGCGACTTTATCGGACTGTTTTCTAAGTCCAATATTCTGGCGCTGATCGTAATGGCGATCATCGCCGGTGTCGCAATTGGCCAGTCGGATCAGGCCGGTAAACGCATTGCGTCGCTGCTGGAAGACGCCAATACCGTGATCATGAAGATCGTGTCGATCATTATGAAGGTCGCGCCGATTGGTCTGGGCTGCTACTTCGCCGCCACCATGGCCAGTCAGGACTCTGCACTACTGTTAACCTTTGCCCGCGCCATCGGCCTGTTTATGATTGCCACGCTGGTCTACTTTGTCTTTGGCTCGATTCTCTATTCGTATATTGGCGGCGGTATTCCGGCGGTCAAAGCCTTTTGGCGTAACGCGATTGAGCCGTCTGCTACTGCGCTGGGGACCTGCTCTTCACTGGGGACGCTGCCGGTGACGCTGCGTGCCGGTAAGGCGATGGGGATTAACCCGGAAATCGTTGATGTCTCCATTCCGCTGCTGGTTAACCTCAACAAGGGCGGCGTGGCGATGATTGCCGCGCTAAAAATTGTCTTTATCTATTCCGTGCTGGGCATGGAATTCACCACCGAAACCTTCTTCCTGACGATGCTGATTGCGGTGCTCTCCGCCATTATCGTTGGTGGCGTGCCGGGCGGGGCGTTCCTCGGTGAAATCTTTATCGTCACCACGCTGGGCCTGCCGATGGAAGCAATCCCTATGCTGGTGGTGCTGGGCACCATTACCGATGCGCCGGCCACACTGATTAACGTTATCCATGATTTGAATGCGGCGCAGATTGTTGAACGGTTCGCTGGAAAAAAGCAGACCAACACTGAAATAAACTCTACTGCTGCGGTGGTATAGGTCTCACACGGATTAAGAACAGGAGATGTTATGAAAGACGCAATGAAGCTTGAAACGCACCTGGTTGTTGCTGGTCGTGACAAACGCTACACCCAGGGAGCGGTGAATCCGGTTATCCAACGCGCCTCTTCACTGGTATTTGATACCGTGAAGGACAAGAAATTTGCCACCGCCAATCGCGCTAACGGCGAGCTGTTTTACGGTCGTCGCGGAACCTACACCCACTTTGCCTTTCAGAAGGCAATGAGCGAGCTGGAAGGCGGCGTTGGCTGCGCGCTGTACCCTTGCGGCGCTGCGGCGGTGACTAACGCGATTCTGGCGTTTGTTCAGGGTGGTGATCATATTCTGATGACGGGTGCGGCCTATGAACCAACCCAGGATTTTTGCAATAAGATCCTGAGTAAATTCAACGTGGAAACAACGTATTACGATCCGCTGATTGGTGCAGGTATCGTCGATCTTCTGCGGCCGGAAACGAAGGTGGTATTCCTTGAGTCACCAAGTTCTATCACCATGGAAGTCCAGGACGTGCCGGGGATGGTGAAGGCTATCCGCGCGATGAATCCGGAGATTGTTATTATGATCGACAACACCTGGGCGGCGGGCGTGCTGTTCAAAGCGCTGGATTATGGCGTGGATATTTCCATTCAGGCGGGAACGAAGTACACCATCGGTCATTCGGACGGCATGCTGGGCACGGCGGTGTCGAACGCCCGTTGTTGGGATCGTCTGCGCGAGAACTCCTATCTGATGGGGCAAACGCTGGACGCCGATACGGCCTACAACGGCAGCCGCGGATTGCGCACCCTGGCGGTACGCCTTAAGCAGCATCAGGAGAGCAGCATCCATATTGCCCGCTGGCTGTCGGCAAGGCCGGAAGTGGCACGGGTGAATCATCCGGCATTACCGGAATGTCCGGGCCATGAGTATTTTCAGCGTGATTTTATCGGAAGCTCAGGCCTGTTCTCGTTTGTGCTGAAAAAGAGACTGACCGACGAACAGATGGCGAATTTCCTCGATAACTTCTCGCTGTTCCATATGGCCTATTCGTGGGGCGGATTTGAGTCGCTCATTCTGGCGAACCAGCCGGAAGAGCTGAACAGCATTCGTCCGGCTGGAGAGGTAGATTTCAGCGGCACGCTGGTCAGGGTGCATATTGGCCTTGAGGATATCGACGACCTGATTGTCGATCTGGAAGCGGGATTTGCACGCATTGCGTAAGGTGAGGTGAGCGTAGCCGGATGCGGCGCAAGCGCTTATCCGGCCTACATAGTTGTCGTAGGCCGGATAAGCGGGCAGGTTAGTTTTCAGTGGCTAACGTCGTTGCCTCATGCTGGCGTACCCGTTTGAGTAAACCTGCCAGCGTGAACACGACAGCGAGCCCTGCCGCAACCGCCAGCAGATGAAACGAAATCCTGCCGCCGTTAAACCATAGCCAGCGCCCAATTTCGACAGAAACCGCCATCACCGTCAGGATCACCATATTCAACGATGCGGAAACCGTACCCTTCGGTAAGTTGTTGGAAAACAGTGTAAAGCGGAACAGCGTCGGGAAGATCATCCCAATACCAAACGCATACAGGCTGGTCCCCAGCACCGACCACAGCCAGACGTGCGGCCACAGTAAATTGCCGACAATCAGCACTGCCAGCCCGCTCAGCTGTATAGGTGCGGCCCGCCAGATGAAGCGTGGTTGGGTCGGATCTTTCACGAAACGAACCACCACCATATTGGCGACGATCACTGCGCCGAACACCGGGGCCTGTGCCCAGGCAAACTCCGATGTGGTCATGCCGCCAGCATCGATCAGAATAACCGGTGAGACCGCCACCCAGCTCATCATCGGGATATAGCTTAACGACAGCGTGGCTGCGCCAAACAGGAACACCCGGTTGCGGAAAACGTCGCGGAAATCACGCACTACGCCGCGGGCACTGAACGGCACCGCGCCGCGCTGGACGGTTTCCGGCATGGCTAACATTAACCCAATCAGGGCGATAAGCCCCATGACGGCAATGATGGCAAACAGGATCTTCCAGTGTACAAAGTGCATCAGCGCGGCCCCGGAGAGCGGGCCGATAACCGGTGCAACCAACACAATGGAAGTGATTATCGCCATTAACTTAATGGCCTTCGTTTGCCCAAACGCCTCCTGCACCGTGACATAGCCAACGGTCGCGATAAAGCAGATGCTGGTGCCCTGCACAAATCGGGCTACCAGAAATTGCGTCATTGAGGTGGTGAACAGCGTGGCAGCGCAGGCGAGGGTAAAGATTAACGCCCCCGCAATCAGCACGGGTCGACGGCCAATTCGGTCGGAAAGCGGCCCCAGCAGCCATTGCAGCGCCATGCCGCCCGCCAGATAGAGGCTCACCGCGGCGGGTGCCAGGCTAACATCGGCGTTGAAATCACGTACCACATTGATGATGCCAGGCTGGATCAGGTCCGTCGACAGATAGGCGGCGAAGTCATATAAAATCAACGCGACAGGAAAAAATAGCGTTGTGGCGCGTTGGGAGAAAAACGCGAGAATCCGTTGCATAAAACAGCTCCTTGTCGGGAGAAAACCCTCAACGGGAATAGCGAAATTCAATACCGTCTTTGAGACGTCAGACCGATGACAGAAAAAAGCAGACTGCAAATGTACTGAATTTCATGTAATCAAAAACGCTGTCTGCGCGAAGCGCAAACAGAAGATACGCTCACTGACGCGGGGTCAGAAAACGTAACGATTACAGGTAACAATCAGCACATCGCACCTCAGGAAGAGTAAGTTGAACGGGTAATAACCATCCGCAGTGTAATGCGGATTGGATATTAATTAAACGAGTTTATCCGGTTTATGTGCAGAAAATCGCCCTGGAAATCAGACTACGATGCTCGGCAAAAATCGCAGCGCGATGGCACAACCGAAGATAATCAATACACCCCCAGCGATACGTTCCACCCATAATATCCCTCTGGATAACCGTCGCTGGATCTGCGGTAAACCGATGAACATCACGATCAGCAGATCCCAGCACAGCACTACGCTGGTCATCCAGATCCCGCTCATGGTTTGCTGCAGCAGCGTCACCGACGGGCCGAGCAGGGCGGTCATTAGCGCCAGATAGAACAGCGCATTTTTTGGGTTGAGCAGTGACGAACCCAATCCCAGCAGTAGCTGTTTGCCAAATCCTGGACAGGTAGACTGGGTGTCTGTTCCGGTCAGCGTTTGCGGGCGGCTGCGTACCAGCAGGCTGCCAATCCACAATAAATAAAGCGCGCCCAGCAGCTCAATAACCGTAAACAACAGGGGAAGCTGGCGCAGGATCCCCCAACCGATAATTGCCAGCAGAACATACAGCCCGTTGCCGAAAGCGATCCCCACGCACAACCCGGCGCTGCCGCGCATCCGGTATCGTGCGGCGTAACCGACCAGTGAAAAGAAGTCCGGCCCGGGGCTAAGCAATGCGACGAAATGCGCCAGCGCCAGCGCGGGAAAAGCAGAAGGAAAAAGTACAGAAAGCAGCGACATAGCGACCTCAGAGAATGAATCTGAGAGCACCGTACGCCTGACGCAGCGCTAATTATTGTCTGATATTGATCGTCCCAACGCGTACTGGCGCGGTGTGGCGGCGGTGTAGCGAACAAAGGTGCGATGGAAATGGCTCTGGTCGGCAAACCCGCTCTGGTATCCGACATCGGCAATTTCGTCTCCGGCCCGCAGCCGCTGGCGAGCATAGTCAATCCGTATGATGTTCAGATAACTTCCTGGCGTCAGCCCGGTGTCTTGCTTAAAGGTACGGATCAGCGTCTCTTTACGCATGTGACACTCATGTGCCAGCTCATCGAGTGAGGGCGGCGCGAGCAGGCTGGACTGCAACCGTTCGCGCAGATACTGGCTGGTGGCGCTTGAGTTTTCTGGTGCGACCGACTGCAACGGCAGCGAGTGAAGCAATGCTTGCGCGGCATCCGTTATTTGCGCGGTTTGGCGTTGCGGCATGAGCGTCACAAGGTGCATATAACGCTGGAATAATTGCGCATCGCGGATAACGCGAGCAGGCGTGCAAAGCCGCTGATTGGTGTTCTGTGCAGGGAGGTTAGCAAGACACCACTGGGCATCAAGATAAAGCATGTGATAGCTGCGAAACTGTCCGTTAACAGGATTACAGCTGTGAGGTGCCAGCGGCGGTATCACAATCAGGTCGCCCACCTGCAGATGGTATTCCTCGCCATCGCACTGACAGCACGTTTCCCCCTCGAGAATTGCCCCAATCGAGAGCTGAGAGTGGTGATGCCGCTTATAGGCCTGCTGGCTCTGCCAGGTGCTGCGCAGCTCCAGCCACGGCAACTGCTCATCACGCCAGAACGATTGTGGAATATCTCGGGTATGCGTCACATCGTGTCCTCCCTGAAAGTGATGGTTTGTTATAGCACAGGCCGGGAGGTGAAAAAGTGGGAATGCGCATTGAGATGGCGATTCTGCGTGACGTGTTCCAGACAAATGTAGACGTTACATAAGGGCGTTGTTATCCCGGAAATCGCCTCGCAAAGAGAGAAAGTTGCAGGTGAGGATGTGGTTTTCCGGCGCTACAGTCATGGCATCTTATTTTCAGGTGAAGGATCGCCATGAACAAAGCTTCCGCTTCAACACCGCATGATGCGGTTTTTAAAACATTTTTACGTCACCCTGAGACTGCACGGGATTTCCTACAAATACATCTTCCCGCTTCGCTGCGCGAGCTTTGCGATCTTCGGACGCTTAAACTCGAGTCAGACAGTTTTATCGAAGAGAATTTACGTGCGTACTATTCCGATGTGCTGTGGTCGGTGAAAACGACGGATGGGGATGGATATATTTATGTAGTGATTGAACACCAAAGCACACCGGATGCGCATATGGCATTCAGACTGATGCGCTATGCGGTAGCGGCCATGCAGAAACATTTAGATGCCGGGCATCAGCAGTTGCCGCTGGTGGTGCCGATGCTGTTTTATCACGGCGCTAAAAGCCCGTACCCTTATTCGCTGTGCTGGCTGGATGAGTTTGCCAACCCGAAGCTGGCTCGTCAGCTGTATGCTGCGGCGTTTCCGCTGGTGGATATTACGGTTATTCCGGATGACGAAATTGTGCAGCATCGACGTATGGCGCTGCTGGAGTTAATCCAAAAACATATCCGTCAACGCGATCTTATGGGGTTGGTCGAGCAAATTGTTTCCCTGCTACTTACCGGACTGACTAATGACACTCAGATAAAGACGCTGTTTAATTATATTTTACGAACTGGCGATGCACCTCGATTCAGTGAGTTTATTCGCGGGGTTGCCGAACGTTCACCGCAGCACAAGGAGCAATTGATGACGATCGCGGACAGATTACATGAGGCAGGACTACAAAAAGGCAGGCTGGAAGGGCTTCGAGAGGGGCGACGTGATGAGGCACTGCGTATTGCCCGCACCATGCTGGCAGATGGCATCGATATCAGCACGGTACAAAAAATCACCCGACTTTCCGCTGAAGATATTCAGGGTTTAAGACATTAGATATAGCTTAAACTGCCTAATTGCCTGCCCGGAAGCGCCGGGCAGCTCGATCTACTCTATTGCCGTTTTTACCGCCTCGCCGAGCTTCTGCATTACTTCCCGATGCTTCTCGTTTGGCGGCAACGCGCAGTTGATGCGCACACAGTTGCGATACTTCCCCGATGCGGAGAACAGCGAACCCGGCGCAACCTGGATTTTCAGGCGACAAAGCTGCTTAGCGACACAGACCATATCGACCTGGAGCGGTAGCTCGACCCACAGCATAAAGCCGCCTTTTGGTCGGGTGATGCAGATCCCGCAGGGAAAGTATTCCCGTACCCAGCAGGTGTAGATTTCCATATTGCGCTGATAAATCTGGCGCATACGCCGGATATGCCGATGATAATGACCTTCGCGCACAAAGGAAGCCGCTGCCAGTTGCGTAGCGGGAACGTTAGTTCCAATGACGGCGTACTTCATGTGCAGCAGTTTGTTGTAATAGCGACCGGGCACCACCCAACCCACACGCAGACCGGGGGCGACGGATTTGGTAAACGAACTGCAGAGTATTACCCGACCGTCGCTGTCCCAGGAGTGGATCGTGCGCGGGCGGGGATACTCTGTGGCCAGTTCGCCATACACATCGTCTTCAAAAATCACAATATCGTGCCGTTGGGCGAGGGCGAGCACCGCCCGTTTACGCGCATCCGGCATAATAAATCCGAGCGGATTGTTGCAGTTTGGAACCAGCAGCATACCTTTGATCGGCCACTGATCCAGCGCCAGCTCCAGCGCTTCAATGCTGATCCCGGTATCCGGATCGGTTGGGATCTCAATCACCTTGATCCCTAAGCCGCGCAGTAGCTGCATCGTGCCGTAGTAGGCCGGTGATTCAACGGCGACAATATCTCCGGGCTGGCAGACCGTCAGCAGCGCCAGCGACATTCCGCTCTGACTACCGCTGGTGATCACAATATCATCTGCATTAACCACCGAACCGCCGTCCAGCATCAGCCGCGCAATCTGCTGACGCAGTTCACGGCATCCGGAGATTTCATCGTAGCCCAGTATCGCGCGCAGATTATGCTGCGCCACGCGGCTGAGCTCGCGCCACAACGGCTTCAGGCTCGGTTGATCAATGTCGGGCACGCCGCTGCTAAACGGAATTATCGATTTGTCCGCGTTGCCCTTTAGCATATCCAGCACCTGATCCCACTGGGTGATTTCGACCGGACGCTGTACCGGACGCGACATCGGTGGCACGGGTGGCTGCGCTTTTTGTGGTGCGACAAAATAACCGGAACGTGGCTGGGGCGTGATCAGCTGGCGCTGTTCCAGCGTCTGATACGCCTGCTGGACGGTGCTGATGCTGACCCCATGCTCCTGGCTCAGGCTGCGAACCGAGGGCAGTTTTTCGCCATGGCGATACAGCCCCTGCTCAATGCGTTCGGCCAGCAGATTGGCCAGATGTTGGTAACGCGTCATGCTGTATCCCTCATGGGTACCATACAGATTAAAAAATCAGTACAGATTGGCGTGAAAAAAGCGATGCAGAACTCTTTTTAACCAATCTGTATGTTAAATAAAAGTACTTTGTGAGTCTGTATTGTTTTAGGCCAGATCCGTGAAGATAAAGCCTCTGGCAAGGCGGGGAGGCAAGGTATGGAATTTCACGAGAATAAAGCAAAACAGCCGTTTATTGGGTTTGTACTGATCTGGCGGGCATACAAGGCGTGGCGGCTTCGAGCGCAAACGCGGCGCGTATTGCAACAGATGAGCGATGAGCGGCTGCGGGACGTCGGGCTGCGACGCGATCAGGTGGAGTGATTTTCTTTCATCGACAGAGGCTGGGGGGTTATCGTCCCGGCCTCTTTTATATTCACGATATTTATCAATTCATGCTTCTGGATAGCCTGTTCCTTGATACTTATCCTGATAAGTATTATTTTCTTTTCAGCGATGAGGGGAAAATAAGATGACTGAAGATGAACTGTTTGCCCGCCGACCAATGGGGATGCGCATGGCAATGGTGGTGCGCCAGTGGCGGGCCATTATTGATGCTGCCATCACCGATACAGGCCTGACGCAGTCCAGCTGGACGGTACTGATGCAACTGTATCAACTGGGAGACAACGTCTCAGTCAGTGAACTGGCACAAATGCAGGGCATCGAACTGCCGCCGCTGATGCGCACCCTCTCGCAGCTGGAAAAGCAGGGCTATCTGCTGCGTTCCACATCGCCTTATGACAAACGCATCCGCCTGCTGGCGCTGACCGCGCAAGGCCGCGCAAGGCTGGACGAACTCAACCGGGTGATAGAGACATACCAACATCGCGTCACCTGCACCATCCCTGAGGCGGAACTCGCTTCCTTCAGCGCCACGCTCAATCAAATCGCCTGCAATCTGCGGACAATCCGCGAAGAAGACAATCAACACTAAAAAATATGATGACCCCAGAACAAAAATTTGCCCGTTGGGTAAGGGTGAGTATTGCCGCTTTCCTGGTAATATTCGCCTGGTTTATCGTTGCCGATATCTGGATCCCGCTGACGCCGGACTCCACGGTGATGCGCGTGGTAACGCCCGTTTCCTCACGCGTTTCCGGCTACGTCTCGCAGGTGCATGTACACAATAATAGCCAGGTGAAGAAGGGCGATTTGCTGTACGAACTGGATCCGACGCCATTTATCAATAAGGTCGAGGCTGCGCAAATTGCCCTTGAGCAGGCGAAGCTGAGTAACCAACAGCTGGATGCGCAGATCGTCTCTGCCCGCGCCAACCTGCGCACCGCGCAATTCAACGCCCGCAACGATAAGACCACCTTAGACCGCTATCAGCGCCTGAGCGCCATGCAGAATGTGTCGCAATCCGATCTCGACAAGGTGCGTACCGCCTGGCAAACCAGCGAGCAGTCGGTGGCGGCGCTGAATGCCAGTATTCAGAACCTGCTGATCCAGCGCGGCGAGCGCGATGACAAACGTAACGTAACGCTGCAAAAATACCGTAACACGCTGGAAGAGGCGCAGCTGAACCTCGGCTGGAGCAAAGTATATGCCCAGACCGACGGTACGGTGAGCAATCTCCAGCTTAGCCCCGGACTTTACGCCACCGCCGCCACGCCGCTACTGGCGCTGGTCAGCCATCAGACCGATATCGTGGCTGACTTTCGCGAGAAAAGCCTGCGCCACACTCGGGTAAATACCGATGCCGCCGTGGTGTTCGATGCCATGCCGGGCAAGGTTTTCTCTGCTCGCGTTACCAGCAGCGATGCCGGTATTCTGGCGGGTCAGGAGCAGGTTAACGGCCAGCTGTCGCAGCCGGAACAGTCCACCCGCTGGGTGCGCGATGCCCAGCGTATGCGTATTCACGTCGCGCTAAACGAACCGCTCGACACGCCGTTACCGACCGGGGCGCGCGCCACGGTACAGCTGTATAACAGCGAGGGGATGTTCGCCCGCACCTTTGCCGGGGCGCAGATCCATCTCGTTAGCTGGCTGCATTATGTCTATTAACACGCTGGCCCACGTCTTTACGCCGCACGGGAACATTGTCTACACCGCCAATGATTTTCGCCAGACCCTGCGTATCTCCGTTGCCGGGACAATCGCGCTGAGTATTTCGACCTTCTACAACGTGCAGTACGGCGTGTTCTTTGTGGTTTATCCGCTGATGCTGCTGTCGCTGGTACCGGTATTCAACCGCCATGTGGCAACACAGTTTGTGTTCAGCGCGGCGGTAAATTGCGTTGAAATGGTGCTGATTGTCGGTTATCTCTCGCAGTGGCCGCTGATCATGACGCTGGTGGTGTTCGGCCTGTACGTGATGCGCTTTCGTTTTATGAGCAAAGGCCCACTGTTTCTGCTCGGTTCGATGGGCGTGGTGTGCCAGAGCACGATGCTCAACTTTATGAGTTATCCCACCACCAACTGGCATACGCTGATGTTCTCCAATATGGAAGCCTGCGTCATGGCGGTGGCGCTGAGCGCGCTGCTGCATTATCTGATCCCGGACGTGGAACCTCGCCTACCGCCGCCGCGCATTGAAAAAGATGCCGCCCGGGTTCGCCACGAGTCGCTGCTTTCCGGCACGGTGGCGACGATGATTTTTGTGGTCTTCCAGATCTGCGATTTGAGTGATTCGCTGTCGGCGCTGATGGCAGGCATTTTGATCCTGTTTCCGATGCACTACCGCGGTGCGGTGATTAGCTCGATCTGGCGCGTGGTCGGCGTGGTGCTGGCCTGTCTGTACATTCTGCTGGTGCAGCTGCTTATCTATGATTTCAGCAACCATATGCTGTTGATGATGCCGCTGATTGGCCTCGGGCTGGCGTTCAGCGCCCGCCTGCACGTAATGGAAAAAGTCGGGGCGGGCGTGGGTTTTGCCAGTATCACTACTATCGGCATTATGTTTGGTCAGAACCTGCACCCGGATCAGGACCTGGTATTCAGCGATTTGTACCGCATCACCTCCGTCACCGTCGCGCTGGTGGCAACGTTAACCATGGTATTTCTGGTGCACCGGGTGTTGAACTGCTTTGCCGCGACGCGGTTTGTGATTACCGAATGAGTGGGGGCAAGTGCCGGATGGCGGCGTAAACGCTTGATCCGGCCTACGGGAAAGTGCCATTTGTAGGCCCGGTAAGCGTTGGTGCCACCTGGCATCAGAACAATATTGCCTGTGTCCGAGGCTTGGCCTATCTGGTGAAAACGGGCGTTCAATGTGGCGATGTATTGGGTAAAGTCGCTTAATTTTCCTGATATGCTTTCTCAACCAAAAGCTTAGCTTTATCAAGATCGTATTCATTACGAATGATGAGTTCCACATCACCAGTTCCCCAATGACCAATATTGGTCACATCCCGACTAAATCCCTCTTCAAACTGGACATGTTGCGGGCTTATCTTCAGCCACAGGCGAAGGTGGGGATCGGTTATTGGGTAAACCGCAACGCACAGGAAGTTACGGATACGACGGAAGGCATCGTAGAGTTTTAACTCTTTATATTGGACTTCATCGCCAAGCGACAGCACATAGCTTTTTAGGTGCTCGTGGAGTGAAAGTAGTGCTGGAGAAGCAGAAGATAGCTGTTCGCGCTGTGTGCGAGTATGACGCTTCCCATTGCTGCTGGCTGGGATGTCCTGCACGTTATGCTGAGGGCTATTTTCTACCACGGCATTCACCAGTTCCAGCATCAACAGGTCGCTGGAAAATAGCTTGTAGCGAATCAGACTGATATTACGGTTAATTTGCTGAACAGCATGTTCATCGTATTTATTGAAATCAGCAGCAATACAGATTAATCGCGTGCCTGACCAATCGATGGCTTCGGCCGTAGTTTTACCCATTTTCTCCATCACCTGCCAGCGAAACTCCGCTTTGTGGTCGAGTAGCCAGTCGAGATAAAATAGGCCCTGATTGATCACGTTTTCATTGCTATGTCGTTTATATTCGATAATAACCGGACAGCTATTTTCATCGAGACCTAATGTATCAATCCGGCCACGATGTGTTTTACCCGTACTGTATTCAGTGTCGAGAAACCGAACGCCAAGAAAGGTTTCCATATGTGATTCAATCAGCCTTTGCAGATCTTTTTCGACAGCCGCGGCCTTGCCCGGTAGTTCTTGTACTCTTCCAGCGCAGTGGCGGAACAGTTGTATATCGCTCATGGATCCTTCCTGTTATTTTCCTGCATATGCTATCGCTTACTCGCGAACGGCTTGCACATTATAAACACCTTATGCAGGCAACGCGAAATGACCCGTCGCCATATCAAACATCAGGCGGGCAAAGCCCTTAGCGCACTGCGGGTTTGATAAATACTGCAGCATAAATTCTTGTCGCGCTTCGTCGCTGTCCATCACCGCATCGTCCACCGCTTTGAAAAAACCGCCTAATATTGCCTGCTCAGGGCTGTTATTTTTTATTTGTTTCATCACGGTTTCATTCTCAGTGATTTTATTAAACACGGTCATTGCGCTGCTGAGCATATCTTTATCCGTCAGATGATCGGTGATAAACAGCTCATTCATGCGCGACAAAATATGCGACAGAAATTCCTCTTTCTTGTCTTTGGGTTTTGCCGTACCCACGTCGTTACTGGGATCGAGCGTATATTCCGCAGCATCTTCCTGTAATTTCAGATGCTGTTCGTGGATCTTCGATAAGCGATAGTGGCTCATCTCCACGTTGCTGAGATCGATCTCATCTTCCTCCAGTCGCTGTTCGTGCAGCAAAGGTCTTAAATGGCGGGCGAACAGGCTGAGCTTTTCCAGATCTTTGTCATCGTACTCGACGATCTGCGACATAAACTCGTAGAAGCGCACAAAGCTGCCGAGATCCTTCTTGAAAATCTCCAGCCGATCTTTTTCCTGCTTGCAGGCTTTGAAGCTGTTTTCGGCATTGGTGATTAGCACCACATCACCGGTTTTTTTGGTTCTTTCAAACATCTCTTTGGCGGTCAGATAAGCGTCGACGGCGAGGGCATAACGCTTCTGCCAGCGCTCGACGGCCGGGCGGCAGATATTACTGATGGTGGCGTTGGATTTGTTTTTCGTAAAAAACGCGTCACAGAACTGGTCCACCTCGTTCCACTGGAAAATCTGGCTGGCACGCAGTTTCTCAAACAGATCAAATACCTGCTGGGGATCGCTGACGTCGGTCAGCTCGGCGGTCTGATAATAGGGCTGGAAGGCATCCAGAATATCCTGCGGCTCGTTATAAAAATCGAGCACAAAAGTGCCGGACTCCGCTTTGCCCGGATAGGTACGATTCAGCCGCGAAAGCGTCTGGACGCACTCAACGCCGCCGAGGGCTTTATCGACATACATGGCGCATAGCTTAGGCTGGTCAAAACCGGTCTGGAATTTATTGGCGACCAGCATCACCTGATAATCATCGCTATCGAACGCTTTGCGCATATCCCGGCCTTTCAGCCCCGGATTCATGTTGGTTTCGGTGAATTTCTGGTTCAGTAATGCGTCGCTGTTAGGGTCGCTCTCCTGAAACTCGACTTCGCCGGAAAACGCCACCATGGCGCTGATTTTTGCATAGCGGTTTTCGGTGATGTACTTATCAAATGCCTGTTTGTAACGTACCGCCGCCTTGCGTGAACTGGTGACCACCATCGCTTTTGCCTGCCCGCCGAGCAGGTTCATCACATGCTTACGAAAGTGCTCGACGATCACTTTCACCTTCTGCGAGACGTTGTAATCGTGCAGCGTCACCCACTGGTTCAGCCTGACCTTGGCTCGATTGCTGTCCACTTCGCGGTCTTTATCTTCCAGCTTTTGCAGCAGCTGATACGCCACTTTATAGCTGGTGTAGTTTTTCAGTACATCGAGAATAAAGCCTTCCTCGATGGCCTGACGCATGGTGTATACGTGGAATGCCGCTGGTTTGTTGGTGGCCGATGCCGGTTCGCCTGGGTGCGGGAGGCGACCAAAAAGCTCCAGAGTTTTGGCTTTCGGCGTGGCGGTGAACGCATAATAGTTCAGATTGCCGCTGTTGCGACGCGCGGCAATGGTGGCGTTGAGGCTGTCTTCTGACGACAGTAGCGTGTCGTCATCCCGCTCTTCGCTCATCAGCACTTCTTTTAGCTGCCGCGCCGTGGATCCACTTTGCGACGAGTGGGCTTCATCGGCAATCACCGCGTATTTACGCTGCTTCAGGCTGACGCTGTTTTCAATCGCTTTCAGCACGAACGGGAAGGTCTGGATGGTGACGATAATAATCGGCTGCGAGTGTTCCAGCGCGCTGGCCAGCTTTTCCGACTTGGAGCCATCACCCTCTTTATTATTGATGCGCCCGACCACGCCGTCGGCATGTTCAAACTGGTAGATGGTGTCCTGCAGCTGATCGTCGAGCACCGTGCGATCGGTAACCACAATGACCGAGTGAAACAGCTTCTCGCCGCTGTCATCATACAGGCGAGAAAGCTGGTGCGCAGTCCAGGCAATGGAGTTCGATTTGCCGGAACCGGCGCTGTGCTGGATCAGATATTTGTTGCCGGTTCCCTCGAGCGCCGCGGCCTGTAGCAGTTTGTTGACCACATCCCACTGGTGATAGCGCGGGAAGATCAGACTCTCTTTTTTGTACTTCTGCCCGTTCCAGTCCTCTTTCTCTTCGATTTGCAGATGTACGAAGTTGGCAAGGATTTTCAGCAGGTTATCCGGCTGCAGCACTTCGTTCCACAGATAGTCGGTCGCATAGCGGCCCGCGTCTTCCGGGATGTCATTGCCCGCGCCGCCTACTTTTGTGCCTTTGTTGAACGGCAGGAAGAAGGTGTCGTCGCCCGCGAGTTTGGTCGCCATATAGACGTCGAACTGGCTGATGGCGAAGTGCACCAGCGCCCCGCGCTTAAAGGTCAGCAGCGGCTCGGGCTTGTTGGTGGCTGGGTCTTTCGGCAGCCGAGTTTTATTATACTGGGTAATGGCGTTCTGTACCGCCTGCTTAAACTCGGATTTCAGCTCCAGCGTGGCAATCGGCAGACCGTTGATAAACAGCACCAGATCGATACGCCAGCGTTTCGCTTTCAGATCGTTTTCTTGGGCTATGCTGGCATAAGGGCTGTAGACCAGCTCCGGCACGATCCGACAGAGATTCTGCCGATAGCACGCGAGGGTGTCCGGGTTGAGCGTGTGCTCCGGCTTAAACTGACAGAGAAAAAAGCGGGTGTTGCGGATCTTCAGACCATGACGCAGTACGCCGAGCGTGCCCCAGCTGCGCGACAGCATATCGGTGGCGTTGATGTCGGCTTTTTGCAGTTGAGTGACCAGGTTATCGAGAAAATGACGTTCGGTGTCGTTGGGGTAAACCTTCGCAAACTTTTCCCACTCCTGCGGCTGGGTGGTTTGCACGAATTGCAGCGTGTCCTGTACGTAGAGCGCACGTTCGCGATCGTAGCCGTCGCTTTTGCCGACAATCCAGCCGTTGGCGGACATCTGGTTGATGATGTCGTTTTGCAGGTTGATCTCGCGAGTGATGTCGGGGGTCATACGGCGACCTCCGCTTCGGCTGTGGTTTGCTCGTTGGGGGCGCGCCAGTGGCGCACGTCGATTTTGCCGGTAACGGCGGCGGAGATCAGGGCTGTGCGGCGTTCTTTGAGGAGGGCGATTTGCTGGAGTTGTTTTTCGATTAGGATGTCGATTTTGATGATTTTTTTATCAATGAAAGTGACGATACTCTCTTGTTCTATTTTCGATGGTATTAGCAGTGGTAATCTACGAAAATCTTCAAATTTCATTGATTGTCTCAGGCCTCCGCCCATGCCATAAAACACTTTAAAAATATCATAGGTATGAAGTAGGTAATATGAAAATGATGGTGTTATAGCGTGTTTTACGCTAAGCTTTAAATAAGCCGGTGTTATAATTCCACTCTGGGTCACTAGTCCAACCCGTAAACTATTTTTATCATTTTGTAAGTCAGTTAGCCTTAGTATTATATCTCCATCTTTTACTATCTGATAAGTGTTAAATGAGTCAGGTAATAATCCGAAATTTGTATCAGTTTTTCTTTTTATAATATTGCCATAACTTAATGAAAGTACATTATTTTCTAAACCATCAGTGTTTTTTTCGGTAGAAGCTGAACATATGGCATACGTTGGTTTAACTTCCCATGACGAGGGGATAGAATCCAACCACTCAATACCTGAATCTTTCATCGGCACATCAGGATTTAGCCCTTTGGTCACGGCATGGCTAATCACTGCCTGACGTTTTTCTTTTAGTAGTTCAATGAGTTGTTGTTGTTTCTCGATAAGGTTATCTATCTTTGCAGTTTCGTGATCTAAAAATAATATAATGAACCTTTGTTCTTTTAGTGAAGGGATCGCTACTTTATAGGGTGATATTTGTTGCGTCGATAATTGTCCAATAGCAGAACTTTCAACTTTAAAGTTAATCACTGAATTAATAAAATATGCGAAGTATTTGCATTCTAACTTTTTAATGGGGACTAATACTAATAACCTAATTATTGCATCGTATGCGTGATTTCTATATACAGCAAAGCCAACTTCACCACGACCGCTTACGGTTATAGTGTTATTGGGATAATTGGCTTTTTTTGTATAACCATATATAGCATATTCATTATTTGCGTTAGTATAAATAGGGTAAGGGAATTCTTCAGAATGAAATTCGTTAAAAATATTTTGCTGCAGGTCTCCCCCTGCCTTAATGCTAAAAAGTTTAGATAAAGATGCTAATCTCCAGTAAGTAGGAATGTTATCAATTCCCTTAACCCCAGAATCCCTATACTCCGGATACGTCTTATACTTAGCCATCAGGAGTGTACCTCCCGCAGCAACTGCATAATCTCCGCACTCACTGCATCTAAATCAGCATCAATCTCTTCCAGCGATCGTGGCGGCGTGTACACATAAAAATGACGGTTAAATGGGATCTCATAGCCGACAATGCCGATCTCGCCATCAATTGCATCGCGCTTATCGGCGTTGATCCACGCGTCCGCCACGTGCGGCAACACTTCCGCCTTGAAGTAGCTCTCGATCAAATCGCTGGTGGATACGGCGGGATTGAGCGGTACGTTTTCGTTATCGCGCAGATCGCCGTCCTGCTCAAACTCCACCACCTGACCGCAATAGGCAAACGCGCCGTACAGCGGCTGGGCGTCTTCTTTTAATATCTTCTTCACCACCGGCGCGGCGTCCGGGTTTTTGCGGGTCACGGCGTCAATAAACTGCTTATTCTCTTTGGCATCCAGCTTCACACCGGCGGTTTTTAGCGCGCTTTTTAAGTCAATCTGGAACTGATTAAAGTCATCGCTGACGCCGAAAATACCGCCAGGCTTATCGCCAAACGCCGCCTGAATATGCCGGGCTTTTTCCATCAACTCGCGCTGGGCCAGCCACAGCCTGCTGTCGAGCAGGTCTTTGATTTGTTTCTCTTTCAGCTCGGCAAACTCGGCTTTGATTATGGCGCGGGCTTCGGCTTCTAACGCAGAGAAATTACCGTAACTATCTGTCTGCCACTGGGCGGCAAACGCGTCAAATAGGCATTCCATCGGCGCGTTAAACGGTTTTGGCGCGAAACGTAAAGTGGCGATGGCCTCATCGGTAAGCTGTGCCGACAGGCGCAGCGGGCGCTCAATGGTCAGGCGACGATAGCCAAAATCGGTACTGCTGAAGAGTTTGCTGGCGAAGGTTTTCGGCGCTTCGCTTTTCGCGGTTGCAGGCTGACGGCCACGGCTGGATTTTTGCTCCGGCGCTTTTTCCAGGCCCAATGCTTCCAGCGTGGTGGTCTCTATTGCCGCAAAATCGCCGAAGGTTTGGGTGATGAGCCGGATATCGTCTTCGCCCATCAGATTACGCTTTGAACCCAGCGACTTGCGCATTTTGCCGCACAGGTTGCTGCCATCAATGAGCTGGACTTTGCCTTTGCGTTCCGGTGCTTTCTTGTTGGAGAGGATCCACACGTAGGTGGCGATACCGGTGTTGTAGAACATATCGGTTGGTAGGGCGATGATGCTTTCCAGCAGGTCAGCTTCGAGGATGTAACGGCGGATCTCGCTTTCGCCGCTGCCCGCGCCGCCGGTAAACAGCGGGGAGCCGTTAAGGATGATGCCGATGCGCCCGCCGCCGCTGTGGGCGTCGCGCATTTTACTGATCAAATGTAGCAGGAACAGCAACGATCCATCGGAGACGCGCGGCAGGCCGGGGCCAAAGCGCCCGTCAAAACCTTTCTGTGCGTGCTCGTCGCCGATTTCCCCTTCGATCTTTTTCCAGTCCACGCCGAACGGTGGGTTGGAGAGCATGTAATCGAATTTCTCGGCGGGCAACTGATCGTTTGAAAGTGTATTGCCGAGTTTGATGCGGCTGACATCCTGGCCTTTAATCAGCATGTCGGCTTTACAGATGGCGTATGACTCCGGGTTTAGCTCCTGGCCAAAAGCGCGCATCACCGCATTGGGGTTCAGCTCGTGCAGATATTCCATCCCAGAGGAGAGAAAGCCGCCAGTTCCCGCCGTTGGGTCGTAGATGGTGCGGATAATACCGTCTTTGGTGAGCGCGTCGTCGTCGCCGATGAAAACCAGTGAAGTGGTCAGGCGTACGATATCGCGCGGAGTGAAGTGCTCGCCGGCGGTTTCGTTAGACCCTTCGGCAAAGCGGCGGATTAACTCTTCAAACACCAGACCCATTTCATGGTTGGAAATGGCGTTCGGGCTTAAATCCGCCGTCGCAAACTTCTGCACCACCTTATACAGCAGATTGGCTTCTTCCAGTTGACTGACAAACTCGCTGAACTTGAAGTGATCGAAAATCTCACGGGCATCGGTGGAGAAGGACTGAACATATTTTTCCAGATTGGCCTTGATGCCGTTTTGCCCCATTTTACTGAGATCCATCGGCGAGGTGTTAAAGAACGTCAAACCATCTGCGGCGCGCAGGAGCATCTTCTCTTGCGCCTCTTCCGGTAAATTGAGCGCTTTAATTTTTTCAGCCTGGGCAAGTACGGCCTCTATGCTGTCTTCGAGCACACACTCCAGTCGGCGCAGCAGGGTGAAGGGGAGAATAATGCGGCCATACTGTGATTGTTTAAAATCGCCGCGCAGCAGGTCGGCGACCGACCAAAGAAAAGCGGCCGTCTGGGTGAAATTTCCTGATGTCATAAATACTGTCCTGGCCTCTGTGAAGAGGCTTATTTTTTCTTCGGGTAGATAGTCTCCTTTTTACCAGAAATTTGTAAGTTGATTATTTATAACGAGTTTTTATAATTTATAGTGATCATTTACCGCTAAAGATCATTTTAATGAATGTTTTTTGGAGAGAGGAAAAACAGCATTCTCGCTCTGCAAGAATGCGATAAACGGTTGGGGAGATATGCCGGATGGCGGCTGTGCCTGATCCGGCCTACAAAATTCAATTCCTGATCGTCAAATTGTGAAGCTATTTCCAACAACCGAGGTATAATTGCAAGATAATTGTATATACGTTTTTGTATATACAATTAGGGATGAAATACATGCCAATGGAGTTTGAATGGGATGCAAACAAAGCACAAAGTAACCACCGTAAACATGGTGTTCGCTTTGAGGACGCAGTATTGGTTTTCGACGATCCCCGGCATTTGTCCAGACAGGATCGTTATGAGAACGGTGAGTATCGGTGGCAGACCATCGGTCTCGTTCATGGCATTGTGGTTATTCTGATTGCCCATAGCGTTAGGTTTGAAAGTGGCTTTGAAGTCATTCGTATCATCAGTGCCAGAAAGGCAGACAGTAAAGAGAGGAATCGTTATGAGCATGGTTAAACATAAACGCGGCAGCGTATCCGCGCTGAGTGCTCAGCATGAGGCTGAACTGAAGGCGCTGGCGAATAAACCGGATGATGATATTGATTACAGCGACGTTCCCGTGACCGAAGATGAGCAGTGGTCAGAGGCTCATCGCGGTAAGTTTTTCCGTCCGTTGAAAACGCAGGCATCGGTGCGCATTGATGCCGATGTGATGGAGTGGCTAAAGCGCCCCGGGAAGGGTTACCAGACACGGCTGAATGCTATTTTGCGCGAGGCTATGCTGAGAGAGCAAAACAAGAAATAGCCTTATACTGGGGCAGTGAGTGCCGGATGGCGGCTGCGCCTGATCCGGCCTACGGGAAAGTGCCATTAGTAGGCCCGGTAAGCGTAGCGCCACCGGGCAATTCAGCAGGGGATTACTTCTTCAATCCCGCAAACGCGGCTCGGATCTCGTCTTCCGGCAGATTAATACCGATAAACACCAGTTGGCTGTGCGGTTGCTCGTCACCCCACGGGCGGTCCCAGTCGGCGCTGTACAAGCGCTGCACGCCCTGGAACAGCAGGCGGTTCGGCTCGCCTTCAATCCACAGCATGCCTTTATAGCGCAGCAGCTTCTCGGCGGATTCCAGCAGCAGGTTTTCCATCACTCGCGACACGTCGCTGATGTTTACCGGGTAATCCAGCTCGACGACGATCGAGGAGATATCGTTTTGCTTGTCGGCGATAAAGTGGAAGCGCGGTTTGGCGCTGACCACGTTCTCTTCCAGCATAAAGCCGTTGGTGTCGAACAGCAGGGAGAGGTCGATATCGCCATGCGTGACGGTGTAAATCGGCGCACGGGCGTTGATGCGTGCCAGACGCTCACGCAGTTTTTCGCTTTCACCCGCGACGTCGGTTTTGGTCAGCAGGATCCGGTCGGCGTAGCCGGCCTGCGACTGGGCGATGGTGAACTGGTTCATCTGCTCGTCGGCATGTACCGCGTCAACCAGCGCAATTACGCCGTCCAGCAGGTAGCGTTCGCAAATCACTTCATGGGAGAAAAAGGTCTGAATAATCGGGCCGGGATCGGCCATGCCGGTGCATTCGATCACCAGACGGTCGAAATTGATGGCGCCTTTGTCGAGGTTGTCGAGCAGGTCTAACAGTGCGTCTTCCAGCTCACTGGAGCGGGTACAGCAAATGCAGCCGTTGGTCAGGGTTTTGATCTGCGTGGCGCGATCGCCAATCAGCTGATCGTCCACCGAGACTTCGCCGAATTCGTTTTCGATAACGGCAATCTTGTAACCGTGCTGCTCGTTGAGAATATGGCGCAGCAGGGTGGTTTTACCCGCGCCAAGAAAACCGGTGAGTAGGGTAACTGCAATCGGGGTCATTCACTTCTCCTTCTAACAGCAACTGCTTCCGCCGCTACCGTAGCGGGCTTCCTGGCGCTCGCGGAAGAATTCTTCGTAGGTCATGTACGGCTTATCGGGATGGTTGGTCTTCATGTGCTCGACGTAGTTGTCGTAGTCCGGAATACCAATCAGCATTTTCGCCGCCTGACCGAGATATTTTTTTGCCTGACCTAAAGTACCAAACATGGAACGCCCTGTTAATGAATAAAGCCGGATGGCGGCTTGCGCCTGATCCGGCCTACGTTAACTTTACTTTGTAGGCCGGGAGCGCAGTTCGCCACCCGGCTTCAGGTTAGTGGTGTGAAGAGGTCTTCACGCCGCCTTCCGGCACCGGTACATACGGTGTCTCTTTATCAGAGCGACCGTTGATGGCGCGGGCTTTCTGCCAGGTACGGAACCCGTAGAAAATGATGCTGTACACCACCACCAGGAACAGAATACTCAGACCTGCGTTGGTGTAGTTGTTGACGACGATGTGGTTCATGTTGGCAATCTGCTGAGCGGTCAGTTCGCCGCCGTTAGCAATCTTCTCTTTGTACTGATTCGCCATGAAGAAGAAGCCTTCCATCTGCGGGTTGGTGCTGAACAGTTTCAGACCCAGCGCCCATGTGGTGCAGATAAGCAGCCATACTGCCGGAACAACGGTAACCCAGATGTATTTGGTGCGCTGCATTTTAACCAGTACCACGGTGCCGAGAACCAGTGCCACGGCAGCCAGCATCTGGTTAGAGATACCGAACAGCGGCCACAGGCTCTTAACGCCGCCCAGCGGGTCAACAACGCCTTGATACAGCAGGTAACCCCACAGGCCTACGCAGCCCGCAGTACCGATGATACCCGCAACCAGAGAATCGGTTTTCTTCAGGAACGGCACGAAGTTACCCAGTAAATCCTGCAGCATAAAGCGGCCAGAACGGGTACCGGCATCCAGTGCGGTCAGGATGAACAGCGCTTCAAAAAGAATACCGAAGTGGTACCAGAAGCCCATATCAGCCATCGGCAGCACTTTGTGGAATACGTGAGCGATACCAACGGCCAGCGTCGGTGCGCCACCTGCTCGGTTCAGAACGGACGGTTCACCGATGTCTTTCGCGGTCTGCAGGATCTGCTCAGGCGAAATGACGAAGCCCCAGGAGCTGACGGTCGCTGCCGCATGTGCGGTGACGTCTTTCAACTGCGCCATAATCAGCGGTGCGTTTTCGCCGCTCATTTCATGCAGGTTCGGCATGGTGATGCCAAGGCCCGCAGGCGGGGTGTTCATCGCGAAGTACAGACCTGGTTCGATGATAGACGCGGCAACCAGCGCCATAATTGCGACGAAGGATTCCATCAGCATCGCGCCGTAACCGATAAAGCGCGCATCGGTTTCACAGGCCAGCAGCTTCGGTGTGGTTCCGGAAGCAATCAGCGCGTGGAAGCCAGATACCGCACCACACGCGATGGTGATGAACAGGAACGGGAACAGAGCGCCTTTCCACAGCGGACCGGTACCATCAACGTACTGGGTCATTGCTGGCATTTTCAGTTCCGGGTTGAGGATAACAATCCCCACCGCCAGACCGACGATAACGCCGATTTTCAGGAAGGTAGCCAGATAGTCGCGCGGGGCGAGGATCAGCCATACCGGCAGCAGCGCAGAGATAAATGCGTAGCCGATCAGGGTAAAGGTAATGGTGGTGTCTTTAAAGGTCAGCGCCGGGCCCCAGTACGGGTCGTGCGCAATCACGCCGCCGAAGTAGATAGAAGCAACCAGCAGCACAATACCAATCACCGACACTTCGCCCACGCGTCCCGGTCGCAGGAATCGCATGTAGATCCCCATGAACAACGCGATAGGTACGGTTGAGCAGACGGTGAACACACCCCACGGGCTTTCCGCCAGCGCTTTTACCACGATCAGCGCCAGTACTGCGAGGATGATGATCATGATTAAGAAGCAGCCGAACAGTGCAATGGTTCCCGGGATCGGGCCCATCTCTTCTTTGATCATCTCACCCAGAGATGCGCCGTTACGGCGGGAAGAGATAAACAGCACCATGAAGTCCTGCACCGCACCGGCCAGCACGACGCCTGCCAGCAGCCACAGCGTACCGGGCAGGTAGCCCATCTGCGCAGCCAGTACCGGCCCAACCAGCGGACCAGCACCTGCGATAGCGGCAAAGTGGTGACCAAACAAGACGTTACGGTTGGTTGGAACGTAGTTCAGACCGTCATTGTTGATGACCGCCGGCGTGGCACGCGTTGGGTCAAGTTTCATCACCTTTTGGGCGATGTACAGGCTGTAGTAACGATAGGCCACCAGATAAACAGAAACTGAGGCGACCACGATCCACAGGGCACTAATGTGTTCACCCCGACGTAATGCCACTACCGAGAGGCAGAATGCACCGATGATTCCGAGAATCACCCAGGGTATGTGCTTGAATATCTTTTTCGTATCCATAGTAAAACCTGGTATCTAATTAATAATTGGCCGAAGCCGCGTGGGTTTGATCTTGTGTTTGAGGAGGTAAATTGACTGCTATGTTGGGGGGATCTTGCCAGAGAATTACGCGCGTAAAGTAAGGTAAATAAGTGAGCGGTTGTATGTCAGCTTAAGCGGTCCCAAGTGTCAGTGAGCGGTAAACTGCGGGGAGAACGGGGAAATTTATGTGATTGAGATCACGGCATTATAGCGTTTGCCTGCCTACATGCCGTGTTTTCCCACTGACAAAGCACCTCACTGAGAGACTCAGATTACGATATAACAGTAAGGCGTATGTTCGATGTCTCTGAGCAACACATGTTTCTTACGTGATTTAGTCAGGTAATATTTTTCATCCAGATAGTAGTCAATGAGTTCATCGAGACGCTCTTTATCTATGCGGGGCGTTACCCCCAGCGTCCAGAAGCTACGCAGCTCTAATTCCGAACGTTTGATTTTTGCGCTTTTAACCAAATCAGCAATCATATTTCTGACGCAGCTTGTCGGATCCTGGTTCTGTTTGAGTTCAAGCGCAATGTAGCTATCTTGCGTCCAGCCTTTTTTCCGCAACAAGAAATCTGCACGCACTGACAAACGCTGTGGATTTTTCCGGAGATCGCAAGCAAGAGTTTGTTCACGCCACCATTCATGACCAGTTGAAGCCAGCAGATTGGCAAATTCTATCTGCATCCAGACTTCCCAACCGGAGATGTTGTACTGATCGATGATATTGAGCTTTTGGCGAATATCTTCACGTTCAAAAAAGTGGTGTGCGAGGGTGGATAGGTGATCAAAATCGCGATTTAACATAGAAGCATCCTTTCCTTCAAAAACCGGAATCCTACACCTAAGACGTAATGGAACGACTAATTTTTTGCGTAATTTGTCATAGGGAACGGTATTTAATGTGAAAACGATAATTCTGTGGCAATTGCTGGCACCATAAAGTTTTCTCTTTCCAGGCCGAAAACCAGAGTATCTGTCTAGCGGAAAGAGAAAACATGTTAAAACGAATGAAGATTGTTACCAGCTTACTGCTGGTATTGGCGCTATTTGGCCTTTTACAGCTCGCCTCGGGCGGCTTGTTTTTTAACTCACTTAAGAATGACAAAGAGAACTTTACCGTTCTGCAAACCATTCGCCAGCAACAGTCTGCGCTGAACGCCACCTGGGTTGAGCTGCTGCAAACGCGTAACACCCTGAACCGGGCAGGCATTCGCTACATGATGGATCAGAGCAATATCGGTAGCGGCGCGACCGTTGCCGAGCTGATGCAGGTGGCGAGTACGGCGCTGAAGCTGACGGAAAAAAACTGGGCGATTTACGAGTCGCTCCCGCGCGATCCGCGCCAAAGCGAAGCCGCTTTCCAGGAGATCAACCGCACCTATGACATCTATCATGGTGCGCTGGCGGAGCTGATCCAGTTACTGGGTGACGGGAAGATCAACGCATTCTTTGATCAACCGACGCAGAGCTATCAGGATGGCTTTGAGAAGCAGTACATGAGTTACATGCAGCAGAATGATCGCCTGTATGACATCGCGGTGGAAGATAACAACAGCTCTTACAGCCAGGCGATGTGGGTGCTGATCTGCGTGCTGATTACCGTACTGGCGGCGATTATTGCGGTGTGGTTTGGTATCAAGCTGACCCTTATCTCCCCAATGAACCGTCTGATCGACAGCATTCGTCATATCGCCAGCGGTGACCTGGTGAAACGTATTGAAGTGGAAGGGTCCAACGAGATTGGGCAACTGGCGGAAAGCCTGCGTCACATGCAGGGTGAGCTGATGAATACCGTGGGTGACGTGCGTAACGGTGCCAACGCGATTTACAGCGGTGCCAGCGAGATTGCGATGGGCAACAACGATCTCTCCTCCCGTACCGAGCAGCAGGCGGCTTCCCTGGAAGAAACTGCGGCCAGCATGGAACAACTGACGGCGACCGTTAAGCAGAACGCCGAAAACGCGCGTCAGGCCAGCCATCTGGCGCTGAGTGCTTCTGAAACCGCGCAGAAAGGCGGCAAAGTGGTGGATAACGTGGTGCAAACCATGCGTGACATCGCATCCAGTTCGCAGAAAATCGCCGACATTATCAGCGTCATCGACGGCATTGCCTTCCAGACTAACATTCTGGCGCTCAACGCTGCGGTAGAAGCGGCACGTGCAGGTGAGCAGGGCCGTGGATTTGCGGTAGTTGCGGGTGAAGTACGTAACCTGGCCCAGCGTAGTGCGCAGGCCGCGCGCGAGATTAAGAGCCTGATTGAAGACTCGGTCAGCCGTGTGGATGTCGGTTCAACGCTTGTTGAAAGCGCCGGTGAAACCATGGATGAGATCGTCAATGCGGTAACCCGCGTGACCGATATCATGGGTGAAATCGCCTCTGCTTCTGATGAACAGAGCCGCGGTATTGACCAGGTTGGTCTGGCCGTTGCCGAGATGGATCGCGTGACGCAGCAGAACGCCTCGCTGGTGGAAGAATCCGCCGCCGCCGCTGCGGCGCTGGAAGAGCAGGCCAGCCGCCTGACTCAGGCCGTTGCCGTGTTCCGTATTCAGCATGACCAACAGCGTGCTCGCGATGTTGCGACAGCAAAACCGGTTTCAACGGTCCAGCCGCGCAAAGCCGCGGTAACGGATTCCGGGGATAACTGGGAAACGTTCTAAGCCTGTGATGCCGGATGGCGCTGTCGCTTATCCGGCCTACGGGAAAGTTACGTGGTTGCCGGATGGCGCTGTCGCTTATCCGGCCTACGGGGAAAGATACGTGGTTGCCGGATGGTGCTGCCGCTTATCGGGCTTACCGGAAATGTTACGTAGGCCCGATAAGGCGTAGCCGCCATCGGGCAATTAGCGCAACATCAGGTGCATGGCGCAGCGCGATTCAAATGCCAGTCCATGCGCTGCTTCCTCTTCTCTTTTCTGGCGCAACTTTGCAGGCAGCGTCTCGTCAGCCAGTATTTCAAATCCCAGTCGCGCGTACCATGGCGCATTCCACGTCACATCGCGGAAGGTGGTCAGCGTGAGCGACGTGTAACCTTTCTTGCGCGCCTGTTCGGCAACATACTCAATCAATCTGCGGCCAATTCCTTTTCCCTGCCACTCCAGATGCAGCGACAGTTCAGCAATAAACAGCGATGACCCCAGCGTTTCGGCAACCAAAAAACCGACCGGAAGCGCATCGACCTGCACCAGCCAGCTCATGCCTGCGGCGGCAAAAGCCTGATGCTGAGTAGCCGATAAAATCTGGTCTTCAGCAATCCACGCCAGTTCGGGGATGAGTAAAAAACGTTGCCCCGCAGATCGTTCGATGGCGGGAAGAGCGGCAGTATCTGCCAGGGTAGTGGCGCGCAAGGTGATGTTCATATGAGGAGCATAACATGCCCGATAAGCACGTTGTTATCGGGCATCTGGAGGATTAATCTTTACGCGGATCGCTAATGGGTTGGCGAACCAGGAAGATGTAGGCGAGGGCGCCCACCATGGTGACGCAGCCGCAGATGATCAGCGCCAGGCGGAAAGAGTTGGTGGTATCAACAATAAACCCGGTGACGATCGGCGCAAACGATGCGCAGATAAAGCTGGCAAAGTTCTGGATACTGCCCACGGAAGCGGTCATACGTGAGGCGACAGCGACGTGGATCAGACCCCAGCACGAGGTACCTGCGAAGTGGATACAGAACAGCGCCATACCGATCAGTAACACGGCGGCCATTGACGTTGTGGCCTGCGGCACGACGAAGGTGAAGGCTGCGGAGCAGAACATCCCGGCGATAATACAAATCTTACGGCTCTTAATCGGCGCCATACCGCCTTTCACCAGCCAGTCGGTGACAAAACCGTTAATTAGCATGCCGGCTGCGCCAAACAGGAACGGGATCGCCGCCATTAATCCGGTGCTTTTTAAATCCAGGTTGTAGGAGGTTTGCAGGTAGCCCGGCAGCCAGGCCAGGTATAGCCATGCGGTATAGTTGATGCCGCTAAAGCCCAGCATCATGCCCCACATGGTACGGTTGCGGAACAGGCTGCGCCATTCGGCAAAGCTCAGCGGATCGCGGCGGGCATTGACGCTGCCAGCGTTCAGGTACGCTTGTTCCGTGGCGCTCAGCTCAATTTGCTCGCGGTTGCGATACAGCATGTACCAGCCGATGGCGAGGAAAATACCCAGCACGCCAATGGTGATGAACATCCAGCGCCAGCCCATTACCAGCATCATGGCAGCCAGAATCGGCGGGCTAATGGCAACCCCGATGGTGGAGGCGGCGTTGAATAATCCCATCGGGCGGCCGCGCTCTTTGATGTTAAACCAGTCGTTGATGACCTTTACGCCGCACGGGTTCATTGGCGCTTCGCCGATCCCCATCCCGATACGCACCAACACAAACTGGGTGAAGCTGTGCACCATGCCGGATAGTGCCTGAAACAGAGACCAGAAGAACATCCCCAGTCCCAGCATAATGCGCGGACCTTTGCGATCCAGCAGCGGACCGCAGGGCAGTTGCGCAATACCGTAAGCAAGAGAGAATACCGACAGCAGCACGCCGATTTGCGTGGCACTCAACCCCAGTTCTTCACGAATCGTTAAGTTGGCGACCGACAGTGAGCTGCGGTCGAGGTAATTAATCACCGCAGCAAAAAATAATAAAATCATTGCTGTGGTCTGGATACGTTTAATTCGGCTACTGCGTTGCACCATGCCCTCAGGCGGAACATTAATATCCGCAGATGACGACGTGCCAAACGAAGAACTTGGGTCGAGGGTAATATTATTTTTTTCCACGCCGGACTCCTGAACCTCAATAATTTATTTTTCACACAGCAGGACTGTGCAGTATTGAAAAAATACCAGTGATGAATCAATTTGCTCATCACTGCTCACAAAAGTTTTTAATGCAGTCGACTTAGCGTGAGCATAGGCAAGAGGTATTTTTCAGGCGTTTTTATTTTTATAAAATCGTGCTCCCGGTAATGATTTGCTGTTTTTTATCGGTACTTAATGAGCGACGTTACAACCCTGGTTGATGGAGCGAATCATCGATTGTTTGGCTGAATTCAAATGGTTACAGAGCGCGAGGGTGGCATCCAGGTCGCTGCGACATATTAGCGCGCTGAGGATGGTCATATGCTCATCAATGGCAATGATGTTACGCTGCTTGAGGTCGCTCTCATCCCACTGATAGTGGAAGTGGAAAATCACGGAGATGATTTCAAGTGATTGATTAAAAAATACATTATCGGCAGCAGAGAGTAGCAAAGCATGGAACTCACGATCTAACTGCGAGAACATGCGAAAGCTGCTGCCAATGCTGTCGCGTAGGATCCGATGGCGCTCCAGCAGCGTTTTAGCCTGCAACCAACGCGGGTCATCGTCAGGCAGATTGAGGAAATGCTGCAGAGAATGCGTTTCCAGCATCTCTCTGAGTTCAAACAGCTGTTCCGCATAGGCCTGATCGAACTGCTTCATGCTCCACTGACCGCGTTTTTCGTTTTTAATCAGGTTGTAACGTTCGAATTTTAAAAGATATTCCCGTACTACCACCGGGCTGACGCCTGCAGCTCTGGCAAGCTGCAGTTCGGAGAAGCTCTCGCCTGCACGCAGCTGTCGCTGGTTGATCATGGTGAAAAACGCCTGTTCAAAAATCCGGTTTTGCTCGGTCATGGAGGCGGTGGTGCAGGCAAAACCATCGTCATGGTCGGGTTTTCGCACGATGACGTAGTGGCTGCCGACCTGGGTCAGAACGCCGCACTCGCCTAAGTGGCTCAGCATATGGCGCACGGTGGTGCGGCTGATGTTGTACATCTCCGCCAGTGCGCTTTGTGAGGGGAGTGGGGAAGGGATATGACCACGCGCCATATCATCGATTATCTGGTTAATCACATTGTGGCGTAAGTTCTGCGAACGGCTCATGGCTTCTCCTTTTTATCTATTAAAACCCGATTTAAAACATTTTTATGCGCTGGGATTCACAGATTGTGTTTCTGCTTTCTCCGTCTTTTTTATTTTCGTTGATATCTGAGGCAACAAAAAAACAGGAGAGCAGAATCATGTCTACGATGAATACGTTGATTTGCCAGGAACCTAAAAAATTAGTCTGGAAAGAGCGCGAAATACCTATTCCGGGTGAGGGTGAAGCATTAATTAAAATTAAGTCGGTAGGGATTTGTGGTACCGATATTCACGCCTGGGGTGGCAATCAGCCTTTTTTCAGCTACCCGCGTGTATTAGGTCATGAAATATGTGGGGAAATTGTCGGTCTGGGTAAGAATATACAGAATCTGAAAAATGGTCAGCAGGTGGCGGTTATTCCTTACGTGGCCTGCCAGCAGTGTCCGGCATGCCTGAGCGGGCGCACTAACTGCTGCGAGAAGATTTCAGTGATTGGCGTGCACCAGGATGGCGGTTTCAGTGAATATCTTTCTGTTCCGGTGACCAACCTGCTGGATGCGCAGGGGATTGACCCGCAGGCGGCGGCACTGATTGAGCCTTACGCTATCAGCGCGCATGCGGTACGCCGGGCGGCGGTGGCGCCGGGTGAGCAAGTGCTGGTGGTCGGCGCGGGTCCGATTGGTCTGGGGGCGGCAGCGATTGCCAAAGCCGATGGCGCACAGGTGGTGGTCGCCGATACCAGTCCAGCACGCCGGGAGCACGTGTCTTCCCGGTTGGGACTCCCGGTTATCGACCCATCCGCTGAAGATTTTGATGCGCAGCTACGCGCTCAGTTTGGCGGTTCGTTGGCGCAAAAGGTTATTGATGCCACGGGGAATCAGCATGCGATGAACAACACGGTGAATTTGATTCGTCATGGCGGCAGCATCGTTTTCGTTGGGCTGTTCAAAGGCGATTTGCAGTTCTCTGATCCGGAGTTCCACAAGAAAGAGACCACCATGATGGGCAGTCGCAACGCCACGCCGGAAGATTTCGCCAAAGTGGGCCGTCTGATGTCGGAAGGCAAACTGACCGCTGACATGATGCTCACGCACCGTTACGCGTTTGCCACACTGGCAGAAATCTACGAACGGGATGTGATTAACAACCGTGAGCTGATTAAAGGCGTGATCACGTTCTGAGAGGGGAAATACGATGAAGACATTGAATCGACGTGATTTTCCGGGGGCCAGCTACCCAACGCGCGTGATCCAGTTTGGTGAAGGAAACTTCCTGCGGGCGTTTGTTGACTGGCAACTGGATATCCTCAACGAGCAAACCGATCTGAACGCTGGCGTGACCATCGTTCGCCCGATCAATACCGATTTTCCGCCGTCGCTGAATACCCAGGACGGGCTGTATACCACGCTTATTCGCGGGCTAAACGAGCAGGGTGAGGCAGTGAGTGAGGCACGGCTTATCCGTTCGGTGAATAACGAAATCAACCCGTATCAGGATTTCGCGGCGTATCTGGCGCTGGCGCACAATGCGGACATCCGTTTTGTGTTTTCGAATACCACCGAAGCCGGAATTAGCTATCACGCAGCGGACCGTGTGGATGACGCGCCGCCGGTGAGTTTTCCGGCCAAGCTGACACGCCTGCTGTTGGAGCGCTTTAACCACTTTGCGGGCGCGGTGGATAAGGGCTGGGTAATTATCCCGTGCGAGCTTATCGACTATAACGGTGAGGCGCTCAAAACGCTGGTGCTGCGGTATGCGCAGGAGTGGCAACTTCCTCCGGCATTTGCCGACTGGGTGGAGACGGCAAACACGTTCTGTTCCACGCTGGTCGACCGTATTGTCACCGGCTATCCGCGTGAAGAAGCCGCTGCGCTGGAGGCTACGCTAGGCTATCACGATGCGTTTCTCGATACCGCGGAGCATTTTTACCTGTTTGTGATCCAGGGGCCGCAGTGGCTGGCAGAGGAGCTGAAGCTGGCGCAGTGTCCGCTGAATATCCGGGTGGTGAGCGATATCAAACCGTATAAAGAGCGTAAGGTCGCTATCCTCAATGGTGCGCATACGGCTCTGGTGCCGGTCGCGTGGCTGTGCGGGCTGGAGACCGTTGGTGAGGCGATGCAGGATGCTGATGTCCGCCGCTTTGTCGAGCGGGCGATTAGTGAGGAGATTATTCCGGTGTTGGATCTCCCGGCGGATGAATTGCGTGAATTTGCCGACGCGGTGAGCGGGCGTTTTCAGAATCCCTACATTCGCCACCAGTTGCTTTCCATTGCGCTTAACGGGATGACTAAATTCCGCACCCGAATTTTGCCGCAGCTGCTGGCGGGTCAACAAAATGGGCACTGGCCCGCGCGGTTAACGTTTGCCTTTGCTGCGCTGCTGGCGTTTTATCGCGCAGAGCGCGACGGGGAACGCTATCCAATACAGGATGACGAGCAGTGGATAAGCCTGTATGCCAGCCTGTGGCCGCGAGTTGGCAATGATTTAACGCTGCGTGAACTGGTGGATGCCGTGCTTGGCGATGCGGCGCACTGGGGAGAGGATTTGACGTTGTTACCTGGCCTTGCCGGGCAGGTAACGGCCAATCTGGAGATGATTCTGGTGCAGGGTATGCGCCAGACGGTGAACGGTCTGGAATAAGGTTGCCATGCAGCGCCCGGTGTGGTGTTGGGCGCTGTTTTTTTTTCAGACAATACATTTGGTTCACGATAGGCCTGATAAGCAAAGCGCTATCAGGCCTTTCATGTTACGAACCCTGAGCCACTACTTTGATTTCAACCATCCCGACCCCCAGCTTACGCGGTGAGTGACCGAGAATATTGCCCTCGTTGGTGGCGACCGGATCGGGTGGAACAATTACCAGCGTATCGGCATCAGCCGGGTTATCAAAATGTAAGATGGTGGTGGTGACGTCATGGCCTAACACCAGCGTCTGTTCCTCGTTGCCAACGCGCACGGGAATAGGGCGATTAGCATTGTCGCCGAAGGCTTTCGCGGTAATGACCAGATCGAATTTCTTCGGTAGCGGAGCTTTGTACTCAATCGTTACTTCTTCGCTGAGTTGCGCATTAGACCAGCGTCCCCAGGATTCGGGGCGTGATATGCCGCTAAACTGTTTGACCTCTTCCGGCGCACCCGCCACGTTGAAAACGAAGCTATCTGCTTTGTAGCGAATGTCGTTATCGACAATTTTCAGCGTATCGACATTACCTTTATAGCGCTCCATGTCGATCACCGTGTCTTTAAATACGGTTTTACTTTTCCACTTAGCTTTATCGACGTGCTGTACGATTTGCTGTCCGCCCAGCTGCCCCTGCGATACGCACCAGTCGGTAGAGAGCGCCAGCTCTGGCGCCCACAGTTGTGCCATTTTGTAGCAGCGATCGACCCAGACGAAGTTATCGCGCGGGGCGAAATCCGCCAGCTGGAAGCGCAGTGGAGCCGAGTATTCGCTTTCCGGCAGCGGCTCAACGCGTTTGTCCGAGACGCGCAGCAGCAGCGGCAGACGGAAATGGCTGCCGGAGAAAGAGATCATATTTTTGTCCTGGTCGACGGTGAACTCTTTCATCTCTTTCGGGAAATTCCACAGGCGAATGATATCGGGCTTCCACGCCAGCATTTTTTCTTTGATGTTCAGGAACACTTCCGACACGGATTCGCTCGACAAGCTGCTGCGGCCAAGGCCGATAAAGTTATCACCGCCGAGAATATCCAGTACCGTTGCGCCGTTATCCATCGTGTTACGCTTTACCGCCAGCGTGTCCTGTTGCGGCTGGTCGCCGCGCAGTACGAAGAACAGGTTGTTGCGATCCTGCTTGTTCAGATACTTCCACGCGGTGTTGTTCATCGCCAGATGATCGGAAGATACCACGATAACGGTATCTTTAAACCACGGAGATGCTTTGATTTTATTGATAAATTCGGCAATGTTTTCCTGGCTGCAGCTGACCGCGCTGAACGACTGGTTGGCTTTTCCGTCGATGTCATAACGTTTACGGTTGCAGCTACGTGAGATAAATCCATCCGGATGATGGGTATCCACGGTCAGGGTAAACAGTGAAAAACGCTGGCCCGAACGTGAAAGCTCTTCGAATTTTTTCCACGCTTCGTCCAGCACGGTATCGTCGTAGAAGCCCCAGTCGTTACGATAGGCCGGGTCCGCCACTACGCTTTTTAACTCTTCTGCACCGTACAGATGATCAAAGCCGTGAGATTTCAGAAACACGTCTTTGCCAGCAAAGCGCAGGTTGGCACCCTGCACAAAGTAGTTTTGATAGCCGGAGTTTTTCAGGATATCGCCCAGACAGACATTGTTGGGGAAGAAGCTGGAAACTGATGCCGAGGCGTTGCCTTCAAACGGCGCAAACAGCGGAATACCGCACTGGGAGGCGACCATGCCAGCGATGGTGTAATCCGTACCCGGCAGCTGCATGGTGTTGCTGAAATCCAGACCTTCATTTTTCAACGCACCGAGTTCCGGGGTCAGATCCGGGAACGCGTCGTTATTAAAATAGGTGCGTTCGAGGCTCTCACCGTAGATATACACCAGGTTCAGCTTCGGGTTGGGAATGGTTTTCGATGGCTCTTTATAATACGTCGGGAAATCAGGATCGCCATCGCGCGACTGCGACTTCACCAGTTCGGTTATCTGGTGAAACGCTGGGCTGGCGTCAACGGAGGCCAGCGCCAGCAGCAGGGCCAGCAGACTGTAACCCACATGATGTGGATGATGGCGACGGCGGCGTAGGATCCAGCCGAGAGCGACAAAAACGGTCGTCAGCGCCAGCGCGATCCCAACGCCCGGCAGGATATATTTGCCGATACCTGCACCGGTCAGGCTGTTGGTCAGCGTATAGAGAACCGCGTCATTGATCCCGTCGCCGGTGAAATAGTCACTGGCGTACAGCGTGATATTCAAGACAATAAAAATCCCCAGCACCGTTAACGTGGCGGCAAACCACCAGGTGTTGCGACCCGCTTTCCAGGCATAAATCAGCACTGAAGCGAGAAACAGAGTGATGGAGATTAATTCTGACAACGGTCGATCCTCAGTAAACCGGGCAATTGCCTGGCAGGCTAATCATTTGGTGAGAGAACAATGTAATAGCGTTGTTACATTGCTGCAATTGTAGTGACATTAAATTACGTTGTTATTCAGAATTGGTTTAGTTATGCGCGTTTTTGTGGGGAAATACTGTTTATTTGGAATGTGAATGTATTGTCGAAAATAAATAGATGCCGCGCAGGTTATACGCGGCATGTCGTGCGTCAGGAAATGAAGTTCATGCCCTGTTTTAACACCAGATCGCAGGCCTTGGTTTTTACCTGCTTCGCCAGCGAGCTGTTGCCAATCGTGTTCAGGTCCAGCTGTTGACCATCTTTGGCGTTGAGCAGACCCTGAATCCCGTCCATATAGTTGGTGTCTTGCTTCTGCTCAGGAGCACTGAGCCCCAGTTTATCCAGCACCTGGTTTTTGACGTTTTGCGTGTCGGTGACCGAGGCCAGCTTCTGTTTCGCGCAATATTCCAGGATCCCGGCGGCGTTATTCATGCTGCTGGAGGTCAACGACTGATTGCTGCCATTCAGCAGGCTGGTCAGGGAAGGGAGCGACGAGCTGCTTTGCGAGCCGGAGCTTTGTTTGCTCAGCTCATTGGCCGCGCTGGAGAGCGAATCCTGCCAGGAGGCGGCGAAAACGCTGGTAGAGATGAGCGTGCTGGCGGCAAGCGCACAGCACAGCAGACGTTTGGTAGTTTTCATCATTATATGCAACTCGTGTTATGCCTTTTCAGCGCAGTATAGCGCTGGCGGTCTTAGGAGTGGTCCTAATACGTTAATACTCTTTACCGGTGACCCGACTACGGTAGCTTTCCCAGTTAAAAATGACCCACAGGCTGTTGCCAAGGCGCATACGATCCATCACGCGCTCGCCGAGCAGCTTGTTCATTTCATCCATATTGCTGTTAGTTAACATACCGGTCGGACGTTTTGAGGACGAACGGCGATCGACAATCTGGTTAATGATCACTTTTTCATAGCGGGATTCGGTCTGCATGCCGATCTCGTCGATCACCAGCAGATCCACATTGCTCAGATCGTTGAGCAGCTGTTCTTCGCTGGTTTCACGATTACTGAACGTTTCTTTCATCGCCGACATTATATCGGCCACGGTAATGATCAACACTGACTTACCACGCAGCAGCAGTTCGTTGCAGATGGCGGCGGCTAAATGGTTTTTGCCGGTGCCGGGTTTGCCGGAGAAGATAAAGCTGGCGATGTTGCCGTCAAACTCTTCAACATACTGGCGGGCTTTGCTCAGGGCGTTCATCTGACCTTCGCACTCTACCCGATAGTTTTCGAACGAGCAGTTCTGATGCAGCGGACGGATACCGGAACGGTTGAATGTGCGCTGCATTTTCATAGCCCGGTTTTCGCGGGCCAGCGCTGCGGCACGAATTTCACCTTGCTCTTTTTGCCATGCCAGCAGCTCTTCGCCCGTTTTAAAGGCGGGCTCGACATTAGGTGGCATCATTTTTTGCAGACGTTTCATCAGGTCGCCAACGTTTTTCATCGTTATCCTCTAAAACCCGGTGGAATGTGGCTGTCAGGTTCACTGACGCTGTTCACATCGCGCTTTGGCATTCCGCCATTGCTGGCCCGTCCAATCTGAATGCTGCGCGCCAGTTTTTGCTGCCACTGAATATGGTGAAAGACTTTTCCTTCAGCCTGCCAGTAGGCAACAAATGAGGCCAGTTCTTCAGCAGTAACCGGCTCTCTCAACGCTACGCCCCATAAAGCGGCCTGACGCTGAAAGTCGGCATCAGGCTGCCAGGCAGCGTACATCGCAAATTTCCCCATTGGTACGGCAACGGGAGCGGCTTGCGGCTCTTCATAAAATTGATCATCTAATGTCACATCGCTTCCCGGGCGTGACAGTTTCTCCTCAAGCGCCAACAGCTCAGCCAGTCTCGCAGGCGTCACCGCGTAAAACGCTGGTGCATTGTTAGCGAATACGGCTACGGCGCCACCCGCGGACCTGGCCAGCACGGCGTGGTGATCGTGTAGTAAGGCGTCAATGCTCGTGACGTCTGGCGTCAAAATTTTGCAGGGCATAATGTTTCTCAATACTGAACAACAACCGAGAAGGGGACTGCTTTTATAGTAACACAGAGAAGAAGGAGAGCAGCAGATGAGGGGGGAGATTCCCCTCTCTGCATGGTATTAAAGAAAGTGCACCGTCAAACGCGTGGGCGTTTGCGATACAGCCATAATCCTGGCACGGATAGTCCGATGGAGAGCGCGCCGACAATCGATGAGGCTTTCAGAAAATTGGTCAGCAGGGTGATCATCAGCGCTTCGCTGTAGCCAAAATGGCCGATTTTTACCGCCGAGATCATGGCGGTGTAGGCGGAGATCCCAGGAAACATCGGGATCACTGCCGCAACGGTAAAGACTTTCGGATGCGCCAGATACCAACGCGACCACTGGATCCCAATGCAGCCGACCAGCAGCGATGCCATAAAGGTTGACCATTCGATATTAAACCCTGCGCTCATCATTGCCATTCGCGAACCGTGACCGAGCGCGCCGAGTAACGCACACCAGGGGAGCGCCCGATGAGGGACATTAAATACCATGGCAAAGCCTACTGCCGGGATCGCCGACAGGATCATGTCCTGCATTAACGCCAACATGAAATCGATCACGCCCATCCGCGCAGCCCCCATAAGGTCATCGACACGATCACGCCAATACAGGTCGCCAACGTAAGCAGACTGGCAATAGCCCAGCGAGCAAGCCCGGTATTAATGTGTCCCTTAAACATATCCGCGACGGAGTTGATCAACGGAAAGCCCGGAACCAGCAGCAGCACGCTGGCAGCCATAGCGATAGTCGGAGTATTGCTAAAGGTCGGCAACGTCAGCAGCAAACCTGAAATCGTTGTCGCCACAAACGCGGTGATGCAAAAGTTAATTTGTGGGTGCAAATGCCGGGATGCCAGAATCTGACGGATATACATTGCCACCATGCTGGCGAAAAAAGTGATCACCGCACCATCCCATCCGCCGTTATTGAGCTTACAAAAGCAGGCGCAGGACAAGCCGACCATGAAGGCGACCAGCCATCTTGGATAGCGTAGCGGCTTAATCTGGCTAAAGCGTTTCTCTACCCCTTTAATATCCAGCAGTTTATGTTCCGCCAAAATGACAATGTGCTGCACTTCCGTCACGACGTGCATATTAATGCCGCGATCCTGATTTTTTCGCGTTGATGTCAGGCATTGCCCGTCTTTAATGGTGGTCAGGACGATAGCGTTAGAGGAGATGGCGCTTTCTACGCTATCCATGCCAAGTGCCAGCCCGAGTCGGGTGGATAACTCGTCAACCAGAGCGCTTTCTGCCCCATGCTGAAGTAAAAAAAGTCCGCATTGAATACATAACCGTGTAACCGTTCGCTGTGACGACTGCTCTGTTTGCATGGTTCGCTCTGACTGAAAAGGATCTCTTTGAGTGACGAATATCTTCTTTTTATCATGAAGCATGAGCCCGCTGGCTCTGGCTAAGATCAATCTTTGTGTCGAAAAAAGACACAGGTGATACAGTTATGGCATCTTAACTCCCCCGTTTGATAAGGTTCAGGGGGAGATATGTTTGAAATGTAGCGTTATTTTCCCGGATGGCAAATACGTAAGCCATGCTAACGATCTATTGTAGTTATTATAATTGTACAGATAATGTATTTATACGTAATTGTGCAATAATAGCTTAGAATTTGGCGCTATTTGGATGGTGCCGTCAATACTTTTTGAAATAAATACCAAGGATAACAATTCACCCCGCTTATTGTTCGGAGTATTTTCCTGTGAGTTAAGATTATTAATCTACCCAGGAGAATTTAATTAAGTACGATTGCGGACTGGTGAGTGTGGAGGGGATATGTTGCCAGGACGCTGCAAAAACGCAATTATTATTAGTAAATCACCGATTATACAAACTGGTCTTAAAGGTATAATGCAGGGAAAGTTCTCCGATTACGAACTTACCTACTGTCGTTCTGTTGAAGAACTGACGTTATTACAGCTACGATGTGCTGATTTGGTGATTGCTGATTTAACCGGAGACTGCAATTATCCTCGTTCAGTCTGCGAGCAATATTATTCTTTATTATCTCAATATCGTGATATTCACTGGGTATTTCTCGTATCTCGTATCTTTTATCCTCTGGCGGTTGAACTACTGATGTGTCCTGTCAGTTCGCTGCTCTCTGACGCCGAGCCGATTGAAAGTTTAGTGAATGTCATTCACGCGGGAAATACACGCGCAGAGAGAATAAGCAAGGCGCTGCTCTCTCCGCCCGCTATGCCACAATTGTTAGATCATAGCGCACGATCTATCGTTCTCACTCTCTCTGAAAGGAAAGTATTGCGCCTCCTTGGGAAAGGCTGGGGAATCAATCAGATTGCGACGTTACTGAAGAAAAGCAATAAAACAATCAGCGCCCAAAAGAATAGCGCAATGCGTCGCTTGTCGATAAATAGCAATGCAGAAATGTATGCCTGGATAAATAGTTCTCAAGGATCGCGAGAACTTAATTTACCTTCAGTTTATGGAGAACCCACGGAATGGAAAGCAGAATCATCAAAAGAAACGTTGCGCTGGTAGAAAAGTGCACGATGAGCAGCGTGGGTATTAAGAGTTTATTTAATACCATGCCGGATGACCAATATAAACTTCATCTCTTTTCTAGCCAGCCCGCTTTTAGTCAGGCAATGTTAAAGATGTCGTTTTCGGCAGTTATTTTTTCCCTATCTGCAATCAGAACCGATCGCAGGGCAGGGTTGGCTTATTTAACGGAGCTGGCGATAAATTATCCGCGGATTCGCCGTGTGGTGATTGCCGATGATGACGCTGAAGCGCGTTTAATTGGTTCCCTGTCCCCCTTGCCGTTAGATGGCGTTGTGAGTAAAGCTTCTTCGTTAACGGTGTTGCAGGACGCGTTATTTACGGCGTTAAGCAGTCCTGGCCGGGGAACCGAAGGCACGAAAAACCATTGGTATATTAATCAAAGCCGTATGCTCAGTCCGACAGAACGAGAAATACTGCGCTTTATGTCGAATGGCTATTCGATGCCACAGATTGCTGTTCAGCTTGAACGGAACATCAAAACCATTCGGGCACACAAATTTAATGTGATGTCCAAACTGGGGGTCAGCTCGGATGCCGGGTTACTGGATGCGGCCGATATCCTGCTGTATCTGCGTGCTGGAGAGCCAGCGCCTTTTATGCAGGCGGTTTCGTGACGGGCAACGTTGACGTGTTTCTTGCCGGGTTTGGCCGCCGGTTTAGCGTGTGAAACATTACTGACACACGTCAACCCAGGTGGCAGAAGTCAGTTCAGCCATCCTTTCAGGCGTGATGCGAACCGCGCTGTGGATGGCACCTGCGGCAGGCAGCACTTCAGCGTAGTGTTTCAGAGAAACATCACAGTACACTGATATCGGTGTTTCTAATCCGAAGGGGCAAACGCCGCCAACGGGGTGCCCCGTCGCGTTCACGACCTCATCACTACTTAACATTCGGGCTTTGGCACCGAACGTACTCTTTAGCTTTTTATTATCCAGTCGGGCATCGCCTTTTGCTACGACCAGGATGATATCGTTCTTCACCTTTAGCGAAAGTGTTTTCGCTATTTGGCCAGGTTCAACGTTATGGGCTTTTGCTGCCAGATCAACGGTTGCTGTGCTCTGGTTTAATTCGATGATCTCGATATCTGGTGCATGTTGCGCCAGGAATTGGCGTACTGATTGCAAACTCATTCTTCTCTCCCTATCGCTTACAGATAGCCCTGCACAGCAGAAAACTGCAGGATGTAATTTGTCATAGGGGCAACCACACTGTAAATATTTTATTGTAACAACATAGCAACATGAGCAGTTTTTCGATCGTCTTCACAATCAAAGAAACCGGTTACAGTAACCGGTTGCAGAATGTTGAAATGACGATTAATACTGAAGTTGTCATTTCCTCTGTATCACATAATAAGAGCCATCTATGAAACTTAACTCGAAAAGCGGTAGCGCTGGTGTTCCTCCCGGCACGGTTGCGAAAAGTGGTAATGGGCTTTACGTGGTGGCGGTGTTGATGCCAGCACCGTTGCAGGGTTTTGCACAACGGGAGAACGGCTATGTCTACTAACCATGTTGTGTTTAACGTGATTTTCCGTTTTGTTGAAAATTACGTTAGTCCTGTCGCCGGGCGTATCTCTTCGCAACGACATGTAATGGCCATTCGCGATGGTTTTATTTCGGCGATGCCTTTTATGATTGTAGGCTCTTTTCTGCTGGTTTTTGCCTATCCGCCGTTTTCTCCGGATACCACCTTGGGATTTGCCCGCGCGTGGCTGGATCTGGCAAAACAGTTTGAAGGCCAAATTCTCACCCCGTTTGATATGACGATGGGGATTATGTCGGTCTACATATGTGCGGCTATTGCTTATAACCTGGGTAAGCACTATGTGAAGTCGCATCAGTTAGATCCGTTTATGTGTGCGATGCTATCAATCATGGCTTTTTTGCTGATTGCCGCGCCAAAAACCAAAGGCACAATGCCGGTTGATAGTCTGGGAGGAACGGGGATTTTCACCGCCATCCTGGTGGCCATTTACTGTGTTGAAATGATGCGCTTCCTGAAGGCGCACAACATCGGCATCCGTTTACCCGATCAGGTGCCGCCGATGATCAAAAACTCCTTCGATCTGCTGATCCCGGTGCTGGTGGTGGTACTGACGCTGTACCCGCTGAGCCTGGTGATACAGTCGCAGTTTGACATGCTGATCCCGCAGGCCATTATGGCCATCTTTAAACCACTGGTGTCGGCTGCAGATTCTCTCCCGGCGATACTGCTGGCGGTACTAATTGGCCATCTGCTGTGGTTTGCGGGTATTCACGGCGCGGCAATTGTGTCGGGAATGCTGCAAATGTTCTGGCTAACTAATCTTGGGATGAACCAGTCAGCGCTGGCGCAGGGCGCGCCGTTACCACATATCTTTATGGAAGCGTTCTGGACGTTCTTCATTGTGGTGGGTGGTTCCGGCGCAACGATGGGGTTGGTGATTTGCTATCTGCGTAGTCGTTCGGCTCATCTACGCTCGATTGGGCGTCTGAGCGTAGTCCCCAGCATTTTTAATATTAACGAACCGGTGATTTTTGGTACGCCGATTGTCATGAACCCGGTGTTTTTTATCCCTTTCCTGCTGGCCCCAATGGTGAATGCGGTGCTGGCCTGGGCGGCGATGAAACTGGATTTAATTGGGCGGGTCATTTCAGTGGTTCCCTGGACCGCACCGGCACCGGTTGGCGCGGCATGGGCATTAGGCTGGGATTATCGTGCGGCTATCCTGGTGGTGCTGTTGGCGCTGGTGTCGGCCGTTATCTACTTCCCGTTCTTTAAAGTCTACGAAAAGCAGCTATTGGCGCAGGAAAAAGAAGAGGCGCAGCGTATGGAAGAGGAAAACCAGCAGGTTGCATAAATATCTGGCGAGGGGCTACGGCTCCTCGCTTACTTCAGCGTGCAGTCTCCGCATTGCTGAACGTCAGGCAGGCGATAGCGTTGGCAGCAGGTTCTGCGTACTAACAGCCCCTCGCGCGGAACAACGGTTCGCCACAGAGGGTTATCCTGACCGCAGGAGAGTTGTTTCTCAAAAAAGCAGGTCTGGCGCAGCGTGGTCAGCAGTTCCTCACCTAGCAACGGCCTCATTTCCGTTAAATACCAGTGAATTAAATATCCGGTGTTGCTCCAGATAAGCTTCGCGTTGATCTCGCCCGTCGCTTCCAGCGCCTGCACAACCGGCGTCAGCGCTGAGAGAATCAGCGTTTCCATGCGTTGTTGAGGGGACAGAGCTGTTGCCTGGTGATCCTGATGGACGTCGATCCAGAAGCAGGCCGCACGGCCCGTTTCGTGAAACTCTACGCGCATATGTTCAGGAGAGACGTCGATAGCCTCTTTTTGCGTCAGTAGGGCCACCATTAACGGAGGCATCATCAGGCCGATATACCATTGCGCCCAAAGAGAAATCAGGGGCTTATTTTCGCGGGGTAGCGTGGGTTGGTTGCGATAGATATGGTCTGAATAAACGGCCAGCAACGAGCTAAGCATCGCCGGTTGTGTCCATTCATGCAGCGTCATTGCACCTGGCACAGGCGTTTCGTCAAGACGAATGAAGTCCAGCAGGTGCTCGCGAGTTTTGGCTATCGTTGCGCGTACGGCAGCAGCCAGCGAGGGCATCTCTGAGGGGAGATGGCTACGCCAGATGACATCTTCAACGATCGGTGCGGAACGATAAGCCATGTTGATATAAGGATGTTATTCTTAATGATAATGATTGCTAATCCTATAATTGACATTGAGCGATGGCAAGATCTTTGTCGCCATCCCGAGCGGCAGCGCACAGAAAGCTCAGGTAGAGGGGCAGTTTACCCGCAGCTCATCGCTGACCAGGGTATTGTTACGCCCAAGATTCTTGGCCTCGTAAAGGGCTTTATCCGCTTTGGCGACAGCAGCATCAATATCCTGTTCTACCAGAGGTGCAATGCCGATACTGACGGTTACGTTGGTTGCCACGCTCTCATTAAACATGTGAGGGATTTTAAGGTCGTACACTTTCTGGCGGATACGTTCGGCGGCAGCCTGGGCCTGCTGTGGATCGACCGCGGTCAGCAAAATCATAAATTCTTCACCGCCAAAACGCGCCACCACATCCCGGGAGCGTACGGAGTCTCGGATGGCGGCAGAAACACGGATCAACGCCTGGTCGCCCATCATATGTCCGTAATGATCGTTATAGGATTTGAAATGGTCGATATCCAACAGCAGAACGAAGTGCCTCGAATTACTCAGAGCCAACAGCGTATCGAGCCGGTGTTGCAGCCCCCGGCGATTATACAAACCGGTTAGCGGGTCGAGCATGCTGAGCCCGTTCAGGGTTTCCCTCTCCTCCAGCAGTTTGTACATCAGTTGCTGAGCGAATCCATCGTAGCGCTTTTGTATCACATGCTGGATGGCGATACCGGCCATAGGCAGCGCCATAAAATAGAAAATCCGCAAACCATGTTCGCTGCCGTTAAGCCATAAACAAACGGCGACGGAGGGGAGTGAGTGGAGCGTAAACGCGATGATATTATTGGCAAAAGCGATAGAGCCAATAAACAGTACGCTGAGCAGCGCTATTAACAGGAAATAATAATCATTCTGACCTAGAGCGTTATATTTCAAGAATATATGTAACGCCCATAACAAGCCAAAAACGATTGAAATAAAAGGGAGATTAATTCTTTTATCCGCGTATTTCCCATGCCATACCAGCAGCAGTGTACTCATCACCAGCATCAGCAACGCCGGTACTGATAAGGCTTTGACCGCAAACAGAGGGAAAAAAAGCGTAAACAGCGCGGAGACTGCGTTGAGCAGTAGAAACAGTCGTAAAGAGAGTTGGTATTTTTTTGTGCGCAGAGTTCGCCAGGATTGTACTGTCATAGGTAAATATTGTTAGTTATCTGCAATGTACGAAGGTGTGTTGGTAAATAAAACAAATAACGAACGGGGTATCATTCGCAGAGGTTTTTATTGTTTTTAGTTGAAGAGCTAACCGGTGAGCAATTTATCACCTTGGATTATTCATGTCATCAATCGTTAAGTAAAACTCATATAATTGATAGTGCTTCACGGCTGACAAATGAGAAATTTTATCATATGATATTGGTTATCATTATCAATGTCATAGGTGAAATCATGTTGCAACGTACGCTGGGCAGTGGATGGGGTGTTCTGCTGCCGGGAATGCTGATTGCCGGGATGGCATATAGCGACCTGTCGGTCTACGTATGGAAGGTGATGATTGTATTAGGATTACTGCTGACTTCGCTCATGCTGTACCACAAACGTTTACGGCACTTTGTTTTGTTACCTTCATGCGCGGCACTGATTGGTGGCATTGTTTTGGTAATGATGAACTGGAATCAGGGATGAACAAAACAGAGAAGGAAATCGAGAGGGAAATAAGATAATTGGTGCGAGGGGGGGGACTCGAACCCCCACATCCTAAGGACACTAACACCTGAAGCTAGCGCGTCTACCAATTCCGCCACCTTCGCACAGTCATCTTATTTTTTTGATATCGCCTCGTTGGTGCGAGGGGGGGGACTCGAACCCCCACATCCTAAGGACACTAACACCTGAAGCTAGCGCGTCTACCAATTCCGCCACCTTCGCCCAGTGCGAGCAATATCAACGTGGATTATGGTGCGAGGGGGGGGACTTGAACCCCCACGTCCGAAAGGACACTAACACCTGAAGCTAGCGCGTCTACCAATTCCGCCACCTTCGCATACCATCGACACTCAAAAAGTATCGTTACCACGGGGGCGGATTTTAGAGATTTTATGCAGGGCGTCAACTGTTAATTATCGAACTTAACGTGATTGCCGAAAAAAAAGGCGTTTCTTCGGCTTTGGTGTTTTATGCAGGCCGGATAAGCGATAGCGCCATCCGGCGTTGCTCGGTGTCACGCCGGATGGCGGCGTAAACGCCTTATCTGGCCTGGAGCAGTTAGGCTTTTTTCGCCTGACGCGTCATGATGGTGCGATAGACCTTGAAGCGCCCGGTCTGCGCGATAACTTCGTGGAAGCCAAATACTTCATCCAGTACCTTCGGATAAGGCAGGAAGGCGTTCGCCACAATGCGCAGTTCACCACCGCTGTTCAGATGACGCACTGCGCCACGAATCAGCGTTTGTGCTGCATCAAGGCTGGTCTGCATACCGTCGTGGAACGGCGGGTTGGAGATGATCATATCAAATCGACCCGTCACGTCAGAAAAGACGTTACTGGCGATGACGTCACCTTCAATGCCGTTGGCTGCAAGCGTTGCGCGGCTGGCTTCAACGGCGGCGGCGCTAACATCGCACAGGGTTAAGCGCACTTTCGGCGAGTGGCTGGCTAAGGCGACGGAGAGAACGCCTGCGCCACAGCCGACATCCAGCACTTTGCCTTTGGTGTGCGGCGTCAGCGTGGAGAGCAGCAGTTGGCTGCCAACATCCAGGCCGTCACGGCTGAAGACGCCCGGCAGCGTTTTGATGGTCAGATTTTCTGTCTGGTATTCATCCCAGTATTTTTCTGCATCAAAGACCGGCTGTTTTTCCAGACGACCGTGGTACAGGCCACAGCGACGTGCGCTGTCGACTTTGTTTAACGGTGCGTATTCGGCCAGCATCTGCTCTGCGCTACGTACACCGCTGCGATTCTCACCGACAACAAAAATATCGGTGCCCACCGGTAACAGCGACAGAATGTTCATCAACTGGAACTGGGCTTCCGGCTTATTCTTCGGCCAGTAGTAGATCAGCGTATCGCTATCGGCAACGTCATCGGCCTGCGCGACGAGGCTGAAGCGGACGTTGTCGCCCATCTGGCGGTTAAGCACCTGCCAGTGGTGAAGTTGCTGGGTGTGCGCACGGCTGGCGGCGCTTTCAAAATGGGCAGGCAGGTCATCCTGCAAATCACCGGCAAACAGAATACGGCTTTGTTCGAAATCATCACTGTGGCGCAGCAAGACTTCACTTGCCGGGGTAAAAGCAGACATGGAATGCTCCTTAAATTGTACAGCGGGGGATTATAGTTGTTTGATGGCACGGATTCGACAAATTTGCTATATTTGCGCCCCTGATAGACAGGAGTGTTTCGCTATGACATCCCGACGAGACTGGCAGTTACAGCAACTGGGCATTACGCAGTGGTCGTTGCGTCGTCCTGGCGCACTGCAGGGCGAGATCGCGATTTCCATTCCTGCGCATGTCCGTTTGGTGATGGTTGCTGCACAGTTACCCGCGCTAACCGAACCGTTGATCAGCGATATTTTACGCGCATTAACCGTTAGCCCGGATCAGGTTTTACAACTGACGCCTGACCGTGTCGCCATGCTGCCGCAAGGCAGTCGCTGTAATAGCTGGCGGCTGGGAACCGAAGAGCCGCTGCTGCTGGAGGGCGCTCAGGTCGAGAGTCCTGCGTTTAATGAATTACGGGAAAACCCAGCGGCACGCGCCGCGTTATGGCAACAAATCTGCGCATATGAACACGATTTCTTCCCTCGAGCCGACTGATTTACCCGCAGCATTTCAGATTGAAAAACGCGCCCACGCTTTTCCGTGGAGTGAAAAAACATTTGCCAGCAACCAGGGCGATCGCTACCTCAATTTTCAGTTGAGGGTTGACGACGTGATGGCCGCCTTTGCAATTACGCAGGTCGTACTGGATGAAGCGACGTTGTTCAATATCGCCGTCGATCCTGACTTTCAGCGCCGGGGCCTGGGGCGTGAGCTGCTGGAGCATCTGATCGATGAGCTGGAAAAGCGTGGCATTTTGACCCTGTGGCTTGAAGTGCGCGCCTCGAATGCGGCCGCTATCGCGCTGTACGAAAGCTTAGGCTTTAACGAGGCGACGATCCGTCGCAACTACTATACAACGGCCGATGGTCACGAAGACGCCATCATCATGGCGTTGCCAATCAGCATGTAAGATAAGGTGTAATGATGAAGAAGTGGGACTGGATTTTCTTTGATGCCGACGAAACGCTGTTTACGTTTGACTCGTTTACCGGCTTACAGCGGATGTTTCTCGACTTTAGCATTACCTTTACCGCTGAAGATTTTCAGGACTACCAGGCCGTGAATAAACCGCTGTGGGTGGATTACCAAAACGGCGCGATTACCTCATTACAACTGCAGCATGCCCGTTTTCAGAGCTGGGCCGAACGCCTGAAGGTTGAACCGGGCCAGCTTAATGACGCATTTATCAATGCGATGGCGGAGATCTGCTCACCGTTGCCGGGGGCGGTTTCTCTGCTCAATGCGATTCGTGATAAAACGAAAATCGGCATCATTACTAACGGCTTTACCGCGTTGCAGCAAATCCGCCTTGAGCGGACGGGGCTGCGCGACTATTTCGACCTGCTGGTGATTTCTGAGCAGGTTGGGGTGGCAAAACCCGACCCCCGTATTTTTGACCATGCGCTGGAGCAGGCGGGTAATCCTGACCGTTCTCGCGTGCTGATGGTGGGTGACACCGCAGAGTCCGATATTCTTGGCGGCATTAACGCCGGGCTATCCACCTGCTGGCTAAATACGCACCACCGCGAGCAGCCAGCGGGCATTCAGCCGACCTGGACCGTAGCGTCATTAAGCGAACTGGAGCAGCTCCTGTGTAAACACTGATTGCCTCCCCCCCGTTGATGGGTAAAATAGCCGCAATTTTTCGTATTCAACTTGCCCGGCCCGTTGCCGTGCTTACCTAAGAAGATTTGACTATGACGTTGTCTCCTTATTTGCAAGAGGTGGCCAAACGCCGCACTTTTGCCATTATTTCTCACCCGGATGCCGGTAAAACGACAATTACTGAAAAGGTACTGTTATTCGGACAGGCCATTCAGACCGCCGGTACGGTAAAAGGCCGTGGCTCCAGCCAGCATGCAAAATCTGACTGGATGGAAATGGAAAAGCAGCGTGGTATCTCCATTACCACCTCTGTGATGCAGTTTCCGTATCATGACTGCCTGGTGAACCTGCTGGACACCCCGGGGCACGAAGATTTCTCCGAAGATACCTATCGTACTCTGACGGCGGTGGACTGCTGCCTGATGGTTATCGATGCCGCAAAAGGCGTCGAGGATCGTACCCGTAAGCTGATGGAAGTTACCCGTCTGCGCGATACGCCGATCCTGACCTTTATGAACAAACTCGACCGTGACATCCGCGATCCGATGGAGCTGCTGGATGAAGTCGAGAACGAACTGAAAATCGGCTGTGCGCCAATCACCTGGCCGATTGGCTGTGGTAAGTTGTTCAAAGGTGTCTATCACCTTTATAAAGATGAAACTTACCTGTATCAGACCGGTAAAGGCCACACCATTCAGGAAGTGCGTGTTGTTAAAGGTCTGAACAACCCGGAACTTGATGCTGCCGTGGGTGAAGACCTGGCGCAGCAGCTGCGTGACGAGCTGGAGCTGGTGCAGGGCGCGTCCAACGAGTTCGACCATGAGCTGTTCCTCGCGGGCGAAATCACCCCGGTCTTCTTCGGTACCGCGCTGGGTAACTTCGGCGTTGACCATATGCTGGACGGCCTGGTGGAGTGGGCGCCTGCGCCGATGCCGCGTAAAACCGACACCCGCGTCGTCGAAGCCTCAGAAGAGAAGTTCACCGGTTTCGTGTTTAAAATTCAGGCCAACATGGACCCGAAACACCGTGACCGCGTGGCGTTCATGCGTGTGGTATCCGGCAAGTATGAGAAAGGCATGAAAATGCGCCAGGTGCGCATTGGTAAAGACGTGGTGATCTCCGACGCACTCACCTTTATGGCCGGTGACCGTTCTCATGTGGAAGAAGCGTATCCGGGCGATATTCTCGGTCTGCATAACCACGGCACTATCCAGATCGGCGATACCTTTACCCAGGGCGAAATGATGAAGTTCACCGGTATTCCGAACTTCGCACCGGAGCTGTTCCGTCGTATTCGCCTGAAGGATCCATTGAAGCAGAAACAGCTGCTGAAAGGGCTGGTTCAGCTGTCAGAAGAGGGCGCAGTACAGGTATTCCGTCCGATCGCCAATAACGATCTGATCGTGGGCGCGGTGGGTGTGCTGCAGTTTGACGTGGTGGTTTCACGTCTGAAGAGCGAGTACAACGTTGAAGCGATTTATGAATCTGTCAACGTAGCGACTGCGCGCTGGGTAGAATGTTCTGACGTGAAGAAATTCGAAGAATTTAAGCGTAAGAACGAAATTCAGCTAGCTCTTGATGGCGGCGATAACCTCACCTATATCGCACCAACCATGGTTAACCTGAATCTCACCCAGGAACGTTACCCGGACGTTCAGTTCCGTAAAACACGCGAACACTAATCGACCTTCCAGGGCACGGTATCCGCCGTGTCCTGCAACTTTTCCTGTCTTTTAAATCCCTTGCGGAATGTTCTTAAAACCTCGCGTTTTTCTTTTGTTTGCCTGTTTTTTAATCAATTCTGACTGCGATCACGAAATCGTGAACTATATTTAACAATGTGATGACATAAATATCGGCGTTTAATGCTTTTTAGGCTGCCTGTTGCAGCGTCTATTGCTGATATTTATTCCACTTACAAGATTAGTTGCTGGTTCAGGCCGTGTAACGGCAGAGCATAGCTTTTAGCAAAACATACAGGAATACATCGATGACAATGACAGGACTTAAGATTTCTAAAACGCTGCTGGCCGTGATGCTGACCTCCGCTGTTGCAACGGGTTCTGCTTATGCAGAAAACGCTACGATGGATAAAGCGCAATCCGGCGTCGAAAGTGCGGGGCAGAAAGTCGATAGCTCTATGAACAAAGTCGGTAATTTCATGGATGACAGCACCATCACCGCGAAAGTAAAAGCCGCGCTGGTGGACCACGAAAGCATTAAGAGCACCGATATTTCCGTCAAAACAGATCAAAAGGTGGTGACACTAAGCGGGTTTGTTGAAAGCCAGGCACAGGCCGAAGAAGCGGTGAAAGTGGCGAAAGGCGTTGAGGGCGTGACCTCCGTTAGCGACAAACTGCATGTGCGTGATAGTAAAGAAACCTCCGTTAAAGGCTATGCGGGCGATACGGCAATCACCAGTGAGGTAAAAGCCAAGCTGCTGGCCGATGGTATTGTCCCTTCCCGCAAGGTGAAAGTTGAGACCACCGATGGCGTTGTGCAACTTTCAGGCACCGTCGACTCACAGGCTCAAAGCGATCGTGCTGAGAGCATCGCCAAAGCGATTGATGGCGTGAAAAGCGTCAAAAACGATCTCAAAACTCAGTAATTAGACTTAATTCGTCCTCCTGACGTTTGTCGGGAGGCGTGTTGTGCACCACACTGAAAATATCGCCGATGGGCAGCCTGAGCGCTCATATCAAGCGGTGAAATTAACTATGGTAAAGGAGAAGCATATGTTTCGATGGGGCATCATATTTCTGGTTATCGCGTTAATTGCCGCCGCACTCGGTTTTGGTGGACTGGCGGGTACTGCAGCCGGCGCAGCGAAAATTGTGTTTGTGGTGGGGATCATTTTGTTCCTGGTCAGCCTGTTTACCGGGCGTAAACGACCCTAGTACGTAAACCGTAAAGAAAAATTGCTACTAAGCCAGTCCATTGGACTGGCTTTTACGGTTTTAGCGTCAGGCAATTTGCGTTACTTTGTTGCTCTATTACAAAAACAACAGGAAGGCAGAGGTGGGGCAGAGAATACCCGTCACGCTCGGTAATATTGCGCCGTTATCGTTACGTCCATTTCAACCAGGCAGTGTGGCGCTGGTGTGCGAGGGCGGGGGACAAAGAGGCATCTTCACCGCCGGCGTACTGGATGAGTTCATGCGCGCGCAGTTCAATCCCTTTGATCTCTACTATGGGACGTCGGCTGGCGCGCAAAACCTTTCAGCCTATCTCTGTAACCAGCCCGGTTACGGCCGCAAAGTTATTATGCGTTACACCACCCGACGCGAATTTTTTGACCCGGTGCGTTTTGTGCGTGGGGGAAATCTGATCGATCTCGACTGGCTGGTGGATTCGACTGCAACGCATATGCCGCTGGCGATGGACAACGCCGAGCGCCTGTTTGCCGCAGGGAAAGCATTTTATATGTGCGCCTGTCGGGGCGATGATTACACGCCCGGCTATTTTTCGCCGAACCGGCAAAACTGGCTCGACCTCATTCGAGCCTCCAGCGCGATTCCCGGGTTCTACCGCACAGGGGTTGTATTGGACGGCGTGAACTATCTGGATGGAGGAGTTAGTGATGCCATACCTGTGCAGGAGGCAGCGAAGCAGGGGGCAAAAACGTTGGTAGTGATTCGCACTGTGCCTTCGCAAATGTACTACACCCCGCAGTGGTTCAAACGTATGGAACGCTGGTTGGGTGAAAGTAGCCTGCAACCGTTTCTGAATCTGGTGCAGCATCATGAGACCAGCTATCGTGCTATCCAGAGTTTTATTGAGAAGCCGCCGGGCAAGCTGCGTATTTTTGAGATCTATCCGCCAAAACCACTCCATAGCATGGCGTTGGGCAGCCGTATTCCGGCACTGCGGGAAGATTACAAAACCGGACGCCTGTGCGGTCGTTACTTTCTGGCGACAGTCGGCAAACTGTTGGCGAAAAATGCGCCGCTGCCTCGTCAGACGCCGAAGATTGTGGTGCCGGGGCCGGTGGTAGTTCCTCCTGCGCCGGTGGCCAACGATGCCCATGTGCCAGTGGTGACCAATGCGCCTCAGGCGAACGACACGACGTTTGATAATGAGGATTTGGCGTGAGTTATCGTTTTATCGATACGCATTGTCACTTTGATTTCCCGCCGTTTACCGGCGATGAATCTGCCAGCATTCAGCGCGCGGTGGAGGTTGGTGTACAGAGCATTATCGTTCCGGCCACACAGGCGGCGAATTTTCCCCGCGTACTGGCGTTAGCGGAAAATTATCCTCCATTGTTTGCCGCGCTTGGTCTGCATCCCATTGTTATTGAACAACATAGCGATGACTGCCTGGACCAGTTGCAACAGGAGCTGGATAAGCGCCCACGAAAACTGGTGGCGCTAGGCGAGATTGGATTGGATCTGTATCGGGACGATCCGCAATTCGATAAGCAAGAGTGGGTGCTGGAAGCGCAACTAAAGCTGGCGAAGCGGTACGAATTGCCGGTGATCCTGCATTCGCGGCGCACCCATGACAAGCTGGCGATGCACCTGAAACGTCATGCTTTGCCGCGAACTGGCGTGGTGCATGGTTTTTCTGGGAGCGTGCAGCAGGCAGAGCGCTTTGTGCAACTGGGATACAAAATTGGCGTGGGAGGCACCATTACCTATCCGCGCGCCAGTAAAACCCGCGAGGTAATGGCGCAATTACCGCTGGAATCGCTGTTGCTGGAAACCGACGCGCCGGATATGCCGCTCAATGGCTTTCAGGGACAGCCTAACCGGCCGGAGCAGGTAGTCAGAGTCTTCGACGTCTTATGCGAACTGCGCCCGGAACCTGCGGACGTGATCGCTGACGCGCTGTATCGTAATACCACGGCGTTGTTTAATGTGTGATTGGATGGCGTATCCGGCCGACAAATGTGTGCGCTCCGTAGGCCTGATAAGCGAAGCGCATCAGGCATAACTTCGTCGGATGGCAGCTGTGTTTTTTCCGGCCTACAGATGATGTCGTCGCATCCGGCAATCACAGGTACAGCGCCGGGAAAATCAAATTATCCACCCCGCGTTCGCGCAATCTTTGCGCCAGCTGTTCCACATCCTCCGGCGTGGCGCTCGGCCAGTCCTTCGCTTCGCCATACACCCCGTGCGCATGAAAGGCATTCAGCCGCACAGGTACGTCACCGGTGCGTATGATAAACGCCGCCAGCGCATCAATATGCTGTAGATAATCCACCTGACCAGGAATAACCAGCAGGCGCAGTTCCGCCAGTTTTCTCTGCCCGGACAAAAAGGTAATACTTTGTTTAATCAGCGTGTTATCGCGGCCGGTAAGCTGCCGATGACACGTGCTGTCCCAGGCTTTTAAATCCAGCATTACGCCGTCGCACACCGGCAGCAGCTTCTGCCAGCCGGTTTCGCTCAGCATGCCGTTGCTGTCGACCATGCAGGTCAGGTGTTGCAACTGCGGATCGGTTTTTATCGCGGTAAATAGCGCCACAATAAAGGGGAGTTGAGTAGTCGCTTCACCGCCACTAACGGTTATCCCTTCGATAAACAGTGACGCTTTACGAATATGTTGCAGCACTTCATCAACGCTCATACTCTGCGCCATCGGAGTGGCCTGCTGGGGGCACATATGCAGGCAGGTGTCACACTGCTGACACATATCGGACTGCCACCACACTTTCCCCGCGCTCAGGTTCAGCGCCTCATGCGGGCAATGCAGCACACACTCCCCGCAGTCGTTGCAGCGTCCCATCGTCCACGGATTGTGGCAATTCTTACAGCGCAGATTACATCCTTGCAGAAACAGAGCCAGGCGACTGCCCGGCCCGTCGACGCAGGAGAAAGGAATTAGCTTACTTACTAAAGCGCATCTGCTGTTCATGGCTAATCACGCGAGGTTGTCGTTCCAGAATGCGCGTATTGCGCGCGGCTTCTTCGCCCAGCCAGGTGGTGTTGGTGCGAGACCCTTCGGCGCGATATTTTTCCAGATCCGACAGCCGCACCATATAACCCGTAACGCGAACCAGATCGTTGCCGCTCACGTTGGCGGTAAACTCGCGCATTCCGGCTTTAAACGCCCCGAGGCACAGCTGCACCAGCGCCTGAGGGTTACGCTTGATGGTTTCATCCAGCGTGAGAATGTCACTGATCCCGGCGTGATAAAACGCGTGATGTGGCGCGACGGTTTGCAGATGGGTGATCGGGTCCGGCTCATCGCCATAAGGCAGGCGTGCGCCCGGCGTGGTGCCGATGTCCGAACTGATCCCTGATTGTGCATGCAGCATCGCGCGCTGCTTCCAGCCATATTTCACCGGGGTGTTTTCGACAAACTCCGCCAGGTCGGCGCTAATACGATAGCCGAGTTGATTGGCGAACTTATCTTTCCCATAGCGCGCATTCTGTCCCGACTTATCGCACAGCAGGTTCACCGCCTCCGCCAGGCCGTACATCCCGAACATAGGCACAAAACGTTCGGGATCAATCAACCCTTCCTGCACGAGGAAGCTATTCTCAAAGAAATGTGATTTCTCATAGAGGAATTCACATCGTGAATCAATGATGGCGATTTGCTGCTGGCAGTAGTGCGGTAGGGTGCGCGTAAAGAAGTCATCGACAGAGGTGCTGCGCTCTGCGATGGCTTTCAGATTAAGCCTGACCAGCGTGCTTCCACCCCCGGCGAGCGGCAAAGAGTTGTAACAACTGACGACGCCATACTGACCTTTTGTGAAAATTTTATCATTTTCAGGTCCGTTGGAAATATGTGGCTTACTGCACTCGCAGATATTTTGCGCCACGTTAAGCAGCAGATCGTCAGGTGTAATTTGTGGATCATAAATGAATGTCAGATTAGGCGAAACCTGCTTTAACTCTGCATCTGCGCGTAAAATTGCACGGGTGACTGGTGTATCTGCAGGGCCGATATTGGCATGCATAAACGCGTCTGGCAGGGTTCTGTCGAGATAACGCCAGAAACGTTTTATTCGAATATCGATCTCTTCTTGTGTTAGAATTCTAACATACGGTTGCAACAGGGCATCGAGCTGACCGAGATAGACCGGCATCGACGTCACTGACGGAACATGGTGGTAAAGAATAGTGAGTAAGGATAACGCGTCATCAAGATCCCTGGCGCCTTCCAGCTCCAGCCACGATGAACCATTGGCCAGAAAACGCGCGTAATCGGGTAAAACATAGCGCGGTTTGAACGGGGCATGACCTTCGTACATATCGCAGATTACCCCATCATCCAGCGCCTGACGTGCCTGTGCAGGCAGTTGCGGGTAAGGCAGCGCGTTTTCAGCTTCCAGCGCCAGAAAGTGGCGTTTCTGCTCAGGGCTGAGCACCGGGCTGGTCACGATTTGTTGGCAACGCTGTTGCAGCGCGAGTTCGCTTGAAGTGGGCATCGTTGATTCCTTTTTGTCCCGAAGGTGTAACGCCATTGTAGAAAGCAACGCCGCCACAACCTTTGATCCGGATGCGCCTGATGCCACCGCATCCCTTTAGAAAAGGTGATTTATTTGAAGTATATCTCATTAGAGTAATGCAAATCTGTATGTGGTTTTCATTAACTGTGATGTATATCGAAGTGTAATAGCGAGCGGATGTTAGAATACTAACAAACTCGCAAGGTGAAATTTTATACGGCGATGCCGTTGGAGAATGTTATGACCGATTTAACAGCAAGCAGCCTGCGTGCACTGAAACTGATGGACCTGACCACTCTGAATGACGACGACACCAATGAAAAAGTGATCGCGCTGTGTCATCAGGCGAAGACCCCGGTTGGCAACACTGCCGCAATCTGTATCTATCCGCGTTTCATCCCTATTGCGCGTAAGACCCTGAAAGAGCAGGGCACGCCGGACATCCGCATTGCAACAGTAACCAACTTCCCGCACGGCAACGACGACATCGAAATTGCGCTGGCGGAAACCCGTGCGGCGATCGCCTACGGTGCCGATGAAGTCGACGTGGTGTTCCCGTACCGTGCGCTGATCGCTGGTAACGAACAGATTGGTTTTGATCTGGTTAAAGCCTGCAAAGACGCGTGTGCGGCGGCAAACGTGCTGCTGAAAGTGATCATCGAAACCGGTGAGCTGAAAGAAGAAGCGCTGATTCGCAAAGCATCTGAAATCTCCATCAAAGCCGGTGCTGATTTCATCAAAACTTCTACCGGTAAAGTGCCGGTCAATGCGACGCCGGAAAGCGCACGCATCATGATGGAAGTGATCCGCGACATGGGTGTTTCTAAAACTGTAGGTTTCAAACCGGCTGGTGGCGTACGCACTGCAGAAGATGCACAGCAGTTCCTGGCGATTGCCGATGAACTGTTTGGCGCTGACTGGGCTGATTCTCGTCACTACCGTTTTGGCGCATCCAGCCTGCTGGCGAGTCTGCTGAAAGCGCTGGGTCACGGCGACGGCAAGAGCGCAAGCAGCTACTAAGCCTTATATTGCCGGAGCTGTAGCGACGTAGGCCGGATAAGGCGTAGCCGCCATCCGGCATTAAGACGACTGCCGGGTGGCGCGTTGCTTACCCGGCCTACAACGGCCTTCTACTCTTTTCCCCTGGGGGTTACCGTGTTTCTCGCACAAGAAATTATTCGTAAAAAACGTGATGGTCATGCGCTGAGCGATGAAGAAATTCGTTTCTTTATCAATGGTATTCGCGACAACACCATCTCTGAAGGGCAAATCGCCGCCCTGGCGATGACCATTTTCTTCCACGATATGACAATGCCTGAGCGAGTTTCGCTGACCATGGCAATGCGTGATTCAGGAACCGTGCTGGACTGGAAAAGCCTGCAGCTGAACGGCCCGATTGTGGATAAACACTCTACCGGCGGTGTAGGTGACGTAACGTCACTGATGTTAGGCCCGATGGTCGCAGCGTGCGGCGGCTATATTCCGATGATCTCCGGGCGTGGCCTGGGGCATACCGGCGGTACACTCGATAAACTGGAAGCGATTCCTGGATTTGACATCTTCCCGGACGACGCGCGCTTCCGTGAAATTATTAAAGACGTGGGTGTGGCGATTATTGGGCAAACCAGCTCGCTCGCACCGGCGGATAAACGTTTTTATGCCACCCGCGATATTACCGCGACGGTGGATTCCATCCCGCTGATTACCGGTTCCATTCTGGCGAAAAAACTGGCCGAAGGGCTGGATGCGCTAGTGATGGATGTGAAAGTGGGCAGCGGCGCCTTTATGCCGACCTACGAGCTTTCTGAAGCCCTTGCTGAGGCGATTGTCGGCGTGGCAAACGGTGCGGGTGTACGTACCACCGCGCTGTTAACCGATATGAACCAGGTGCTGGCCTCCAGCGCAGGTAACGCGGTCGAAGTCCGCGAAGCGGTGCAGTTCCTGACCGGTGAATACCGTAATCCACGTCTGTTAGACGTCACCATGGCGCTGTGCGTGGAAATGCTGATCTCCGGCAATCTGGCGAAAGATGACGCCGAAGCCCGTGCGAAATTGCAGGCGGTGCTGGACAACGGTAAAGCGGCAGAGATTTTTGGTCGCATGGTTGCGGCGCAAAAAGGCCCGACCGATTTCGTCGAAAATTATGCGAAGTACCTGCCGACGGCAATGCTCAGCAAAGCGGTATATGCTGATACCGAAGGCTTTGTCAGCGCGATGGATACCCGTGCGTTGGGGATGGCGGTCGTTTCCATGGGCGGCGGTCGTCGTCAGGCTTCGGACACCATTGATTACAGCGTTGGCTTTAGCGATATGGCGCGTCTGGGCGACAGCGTAGACGGACAACGTCCGTTGGCGGTGATCCACGCGAAAGACGAAGCCAGCTGGCAGGAAGCGGCGAAAGCGGTCAAAGCGGCAATTAGCCTTGACGATAAAGCGCCAGAAATTACACCGACAGTCTATCGTCGTATTACCGAATAACTGTATACTGATCTGATCGCTTTTTTGCGGCGCAGATGTATGGAGAACAAGATGAAACGTGCATTTATTATGGTGCTGGACTCCTTTGGTATTGGTGCGACTGAAGATGCGGATCGCTTTGGCGACGTAGGTTCAGACACTATGGGACACATTGCAGAAGCCTGTGCGAAAGGTGAAGCTGACAATGGTCGCAAAGGTCCACTGAATCTGCCTAACCTGACCCGTCTGGGCCTGGTGAAAGCTCACGAAGGTTCTACCGGTAAAATTGCTGCTGGTATGGACGGTAACGCGGAAGTGATTGGTGCCTACGCATGGGCGCATGAACTTTCTTCCGGGAAAGACACGCCGTCTGGCCACTGGGAAATCGCGGGTGTTCCGGTTCTGTTTGACTGGGGATATTTCTCCGATCATGAAAACAGCTTCCCGCAAGAACTGCTGGATAAACTGGTAAAACGTGCCAACCTGCCAGGCTACCTCGGCAACTGCCACTCTTCCGGTACCGTGATCCTGGATCAACTGGGTGAAGAGCATATGAAAACCGGCAAGCCGATTTTCTATACCTCCGCTGACTCCGTGTTCCAGATTGCCTGCCACGAAGAGACGTTTGGCCTGGATAAACTTTACGAGCTGTGCGAAATCGCACGTGAAGAGCTGACCGAAGGTGGTTACAACATCGGTCGTGTTATCGCACGTCCGTTTATCGGTGATAAAGCCGGTAACTTCCAGCGTACCGGTAACCGTCACGACCTGGCCGTTGAGCCGCCAGCACCGACCGTGCTGCAGAAACTGGTCGACGAAAAAGACGGTCACGTGGTTTCCGTCGGTAAAATCGCGGATATCTACGCTAACTGCGGCATCACCAAAAAAGTGAAAGCCACCGGTCTGGATGCGTTGTTCGACGCCACCATCAAAGAGATGAAAGAAGCAGGTGATAAGACCATCGTCTTCACCAACTTCGTTGATTTCGACTCTTCCTGGGGACATCGTCGCGATATCGCCGGTTATGCAGCGGGCCTGGAACTGTTCGACCGCCGTCTGCCTGAGCTGATGGAGCTGGTGGGTGAAGATGACATTCTGATCCTGACCGCTGACCACGGCTGCGACCCAAGCTGGACCGGCACTGACCACACCCGTGAACACATCCCGGTACTGGTTTACGGCCCGAAAGTGAAACCTGGTTCGTTAGGTCACCGTGAAACCTTCGCTGATATCGGTCAGACGCTGGCGAGCTACTTTGGTACGTCACCGATGGACTACGGTAAAAACATGCTGTAATACCCGTTGTCTTTCGCGCTGTAGATGCGTTGACTTCATTCGCTCCCCCCGGTCACATAGTGAATCTATGCTCCCGGGGATTCACGAATTCGTCGCCTTCCTACAACGCGAAATCCTTAGGGTATTTCACTGTTTTGCATACGTTTTGTAGGCCTGATAAGGCGTAGCCGCCATAAGGCAATAACAACGAAATAAGGACAAAAAATGGCAACTCCACATATTAATGCAGAAATGGGTGATTTCGCTGACGTCGTATTGATGCCGGGCGACCCGCTGCGTGCAAAGCATATTGCTGAAACTTTCCTCGAAGATGTTCGTGAAGTGAACAACGTTCGCGGCATGTTAGGTTTTACCGGTACTTACAAAGGCCGTAAGATCTCCGTTATGGGTCACGGTATGGGTATCCCGTCCTGCTCCATCTACACCAAAGAGCTGATCACCGATTTCGGCGTGAAGAAAATCATTCGCGTAGGCTCCTGCGGCGCTGTGCGTATGGACGTTAAACTGCGTGACGTGGTTATCGGTATGGGCGCTTGCACCGACTCCAAAGTTAACCGTATCCGTTTTAAAGATCATGACTTCGCTGCTATCGCTGACTTCGACATGGTGCGTAACGCGGTTGATGCGGCAAAAGCACTGGGTGTAGACGCGCGCGTGGGCAACCTGTTCTCCGCTGACCTGTTCTACTCTCCGGACGGTGAAATGTTCGACGTGATGGAAAAATACGGCGTGCTGGGCGTGGAAATGGAAGCGGCGGGCATCTACGGTGTTGCTGCGGAATTTGGTGCAAAAGCGCTGACCATCTGCACCGTTTCCGACCATATCCGTACTCACGAGCAGACCACTGCCGCTGAACGTCAGACTACCTTTAACGACATGATCAAAATCGCGCTGGAATCCGTTCTGCTGGGCGATAAAGAGTAAGGGGTGTTGTGGCCCGGTGGCGTTGCGCTGGCCGGGCCTACGGGAATGCCGCTATTAATGCCTGATGGCGCTTCGCTTATCAGGCCTACAGGAGCGGTCTTGTAGGCCGGATAAGGCGCAGCCGCCATCCGGCAATTCGCCACTAATCGCTTAACGCACGGCCTTCGCCACCCACGCCGCCAGTTCACGCAGCTCGCTTTCCTGATCCGGATATTCCGTAACCAGCGCTTCGCAAGTCTGCTGTAAAACATCGGCGCGATACTGGCAGCCCTGTAGCCGCTCTGCCAGCGCTTCTAACGGCGCGGGATTGAGACTGTCGGTAAACACCTGTGTGCGCGTGATATGACCTTTTTCGACGTCGAAATGCAGCTCAACACCGCCCCAGGTGAAACGCTCGTCCAGCAGATGCGAGAAAGCAGGTGCCTGACCAAAATTCCATTCCCAACTGCTCTGGCGGGCAAAGGTTTCGGCAAAATTTGGCAGGTCCGGCGTTTTATCCGGTGAGATCACTTCCGCTTCAACGCGTTCGCCATAATGAGCAAAAAAGGCTTCCGTGATGGCCTGACAGACCTGTTCATGGGTGATGCCCGGTAACAGCTCCGTCAAATTCGCCACCCGTGAGCGGACAGAGGTAATCCCCTTTGCTGCGAGTTTCTTTTTGTCGGGATTGAGATAGTTTGCCAGGCGGCTGAGATCGGCATTTAGCAGCAGCGTGCCGTGGTGGAATCCGCGATCTTTCGTTTCCCGGTAAGCAGAGCCTGAAACTTTGCGATCGCCGTCTGGCGTTTTCACAACCAGATCGTTACGCCCGGAGGCGTCCGCCGTCACACCCAGAGAATTCAATGCGTTGAGGACAATCGCGGTGGAAATGGTTTTGTCGTACTCCGGTTTACCGGCCATAAAGGTAAAGCAGGTATTGCCTAAGTCATGGAACACCGCGCCGCCGCCGCTGCTACGGCGGGCGAGCCGCACGTTGTCTTCCTCCATACGGCGGGTATTACACTCTTTCCACGGGTTTTGCGCCCGGCCAATCACCACCGTATCGGCGTTACGCCACAAGAACAGGACGCGCTGCGTGGCGGGCATCTGGCGAAAAATGCACTCTTCGACCGCGAGATTAAACCACGGATCGTAAGAGTCTGAGATAAGCAGGCGTAGTGTAGTCATGGTTGATTTCCCTTCTGTTTTACAGTTTTTACTGCTTTTACTCTTTTTTCTCGTTGTCTTCTTCCTGCACCGGTTTGTTGGCGGTCAGCAGGAAAGGGGATTGCTGCCAGCGGGTACGCTTGCCTTGCAATAATGTACGGGTGAGCACGACGCCAATCGCCAGCGCCAGCAGCAGCATCAGGCGTAAGATATTGGTGGTGTTATCTACCTGCTTCGCCTCGGTGGCGAGGGTGTGGGTATCCAGCGTCAGGCGCAAATAGCCCAGCGGACCATTTTTCCCCTGAATGGGTTCGACAATCTGCTGGTTAAAATAACCCCCGGCTTTTTTGCCGTCGAGCGCCAGTCGGTCACGAACGTTGACGCTCTCGCCGGTACGCGTAATCAGGTCTCCCTGTTCATCGTACACGCCAGCGTCCAGAATACGGCTACTTTCCGTCAGCTGTGTGAGTACCGCTTTGATGCGTTTTTCATCCGGCGTTTCGGTACGCATTAGCGGAGCAACATTTAGCGCCACCTGGCGGGCCAGCGTACGGGCCAGCTCTTCGAGCTGCGGATTACGCTGCTGCTGGTGACTTTGACTAAACCAGGATGCGCCCTGCATCAGGGCGACGAGCAGCGCAAGACAGAACAATACAATCACTGCACGATGAAGTCGGAATTTCAGTTTTGCGCGAGCCATATTCCACCTGCTGAAAATTTGAGACTTAATGTTGCCAGAAGCGCTGGTTACAGGGTAGCCTCATGCGTTATTTTCCCCTGATGATTCCGACCCGAACGATTTTACAGGAGCTTTAATGCCTAACATAACCTGGTGCGATCTACCTGAAGATGTTTCTCTGTGGCCAGGTCTGCCTCTCTCTTTAAGTGGCGATGAAGTCATGCCGCTGGACTACCACGCGGGCCGCAGTGGCTGGCTGCTGTACGGTCGTGGTCTGGATAAACAACGTTTAACGCAATACCAGAGCAAACTGGGTGCAGCGATGGTGATTGTTGCTGCCTGGTGCGTTGAGGATTATCAGGTGATTCGCCTGGCGGGTTCGTTAACGCCGCGCGCGGCAAAACTGGCTCATGATGCCAAACTGGATGTTGCCCCGTTAGGCAAAATTCCGCATCTGCGCACGCCGGGTTTGCTGGTGATGGACATGGACTCAACGGCAATCCAGATCGAATGCATTGATGAAATTGCTAAACTGGCTGGAACCGGTGAGATGGTTGCGGAAGTCACGGAACGCGCGATGCGTGGCGAACTGGACTTTACCGCCAGCCTGCGTAGCCGCGTGGCGACGCTGAAGGGCGCTGATGCCAATATTCTGCACCAGGTGCGCGAAACGCTACCGCTGATGCCCGGCCTGACTCAACTGGTGTTAAAACTGGAAACGCTCGGCTGGAAAGTGGCTATTGCCTCTGGCGGCTTTACCTTCTTTGCCGATTACCTGCGTAATAAACTGCGTCTGACGGCGGCTGTAGCAAACGAGCTGGAGATCATGGACGGTAAATTTACCGGCAACGTGATCGGCGATATCGTCGATGCCCAGTACAAAGCCAATACCCTGACCCGCCTGGCGCAAGAATATGAGATCCCGATGGCGCAGACGGTGGCGATCGGCGACGGTGCCAACGACCTGCCGATGATCAAAACGGCCGGGCTGGGGATTGCGTATCATGCTAAACCGAAAGTGAATGAAAAGACGGAGATTACTATCCGTCACGCTGACCTGATGGGCGTGTTCTGCATTCTCTCCGGCAGCATGAACCAGAAATGATTAAATTGCCCGGTGGCAAGGTGTCCGTAGGCCGGATAAGCACCCACGCCATCCGGCAAAAGCGTTAACGAAAGAGGTAAAACGTGGCAAAAGCTCCTAAACGCGCCTTTGTTTGTAATGAATGCGGGGCCGATTACCCGCGCTGGCAGGGGCAATGCAGCGCCTGTCAGGCCTGGAATACCATTACCGAGGTGCGCCTTGCCGCATCGCCAACGGTGGCGCGTAACGAGCGGCTCAGTGGCTATGCCGGGAATGCGGGCGTGGCAAAAGTGCAGAAGCTGTCTGACATCAGCCTTGAAGAACTGCCGCGTTTTTCCACTGGATTTAAAGAGTTTGACCGCGTGCTGGGTGGCGGGGTGGTACCCGGTAGCGCTATCCTGATTGGCGGTAATCCCGGCGCGGGGAAATCAACGCTGCTGCTACAAACGCTGTGTAAGCTCGCTGAGCAGATGAAAACCCTGTACGTTACTGGCGAAGAGTCGCTACAACAGGTGGCGATGCGCGCGCACCGGCTTGGCTTGCCGACGGCGAATCTGAACATGCTGTCGGAAACCAGTATTGAACAAATTTGCCTGATTGCCGAAGAAGAACAGCCGAAACTGATGGTGATCGACTCCATTCAGGTAATGCACATGGCGGATATTCAGTCTTCGCCGGGCAGCGTGGCGCAGGTGCGCGAAACCGCCGCTTACCTGACGCGCTTTGCCAAAACGCGCGGCGTGGCGATTGTCATGGTCGGCCACGTCACCAAAGATGGCTCGCTGGCCGGGCCGAAGGTGCTGGAGCACTGTATTGACTGTTCGGTACTGCTCGACGGTGACGCCGATTCCCGTTTCCGTACTCTGCGTAGCCATAAAAACCGCTTTGGTGCGGTGAATGAGCTGGGCGTCTTTGCCATGACCGAACAGGGTCTGCGTGAAGTCAGCAACCCTTCCGCTATCTTCTTAAGCCGTGGCGATGAGGTCACCTCCGGCAGTTCGGTGATGGTGGTCTGGGAAGGCACGCGCCCGCTGCTGGTAGAGATTCAGGCGCTGGTCGATCATTCGATGATGGCGAACCCGCGTCGCGTGGCGGTCGGTCTGGAACAGAACCGTCTGGCGATTCTGCTGGCGGTGCTGCATCGTCACGGTGGCTTGCAGATGGCGGATCAGGACGTGTTCGTTAACGTAGTCGGCGGCGTAAAAGTCACCGAAACCAGCGCCGACCTGGCGTTGCTGCTGGCAATGGTTTCCAGTCTGCGCGACAGGCCGCTGCCGCAGGATTTAGTGGTCTTTGGCGAAGTGGGGCTGGCGGGCGAAATCCGTCCGGTACCCAGCGGCCAGGAGCGTATTTCGGAAGCGGCGAAGCACGGCTTTCGCCGGGCGATTGTCCCTGCCGCTAACGTACCGAAAAAAGTACCGGAAGGGATGCAGGTCTTTGGCGTTAAGAAGCTTGCGGATGCGTTAAGCGTGTTTGACGACCTATAATCAAATACCCGTACGTACTGATTTTGTAGGCCTGATAAGCGAAGCGCCATCAGGCAGTGTTACGCGATTTTTCCAGCAGGAGGCTCTTGTGTCATTTGAATATCTGAAAACCGCCATAAAGCAAAAGGGCTGTACCCTGCAACAGGTGGCGGATGCCAGTGGCATGACCAAGGGATACCTAAGCCAACTGCTGAATGCCAAAATCAAAAGCCCCAGCGCGCAGAAGCTGGAGGCGTTGCACCGTTTTCTCGGGCTGGAGTTTCCGCGCCAGCAGAAAAATATCGGTGTGGTATTCGGCAAGTTTTATCCGCTGCACACCGGCCATATCTATCTTATCCAGCGCGCCTGTAGCCAGGTCGATGAACTGCATATCATCATGGGCTATGACGACACGCGCGATCGCAGCCTGTTTGAAGACAGTGCCATGTCGCAACAGCCGACGGTGCCCGATCGTCTACGCTGGCTGCTGCAAACCTTTAAGTATCAGAAAAATATCCGTATTCATGCCTTCAACGAAGAAGGCATGGAGCCGTATCCGCACGGCTGGGACGTGTGGAGCAACGGGATCAAAACGTTTATGCAGGAGAAAGGGATCCAGCCAAACTGGATCTACACCTCTGAAGAATCAGATGCCCCGCAGTATCTGGATCACTTGGGGATCGAAACCGTGCTGGTGGATCCCAAGCGAACGTTTATGAGCATTAGCGGCGGGCAAATCCGTGAGAACCCGTTTCGCTACTGGGAGTATATTCCGACCGAAGTGAAGCCGTTTTTCGTGCGCACCGTGGCGATTCTCGGCGGGGAGTCGAGCGGCAAATCGACGCTGGTGAATAAGCTCGCCAATATCTTTAACACCACCAGTGCGTGGGAATACGGGCGTGATTATGTTTTCTCCCATTTGGGCGGCGATGAGATGGCGTTACAGTATTCTGACTACGATAAAATTGCCCTGGGACAAGCGCAATACATTGATTTTGCTGTTAAGTACGCCAATAAAGTGGCGTTCATCGACACCGATTTCGTGACCACTCAGGCCTTCTGTAAAAAGTATGAAGGGCGTGAACACCCGTTTGTGCAAGCGCTTATTGACGAGTATCGCTTCGATCTGGTGATCCTGCTGGAGAATAATACCCCGTGGGTAGCGGATGGCTTGCGTAGTCTCGGTAGCTCGGTTGACAGAAAAGCGTTTCAGACGCTGCTGGTCGAGATGCTGCAGGAAAACAATATCAATTTTGTGCACGTTCAGGAGCCTGACTACGACGGTCGCTTCCTGCGCTGCGTGGAGTTGGTGAAAGAGTTGATGGGTGAGCAGAGGTAGGTTTTAGAGGTAGGTTTTAATGCCGGATGCGCTGCGCTTATCCGGCCTACAAGTCGCACTAACCTCATAGACAGGATGGCGCTGTGCATATTCGGCCTACAAGTCGCACTAACCTCGTAGACAGGATGGCGCGGTGCATATCCGGCCTACAAGTCGCACTAACCTCGTAGGCCGGATAAGGCGTAACGCCGCCATCCGGCGCTTAACGCTAATTACTTAGAAATACGCTTGTACTTAATACGTTTCGGCTCCAGCGCATCGGCGCCCAGCGTACGTTTCTTGTACTCTTCGTATTCGGTAAAGTTACCTTCGAAGAACTCAACCTTACCTTCATCCTGGTAATCCAGAATGTGGGTGGCGATACGGTCGAGGAACCAACGGTCGTGCGAGATAACCATCGCGCAGCCCGGGAATTCCAGCAGGGCGTTTTCCAGCGCGCGCAGGGTTTCGATATCCAGGTCGTTGGTTGGTTCATCGAGCAGCAGCATGTTACCGCCAACCTGCAGCAGCTTCGCCAGGTGCAGACGACCACGCTCACCGCCGGACAGCTCGCCTACGCGTTTGCCCTGATCCACACCTTTGAAGTTGAAGCGGCCCACGTAGGCACGGCTTGGCATCTCGGTGTTGCCAATGCGCATGATATCCAGCCCGCCGGACACTTCTTCCCATACGGTTTTGCTGTTGTCCATGGCGTCACGGAACTGGTCAACGGAGGCCAGTTTGACGGTTTCACCCAGCGTGATGGTGCCGCTGTCAGGCTGTTCCTGACCGGACATCATACGGAACAGGGTAGATTTACCCGCGCCGTTCGGACCGATGATGCCGACAATTGCACCTTTCGGTACGGAGAAACTCAGATCGTCGATCAGAACGCGATCGCCGTAGGATTTACGCAGATTGGTGACTTCAACAACTTTATCGCCCAGACGTGCTCCAGGTGGAATAAACAGTTCGTTGGTTTCGTTACGTTTCTGGTATTCGGTGTTGTTTAGCTCTTCAAAGCGTGCCAGACGGGCTTTACCCTTAGACTGACGGCCTTTAGCGCCCTGACGTACCCACTCCAGCTCTTTCTCAATAGATTTACGGCGAGCCGCTTCCTGAGAGGCTTCCTGGGCCAGACGCTGATCTTTCTGCTCCAGCCAGGAAGAGTAGTTACCTTCCCACGGAATACCTTCACCACGGTCCAGCTCCAGGATCCAGCCCGCAACGTTGTCGAGGAAGTAACGGTCGTGGGTAATCGCCACTACGGTGCCTTCGAAGTCGTGCAGGAAGCGTTCCAGCCACGCGACGGATTCCGCATCCAGGTGGTTGGTCGGTTCGTCGAGCAGCAGCATGTCTGGTTTTTCCAGCAGCAGGCGGCACAGCGCAACGCGGCGGCGTTCACCACCGGAGAGATTCTCAATTTTAGCGTCCCAGTCCGGCAGACGCAGGGCGTCAGCGGCACGCTCAAGCTGCACGTTCAGGTTATGGCCGTCGTGCGCCTGGATAATTTCTTCAAACTTGCCCTGTTGTGCGGCCAGTTTATCGAAGTCGGCGTCCGGCTCGGCGTACTTGGCGTACACTTCATCCAGACCTTTCAGCGCACTAACCACTTCGGCAACCGCTTCTTCAACGGATTCACGAACGGTATGCTCTGGGTTCAGTTTTGGTTCCTGCGGCAGGTAACCGATTTTAATGCCTGGCTGTGGGCGAGCTTCACCTTCGATATCGGTATCAATACCGGCCATGATACGCAGCAGGGTAGATTTACCCGCACCGTTCAGACCGAGAACACCGATTTTGGCGCCAGGGAAGAAGCTCAGTGAGATGTTTTTAAGAATATGACGTTTCGGCGGAACGACCTTGCCGACACGATGCATGGTATAAACGAATTGGGCCACGTTGGACTCGCCTCTATGTTTATCGTGATGATGAATAGTTATCAAAGGCGAAGTGTAGCCTTTTTCATTGCCCAATCCCAGCCAGCAGATCCCACTCGCAACAAAAGTAAAAAAGTGTCCGTGACGTGGCGCATTCTGCAATGTCTGGTTAGCATGAATTAATTAAGCGGCATGATGCTGCACAGACGTAACATGAGAAGAGGAAGAGCTTGTGGACAAAGCCAATCAATTTACCTGGCGCCTGCTGGCAGCCAGCGTATGTCTGCTGACGGTCAGTCAGGTGGCGCGAGCCGACTCTCTGGATGAGCAGCGCAATCGTTATGCGCAAATCAAGCAAGCCTGGGACAACCGACAGATGGATGTCGTAGAGCAGATGATGCCCGGCCTGAAGAACTATCCTCTGTACCCGTATCTGGAATATCGTCAGATCACTGACGATCTGATGAATCAGCCCACCATTACCGTTACCAATTTTGTGCGTGCCAATCCGACACTGCCCCCTGCGCGTACGCTGCAATCGCGTTTCGTGAATGAACTGGCGCGCCGCGAAGACTGGCGTGGACTGCTGGCGTTCAGCCCGGAAAAACCGGGTACCACGGAAGCGCAATGTAACTATTACTTCGCGAAATGGAGTACCGGGCAAACCGAAGAAGCCTGGCAGGGCGCGAAAGAGCTGTGGTTGACCGGGAAAAGTCAGCCGAACGCCTGTGACAAATTATTTGGCGTATGGCGCGCCTCAGGCACTCAGGATCCGCTGGCGTATCTGGAGCGTATTCGTCTGGCGATGAAAGCCGGGAATACCGGTCTGGTGACGGCGCTAGCCGGACAGATGCCCGCGCAATACCAAACCATTGCCTCTGCGATCATCTCGCTGGCCAACGATCCGAATTCGGTGATGACTTTTGCACGTACCACCGGCGCCACGGATTTCACCCGACAGATGGCGGCGGTCGCCTTTGCCAGCGTGGCGCGTCAGGATGTGGAAAACGCCCGCCTGATGATCCCGTCCCTGGTGCAGGCGCAACAGCTTAATGATGAGCAAACCCAGGAGCTGCGCGATATTGTTGCCTGGCGTCTGATGGGCAATGATGTCACCGACGAGCAGGCCAAATGGCGTGATGATGCGATTATGCGCTCCAATTCCACCTCGCTTGTGGAGCGCCGGGTGCGCATGGCGCTGGGAACCGGCGATCGTCGTGGCCTGAATACCTGGCTGGCGCGTCTGCCAATGGAAGCAAAAGAAAAAGACGAGTGGCGCTACTGGCAGGCGGATCTGCTGCTGGAGCGCGGACGTGATGCGGAAGCCAAAGAGATCCTGCACCAGCTCATGCAGCAACGCGGTTTCTATCCGATGGTGGCGGCACAGCTTCTGGGCGAAGAGTACGAGCTGAAAGTGGATAAAGCGCCAGCGAACGTTGATTCTGCGCTGACTCAGGGGCCAGAAATGGCACGCGTACGCGAGCTAATGTACTGGAACATGGATAATACCGCGCGCAGTGAATGGGCAAATTTGGTCACCAGCCGTACCAAGTCCGAGCAGGCTCAGTTGGCGCGTTACGCGTTCAACAATCACTGGTGGGATCTTAGCGTTCAGGCGACGATCGCCGGTAAGCTGTGGGATCATCTGGAAGAGCGTTTCCCGTTGGCCTATAAAGATCTGTTTACCCGTTACACCAGCGGCAAGGATATTCAGCCAAGCTATGCGATGGCGATAGCGCGTCAGGAAAGCGCCTGGAACCCGAAAGTGAAATCACCGGTCGGCGCCAGCGGGCTGATGCAGATTATGCCGGGCACGGCGACGCATACGGTGAAAATGTTCTCGATTCCAGGTTACAGCAGTCCGGGCCAGCTACTGGATCCTGATACCAACATCAACATTGGTACCAGCTATTTGCAGTACGTATATCAGCAATTCGGCAATAACCGCATCTTTGCGTCGGCAGCCTATAACGCCGGTCCGGGGCGCGTTCGCACCTGGCTTGGCAATAGCGCTGGACGCATTGATGCTGTGGCGTTTGTCGAAAGTATTCCATTCTCAGAGACGCGTGGTTACGTGAAGAATGTGCTGGCTTATGATGCGTACTATCGCTATTTCCTCGGCGATAAACCGGAGTTGATGAGCGAGGCAGAATGGCAACGTCGTTACTGATCGTGTCGATTGTGTTATGCTATCGTACTCGTTAAAGAGTACAAAAGGGGGAAGCAAGCACGCTTCCCCCGCAACGATGGCGATATCTTATGACTCAGCAATCACCCTATTCAGCAGAGATGGCAGAACAACGTCACCAGGAGTGGTTACGTTTTGTCGATCTGCTTAAACACGCCTACGAACAAGATTTACACCTGCCACTGCTCAATTTGATGTTAACGCCGGATGAGCGTGAAGCGTTGGGCACGCGTGTGCGTATCATTGAAGAGCTGCTGCGCGGCGAGATGAGCCAGCGTGAGCTTAAAAACGAGCTCGGGGCGGGAATTGCCACTATTACGCGGGGGTCGAACAGCCTCAAATCCGCACCGGTGGATTTGCGTCAGTGGCTGGAGCAGGTACTGCTAAAAAGTGTCTGATTCTCTCGTAGGCCGGATAAGGCGAAGCCGCCATCCGGCAATGGTGCGCGCTGCTTGCCTGATGGCGCTACGCTTATCAGGCCTACAAATTACAATGACTCATCGTATATCGCGTTATGAAACGGGCTGAGCGCCAGAATCACCGCCTGGTGATAGACGCTTGAGCGCGTCAGCTTGCCCGCGGTAAAAACGCCGATTGCGCCTTCTTTACGGCCAATTTCATCAATACCCGTATAGTCCGACATCACCGGGCCGAGTGCTTCACCTTTGCGGACTCTGTCGAGAATGACAGTCGGCAATGGCAGCGTGGCTGAACGGGCTTCACCGCGCTGAATGCCGTTATCAATCACCACCCAACTGAAGGTGGCGTCATCGTCAATTCCTGCTTCAATGGCGACCCAGAAATCAGCCTGCGGGTGCAGGCGGCGAGCGTTAACAACGCGATTTCGTGCGCCAGTGCGCGTTTCCTGGTTTCCGAAAGGTTGTTCCGGCACGCCACTCTCGACGGCGACGGGTTCAATATGGCAGGATCCTTCCCCGAAAATCTCTTCAAATGCCCGCAGAATTGCCTGAATTTTGGCAGGATTGGTGGTCGCAGAGATAACCTTGTGCATAATTAAGCTCAGTTTGAAAATTCATCGCAGAGTCTACTCTAAATAATTTGAGTAACAGAAAGGCGGTAAGCAAGGGAATCCTCAGGAACATAGATAACTATGTGACTGGGGTGAGCGAGCGAAACCAACGCATCTGTTACTCAAAGTATGACGAGTATATAACGGAAAAAAAGCATGTTACAGGTATACCTTGTTCGCCATGGCGAAACGCAGTGGAACGCCGAGCGACGTATTCAAGGCCAGTCAGACAGCCCACTAACCGCTAAAGGTGAACAACAAGCCATGCAGGTGGGTGAACGCGCCCGCTCGTTTGGTATTACGCATGTCATCAGTAGCGATCTTGGTCGTACACGACGCACCGCAGAAATCATCGCCCAGGCCTGTGGCTGTGATATCACCTATGACTCCCGTCTGCGCGAGCTAAATATGGGAGTGCTGGAAAAACGTCACATCGATACGCTGACGCCAGAGGAAGAGGGCTGGCGTCGCCAGTTGGTGAACGGCACGGTGGATGGTCGTATCCCGGAAGGGGAATCGATGCAGGAATTGAGCGATCGCGTCAACGCGGCGCTGGCATCCTGTCTGGAATTGCCGCCGGGAAGTCGTCCGCTGCTGGTCAGTCACGGTATCGCGCTGGGTTGCCTGGTGAGCACAATTCTGGGATTACCGGCATGGGCTGAACGTCGCTTGCGTCTGCGCAACTGTTCTATTTCTCGAGTTGATTACCAGGAAAGCTTATGGCTGGCGCCGGGATGGGTCGTTGAAACGGCAGGGGACATCTCACATCTGGACGCCCCTGCGTTGGATGAACTGCAGCGCTAGCGGCGAATCGGAATCAGGAATTCGCAGCGCAGGTTGATCGGGCGATCTCCCGCTTTGGCATCTTCTGCCGGGTAGTATCGCTCGATATCCTGTCCTTTACGGCGCGTCAGGTTCAGCATTGGCATGCATGTGCCGTAAACCGTCAGGATAAACTCTTGCACACCGGTTCCCAGCCCTTCGTAGGTAAACATCACGTACTCGCCACCCTGTAACAGGATAGGCTGCGCCGACGGCACATAGCCATTGGCCTGTTCCGGCGTCAGTGCTGTGGTGTAAAACACTTCCTGTTCGTCATCTTTTTCAATGCTCGGACGCGTTTCGTTAAGCCCGTACAGCACTGGCGGGATCGCCGGAGCCTGAGCAAGGAAGTCGCGCCAGAACTGAATACGCATTTCATGACGGAAATCTGAAATCTGTTCCAGCGAGCAGGAATAGCTTTGCGTGGTGCCGAGCAGTTGCGTATCTTCCAGGGTGACAAACTCGTGCGCAGGCATCGTAAATTCACCCAGTCGCATTGGTGGGCGAATACCGAATGCGCTCCATTCCGGTGAACGGCGATACAGCGCTGGTGTCTGCGAAAATTGTTTCTTGAATGCGCGAGTAAAAGTTTGTTGAGAGTCGAAGCGATATTGCAGCGCAATATCCAAAATTGGACGCGCAGTCAGGCGCAGCGCCACTGCGGATTTCGATAAACGACGGGCGCGGATATAGGCGCCAATAGCATGGCCCGTCACGTCCTTAAACATTCTCTGCAGGTGCCACTTGGAATAGCCCGCTTTTGCCGCCACATTGTCAAGCGACAAAGGCTGATCCAGATGACCTTCCAGCCAGATTAATAGGTCGCGAATAATGCCAGCCTGATCCATAAAATATCCTCATCCTTTCAACAACGAGTACCTGACGTCAGGTATGAGGATAATAGCATTTTTTGCTGTTTTAGCATTCAGTGTTTTTTTTGCTCATAAGTGCTTTTTTCGGACATACGAAAGCGTGATTATTGTAATCCTGTGATCTGTATACATTTTATCTTAAAATGTTTAATAATCACGCAGAACAACTTTTAAGAATGGTAACAATATGAAATATAAGAGCTTAGTCATTTCCTCAATTCTGCTGATGTTGGCGCAGGTCGCCCATGCGGAGCAGATTGGATCTGTCGATACAGTGTTCAAAATGTTTGGGCCGGATCATAAAATTGTGGTCGAAGCGTTTGACGATCCGGATGTTACCAATGTGACCTGTTACGTGAGTCGTGCGAAGACCGGCGGCATCAAAGGTGGACTGGGGCTGGCGGAAGATACTTCCGATGCCGCCATCTCTTGCCAGCAGGTTGGGCCGGTAGAACTGAGCGACAGAATCAAGAACGGTAAAGCTCAGGGCGAAGTGGTATTTAAGAAACGTACCTCGCTGGTGTTTAAATCTTTACAGGTCGTGCGTTTTTACGATGCGAAACGTAATGCGCTGGCCTATCTGGCCTATTCAGATAAAGTTGTCGATGGATCGCCCAAAAATGCCATCAGTGCGGTACCCATCATGCCGTGGCGGCAATAACAAGGAAGCACAATGCAACAGCCGTTGATCTGGTTGGTTGAGGATGAGCAGGGAATCGCTGATACGCTTATCTACATGCTGCAACAGGAAGGGTTTAGCGTAGAGGCGTTTGAGCGCGGATTTCCCGTGCTGGAGAAATCTCGCCAGCAATGCCCTGATGCCATCATTCTGGATGTCGGGCTACCGGATATCAGCGGTTTTGAACTGTGCCGACGTTTACTGGAACGCCACCCGGCGCTGCCGATCCTTTTTCTGACCGCGCGCAGCGATGAAGTGGATCGCCTGTTGGGGCTGGAAATTGGCGCAGATGACTATGTTGCCAAGCCTTTCTCACCGCGCGAGGTGTGCGCTCGTGTGCGTACGCTGCTGCGGCGGGTGCAAAAATTCTCCACGCCTTCATCGATGACACGCTGTGGGGATTTTGAACTTAATGAGCTGGCCGCGCAGATTACCTGGTTCAGCATGCCGTTGAACCTGACGCGTTATGAATTCCTGCTGCTGAAAACATTGCTGATGTCGCCGGGACGTATTTACTCTCGCCAGCAACTGATGGATTTAGTCTGGGCAGACGCGCAGGATACCTTTGACAGAACGGTTGATACTCACATCAAAACGCTGCGCGCCAAGCTGCGGGCTATCAATCCGGAGCTTTCCCCCATCAATACACATCGCGGTATGGGATACAGCCTGAGGAATTGCTGATGCGCATTGGCATGCGTTTGCTGCTCGGCTATTTTCTGATTGTCGCGGTCGCCGCCTGGTTTGTTCTGTCTATCTTTGTGCAGGAAATTAAGCCAGGCGTCCGTCGGGCGACCGAAGGTACTTTAATTGATACCGCCACGCTGCTGGCTGCACTGGCGCGTGATGACGTGCTCTCTGACTCACCGGCTAACGGCAAGCTGGCGCAGGCATTTGCGCAGCTGCATAACCGCCCATTTAACGCCAACATCAGTGGCATTAACAAAGTGCGTAACGAATACCATGTCTACATGACCGACGCGCAGGGCAAGGTGTTGTTTGATTCCGCCAACCAGGCCGTCGGTCAGGACTATTCCCGCTGGAACGACGTGTGGTTAACGCTGCGTGGTGAGTATGGCGCCCGCAGTACGCCGCAAAACCCGAACGATCCGGAAAGCTCGGTGATGTACGTTGCCGCGCCGATCGTAGATGGTGGGCGTATTATCGGCGTGCTCAGTGTCGGCAAACCAAATGCGGCGATGGCACCGGTGATTAAACGCAGTGAACGGCGAATGCTGTGGGCCAGCGCCGTATTGCTGGGCATTGCCCTGGTGATTGGCTTCGGGATGGTATGGTGGATAAACCGATCTATTGCCCGGCTGGCGCGTTATGCCGACTCCGTTACCGAGAATCGCCCCGTCCCACTGCCTGATTTAGGCAGCAGCGAGTTACGCAAACTGGCGCAGGCGCTGGAAAGTATGCGTCTGAAGCTCGAAGGCAAGAACTACATTGAGCAGTATGTCTACGCGTTAACGCATGAGCTGAAAAGTCCGCTGGCGGCCATTCGTGGCGCGGCAGAGATATTGCGAGAAGGCCCGCCGCCAAACGTGGTAGCGCGTTTTACCGATAATATTCTGACGCAAAATGCGCGTATGCAGGCGCTGGTCGAAACTTTGCTGCGCCAGGCGCGACTGGAGAATCGACAGGACGTTACGTTGACGGCGGTGGAGGTAGATACGCTATTTGCTCAGCTCAAAGAGGCGCGTAGCGTGCAGCTGGCGGCAAAAAACATCACGCTGACCATTTTGCCTTCATCGCTTAGCGTCGCTGCCGATCCTGCGTTACTGGAGCAGGCGTTGGGGAATTTACTCGACAATGCTATCGACTTCACGCCACAGGACGGGACGATTACGCTGAGCGCGCATCAGCAGGAGGAGCGGGTCACATTGCAGGTTACCGACAGCGGTAGCGGCATCCCTGATTTTGCATTGCCGCGTATTTTTGAGCGCTTCTACTCGCTGCCCCGCGAGAATGGACACAAGAGCAGCGGTTTGGGGCTGGCGTTTGTCAGTGAAGTTGCACGACTGCATGAAGGTACGGTGACATTATCTAACCGACCAGAGGGCGGCGCACAGGCCTCGTTTACGCTTCACCGTCACTTCACATAACTTCAAATTCTCCGCACATAGCTGTTCTACCTTGCTGATATTGCAAAGGAGAACGCTATGTTTAAATCCCCCCTGTTTTGGAAAATCGTCACCTTAGGCGGCGCCATAATACTGCTGTTAATACCACTGACGATGGTCAGGCAGATAATCGTTGAGCGATCGGATTATCGTGATGAAGTCGAAGATGCTATTCGTCAGAGTACCAGCGGGCCGCAAAAGATGGTCGGGCCGCTGATTGCCGTCCCGGTGACGGAACTGTATATCGAGCTGGAAGGCGACAAACAGATCCAGCGTAAGCGCAGCTATATCCATTTCTGGCTGCCGGAGTCGTTGGTGGTTGAGGGGAATCAGAACGTTGAAGCGCGTAAAATCGGCATTTATGAGGGCCAGGTCTGGCACAATGAACTCTCGGTGAAGGCCGAGTTTAACGCTGAACGTTTGCGTGATTTAAACCATCCCAACGTCAGCGTCGGCAAACCGTTTATCGTGGTTGGCGTGGGGGATGCGCGCGGGATCGGTGTGGTGCAAGCGCCGCAGATCAATGGGGAATCACTGGCTGTTGAGCCAGGGACGGGGCTGGATGGAGGGGCTCAAGGGATCCACATTCCGCTACCTGACGCGAGCTGGGCGGAGCAAAACCTGAGCATGGCGCTGTCGTTGAATTTGAGCGGAACAGGAGATTTCTCCGTTGTTCCGGTTGGCCGTAACAGTGAAATGACTTTAACCAGCAACTGGCCGCATCCCAACTTTCTGGGGGATTTCCTCCCGGCGAAGCGCGAAATCAGCGAATCAGGATTTAAGGCCCAGTGGCAGAGCAGCTGGTTCGCGAATAACCTCGGCGAACGCTTTGATGGCGAAAAGATTGGCTGGAAGGGAATGCCTGCATTTAGCGTTGCCGTCGCCACGCCAGCGGATCAGTATCAGTTAACGGACAGGGCTACCAAGTATGCCATCCTGCTGATTGTACTGACCTTTATGTCTTTCTTCGTGCTTGAAAGTATGACCAGCCTGCGTCTGCACCCGATGCAGTATCTGCTGGTGGGGCTATCGCTGGTGATGTTTTATCTGCTGCTACTGGCATTGTCTGAGCACATTGGTTTTACGGCGGCGTGGATTACGGCAAGCCTGGTGGGGGCGTTGATGAACGGGGTGTATCTGCAGGCGATATTACAGAGTTGGCGGAACAGTATTTTGTTCACCGTAGCGCTACTGGGGCTGGATGGGGTGATGTGGGTGCTGCTACGTTCACAGGACAGCTCTTTACTGCTGGGAACCGGCGTGCTGTTGGTGGCGTTGTGTGGCGTGATGTTCCTGACGCGTCATCTTGACTGGCACTCGCTGGCACAGCCAAAACCAAAGCCGACAGAAATTCCGAAGCCTCAGCCTGCGCAGAGTGACGAGTTTCGCTTATGGAAATAGGGCTGTGGTGAAATGAAAAACGGCGCATAATGCGCCGTTTTTTTACCTGTAAGGATTGAATTAATCCTGCAGGTCGCCGCAGAAACGGTAGCCTTCACCGTGAATGGTGGCGATGATTTCTGGCGTATCCGGCGTAGATTCGAAATGTTTACGAATGCGGCGGATAGTCACGTCAACGGTACGGTCATGCGGCTTCAGTTCGCGACCGGTCATTTTTTTCAGCAGTTCTGCGCGAGACTGGATTTTGCCCGGATTCTCACAGAAGTGAAGCATTGCACGGAATTCGCTGCGTGGCAGTTTATACTGCTCGCCGTCAGGACCAATCAGAGAGCGGCTGTTGATGTCCAGCTCCCAGCCGTTGAACTTGTAGCTTTCGACGCTACGGCGTTCTTCGCTGACAGTACCCAGGTTCATGGTACGGGACAGCAGGTTACGAGCACGGATAGTCAGTTCGCGCGGGTTAAACGGCTTGGTGATGTAATCGTCTGCGCCGATTTCGAGGCCGAGAATTTTATCGACTTCGTTATCACGGCCCGTCAGGAACATCAGCGCAACGTTAGCTTGTTCGCGAAGTTCGCGCGCTAACAGGAGGCCATTTTTCCCAGGCAGATTGATATCCATAATCACAAGGTTGATGTCATATTCAGAGAGAATCTGATGCATTTCCGCGCCATCTGTCGCTTCGAATACATCATAGCCTTCTGCTTCGAAAATGCTTTTCAACGTGTTGCGTGTTACTAACTCGTCTTCAACGATAAGAATGTGCGGGGTCTGCATGTTTGCTACCTAAATTGCCAACTAAATCGAAACAGGAAGTACAAAAGTCCCTGACCTGCCTGATGCATGCCGTAAATTAACATGATCGGCGTAACATGACTAAAGTACGTAATTGCGTTCTTGATGCACTTTCCATCAACGTCAACAACATCATTAGCTTGGTCGTGGGTAGTTTCCCTCTGGACCCGACAGTGTCAAAAACGGCTGTCATCCTAACCATTTTAACAGCAACATAACAGGCTAAGACATGCCGGACACCCAATAAAACTACGCTTCGTTGACATATATCAAGTTCAATTGTAGCACGTTAACAGTTTGATGAAATCAACGTATCCAAATGTTTGCTTTCATCACAAAATTGCAATATTACAACTAGTTGCACGAGCTAATTAATAAATGTAATGAATCCAACCAATGCGATCCATTTTAAAATAAATTATCATGGATAAACAGAGGGATATACAACTTCTGTTAACATAAAAAGCAATAGTACAGTTTGGAAATAGTTTAGCATTTTTTACCGGATGCGAAATCCTTTTTCAGTGACTTCTGTTAAAAAAATGTAAATTTGCGCTGCGTAATATGTTGATGTGCGTCACATTATTACTTGCAGACTGACCAAAAAGAGTATCGAAATGCGTTTAACAATTATTCTGGTTGCCCCTGCCAGAGCGGAAAATATTGGTGCGGCTGCCCGTGCGATGAAGACCATGGGATTCACTCAATTACGTATCGTTGACAGCGAGGCGCATCTGGAACCCGCCACGCGATGGGTCGCGCATGGATCGGGCGACATTATTGATAATATTAACGTTTTTCCAACGTTAGCCGATGCGCTTCACGACGTTGATTTTACTATTGCGACCACCGCGCGTAGCCGAGCGAAGTTCCATTATTACGCCACCCCGGTCGAACTGGTTCCCCTGTTACAGGAGAAATCAGCGTGGATGGATCATGCTGCGCTGGTATTTGGTCGTGAAGATTCTGGGCTGACCAACGAAGAATTAGCGCTGGCAGATGTACTCACTGGTGTACCGATGGTCGCTGACTATCCTTCACTCAATTTGGGGCAGGCGGTGATGGTGTATTGCTATCAATTAGCAGGTTTAATACAACAACCGGCTAAAAACGTTGAGGTGACAGATGAGCTTCAGCTCCAGGCATTGCGCGCACGCGTTTTGCGTTTATTAGCCACGCTGAACGTTTCTGACGACATCAAACTCACGGACTGGTTGCAACAGCGAATGGGTCTGTTGGGGCAGCGAGACACGGCAATGTTGCATCGTTTTTTACATGATATTGAAAAAAACATCACAAAATAAAATTTCGAATAGTTTTTGTTGTGTAGTGTTTTGTTCTTGGTTCAAGTGGGCTCGACATGCTGTATTGGTTGAAAGTAAAAGGGCAAGCAGTTGCTCATGAACAAGTTTCGGAATGTGATCAATTTAAAAATTTATTGACTTAGGTCAGCAGATACTTTAACCCTAAAAGAATACAAGACAGACAGATAATAATTACAGAGCACACAACATCATGAAACGCATCAGCATCACTATTACCACAACCATCACCATTACCACAGGTAACGGTGCGGGCTGACGCGTACAGGAAACACAAGAAAAAGCCCGCACCTAAACAGTGCGGGCTTTTTTTTCGACCAAAGGCAATGAGGTAAACCATGCGAGTGTTGAAGTTCGGCGGTACATCAGTGGCAAATGCAGAGCGCTTTCTGCGGGTTGCCGATATTCTGGAAAGCAATGCCAGACAGGGGCAGGTCGCGACCGTTCTCTCTGCCCCCGCAAAAATTACCAACCATCTGGTGGCAATGATTGAGAAGACCATCGGTGGTCAGGATGCTTTAGCCAATATCAGCGATGCCGAACGCATTTTCTCCGAGCTGCTGGTGGGTCTTGCCGCCGAGCAACCAGGTTTTCCGCTGGCGCAGCTCAAAGCCTTTGTTGAACAAGAATTTGCTCAGATTAAGCACGTCCTGCACGGCATCAGCCTGCTGGGACAGTGCCCGGACAGCATCAATGCCGCGCTTATCTGCCGTGGTGAAAAAATGTCGATTGCTATCATGGCCGGCCTGCTGGAAGCACGCGGGCATAACGTAACGGTCATCGACCCGGTGGAGAAATTGCTGGCTGTCGGCCATTACCTCGAATCTACCGTTGATATCGCCGAATCTACGCGCCGCATCGCCGCCAGCCGTATTCCTGCGGACCACATGATTCTGATGGCAGGGTTTACCGCTGGAAATGAAAAAGGTGAGTTAGTGGTGTTGGGGCGTAACGGCTCTGACTACTCTGCCGCCGTACTGGCCGCCTGTTTGCGTGCCGATTGTTGTGAAATCTGGACCGATGTCGACGGCGTATATACTTGCGATCCGCGTCAGGTACCCGACGCCCGACTGCTGAAGTCGATGTCTTATCAGGAAGCGATGGAGCTTTCTTACTTCGGCGCTAAAGTGCTGCACCCGCGCACCATTACCCCTATTGCCCAGTTCCAGATCCCGTGCCTGATTAAAAATACCGGCAATCCGCAAGCGCCCGGTACGCTGATCGGTGCCAGCAGTGATGACGATGATTTGCCGGTAAAAGGCATTTCTAACCTCAATAACATGGCGATGTTTAGCGTCTCCGGCCCTGGAATGAAAGGTATGGTGGGCATGGCGGCACGCGTTTTTGCCGCAATGTCGCGTGCGGGCATCTCGGTAGTGCTGATCACCCAATCCTCTTCCGAATACAGCATCAGCTTCTGCGTCCCGCAGGGCGACTGCGCGCGTGCGCAACGCGCCATGCAGGATGAATTCTATCTCGAACTGAAAGAAGGCCTGCTGGAGCCGCTGGCGGTGACTGAGCGTCTGGCCATCATCTCGGTCGTTGGCGATGGTATGCGCACCCTGCGCGGCATCTCGGCGAAGTTCTTTGCCGCGCTGGCTCGGGCGAACATCAATATTGTAGCGATCGCCCAGGGCTCGTCTGAGCGTTCTATTTCGGTGGTGGTGAATAACGATGACGCGACCACCGGCGTACGCGTTACCCATCAGATGCTGTTCAACACCGACCAGGTGATTGAAGTGTTTGTGATTGGCGTAGGTGGCGTGGGCGGTGCGCTGCTGGAGCAGCTTAAACGTCAGCAAACCTGGCTCAAAAAGAAACATATCGATCTGCGTGTGTGCGGCGTGGCGAACTCGAAGGCGCTGCTGACCAACGTCCACGGTCTGAATCTGGAAAACTGGCAGTCGGAGCTGGAGAGTGCGAAAGAGCCTTTCAACCTTGGGCGCTTAATTCGTCTGGTGAAAGAATACCATCTGCTCAATCCGGTGATTGTCGACTGTACGTCAAGCCAGGCGGTAGCAGACCAGTATGCCGACTTCCTGCGCGAAGGCTTCCATGTGGTTACGCCGAACAAAAAGGCCAACACGTCGTCGATGGATTACTACCATCAGCTGCGTTTTGCCGCCGCGAAGTCACGTCGTAAATTCCTGTACGACACCAACGTGGGCGCGGGCCTGCCGGTTATTGAAAACCTGCAAAATCTGCTTAGCGCAGGTGATGAACTGCAACGTTTTTCAGGCATCCTTTCTGGCTCACTGTCGTTTATTTTCGGCAAGCTGGATGAAGGCATGAGCTTCTCGCAGGCCACCACCCTGGCGCGTGAGATGGGCTATACCGAACCCGATCCGCGTGACGATCTTTCCGGTACGGACGTGGCGCGTAAGCTGCTGATCCTGGCCCGTGAAACCGGTCGTGAGCTGGAGCTTTCTGACATTGTCATTGAGCCGGTCTTGCCAAAAGAGTTTGATGACTCCGGTGATGTTTCCGCGTTTATGGCGAAATTGTCGCAGCTGGATGACGTCTTTGCCGCGCGCGTGGCGAAAGCCCGTGATGAGGGAAAAGTATTGCGCTATGTTGGCAATATCGAAGAGGACGGCGTTTGTCGCGTGAAAATTGATGCAGTAGACGGCAACGATCCGCTGTTTAAAGTGAAAAACGGTGAAAACGCGCTGGCGTTCTATAGCCACTATTATCAGCCGTTACCGTTGGTTCTGCGCGGATATGGCGCGGGTAACGATGTGACGGCGGCGGGCGTCTTTGCCGACCTGCTACGCACCCTTTCATGGAAGTTAGGAGTCTGACATGGTGAGAGTTTATGCCCCGGCTTCCAGTGCCAATATGAGCGTCGGGTTTGATGTACTCGGTGCGGCGGTAACTCCGGTGGACGGTTCGCTGTTGGGTGATGTGGTGTCCGTTGAGACGGCTGACCAGTTCAGCCTGAACAACCTTGGGCGCTTTGCCAATAAGCTGCCGTCCGAGCCACGTGAAAATATTGTCTACCAGTGTTGGGAGCGATTCTGCCAGGAGCTGGGTAAAACCGTTCCGGTGGCGATGACGCTGGAAAAAAATATGCCGATTGGCTCCGGGTTAGGCTCCAGCGCCTGTTCCGTCGTGGCGGCGTTAGTCGCTATGAACGAACATTGCGGTAAGCCGCTCAACGATACGCGCCTGTTAGCGATAATGGGCGAACTTGAAGGACGTATCTCCGGCAGTATTCATTACGATAACGTCGCCCCGTGCTTTTTGGGCGGTATGCAGTTAATGATTGAAGAAAACGGCATTATTAGCCAGCAGGTGCCAGGCTTTGATGAGTGGCTGTGGGTACTGGCGTATCCAGGGATTAAAGTGTCGACGGCTGAAGCGCGGGCGATTCTCCCAGCGCAGTATCGCCGTCAGGACTGTATCGCTCACGGGCGGCATCTGGCGGGATTCATCCATGCCTGCTATTCCCGTCAGCCTCTTCTGGCCGCGAAGCTGATGAAAGATGTCATTGCTGAGCCGTATCGTACCCGCTTGCTGCCAGGCTTTAGCCAGGCGCGTCAGGCGGTAGCCGAAATTGGCGCGCTGGCCAGCGGTATATCTGGGTCAGGGCCGACGCTGTTCGCCTTGTGCGATAAGCCGGATACGGCGCAGCGCGTAGCAGACTGGCTGGGTAAAAATTACCTGCAAAATCAGGAAGGCTTTGTTCATATTTGCCGGCTGGACACGGCGGGCGCACGGGTACTGGGATAATCAATGAAACTGTATAATCTGAAAGATCACAACGAACAGGTCAGCTTTGCACAGGCCGTCACGCAAGGGCTTGGCAAGAATCAGGGATTGTTTTTTCCGCACGATCTACCGGAATTCAATCTGACAGAAATCGATGAGATGCTGAACCAGGACTTCGTTAGCCGCAGCGCGAAGATCCTGTCTGCATTTATTGGTGATGAGATCCCTCAGGAGATTCTGGAAGAACGCGTGCGCGCGGCATTTGCCTTTCCGGCACCGGTTGCTCAGGTTGCCGCGGATGTCGGCTGTCTGGAACTGTTCCACGGCCCAACGCTTGCATTTAAAGACTTTGGCGGGCGCTTTATGGCGCAGATGCTGACGCACATTAGTGGCGACAAACCGGTAACGATTCTGACGGCGACCTCCGGAGATACCGGGGCGGCCGTTGCGCATGCCTTTTATGGCCTGAAAAATGTGCGCGTGGTGATCCTTTACCCGAACGGCAAGATCAGCCCATTACAGGAAAAACTGTTCTGTACGCTGGGCGGTAACATTGAAACTGTGGCTATTGATGGCGATTTTGATGCCTGCCAGGCGCTGGTGAAACAGGCGTTTGACGACGAAGAGCTGAAGGTGGCTCTGGGGCTGAACTCAGCTAACTCAATTAACATCAGCCGTCTGCTGGCGCAAATCTGTTACTACTTTGAGGCTGTGGCCCAACTGCCGCAAGAGGCGCGTAATCAACTGGTGATTTCCGTTCCCAGCGGTAACTTTGGTGATCTGACTGCCGGGCTGCTGGCGAAATCACTGGGCTTGCCGGTGAAGCGTTTTATCGCGGCGACTAACGTCAACGATACGGTTCCGCGCTTCCTTGCAGAAGGTGAGTGGGCGCCGAAAGCGACTCAGGCGACGTTATCGAATGCGATGGATGTCAGCCAGCCGAACAACTGGCCGCGCGTGGAAGAGCTGTTCCGCCGTAAAATCTGGCGTCTGAATGAACTGGGTTATGCCGCTGTCGACGATGCGACGACCCAGGACACCATGCGTGAACTACATGAGATGGGCTACACCTCAGAGCCGCATGCGGCAGTGGCTTACCGCGCGCTGCGTGACCAGCTAAACCCTGGCGAGTATGGCCTGTTCCTCGGTACTGCGCATCCGGCGAAGTTTAAAGAAAGCGTTGAAGAGATTCTTGACCTGACGCTGGCGTTGCCAAAAGAACTGGCGGAACGCGCGGATCTGCCGCTGCTTTCTCATCACCTGCCTGCTGATTTTGCTGAACTGCGTAAGCTGATGATGACCCGCGGGTAATGGTTGTGCCCGCTGGCGCTTTGCTTAGCGGGCCGACAAAATCTGTAGGCCGGATAAGGCGTTAGCCGTCATCCGGCCTTTTTACTATTGCTCGTGGCGTTTAAATACCAGTTCGCCGTTTCCTGATGCTTCTTCATCAAAGAAATAGCCTTCGCTGTTAAATGCGGTCAATTGTTCCGGCTGCGTTAAGCGGTTCTCAATAATGTAGCGACTCATCAGGCCGCGCGCTTTTTTGGCATAGAAACTGATGACTTTGAACTTGCCGTTTTTCTCGTCGAGGAAGACCGGTTTGATAAGCTCAGCGTTGAGTTTTTTCGGCTTCACGGATTTAAAATACTCATCCGAGGCGAGGTTGATCACCACGCTGTCGCCTTGCGCTTCCAGCGCTTCGTTAAGTTTATCGGTGATGGTATCTCCCCAGAACTGGTAGAGATCTTTACCCTTCGCATTGGCCAGACGAATGCCCATCTCCAGACGGTAAGGCTGCATCAAATCCAACGGACGTAAAACGCCGTATAGCCCGGACAGCATCCGTAAATGCTGTTGAGCGAAGTCGAAATCCGCCTCGCTGAAGGTTTCAGCCTGCAACCCTGTATAGACGTCGCCTTTAAACGCCAGGATGGCCTGACGTGCATTGTCCGGCGTGAAGTCAGGCTGCCAGTCATGGAAACGGGTGGCGTTCAGATCCGCCAGCTTGTCGCTAATCCCCATCAGCTTGCCAATCTGCGGTGCAGAGAGCTGGCGTGCCACGTGAATAAGCTGCTGAGAGTGATCCAGCAACTCGGGCAGCGTATGACGTGTCGTTGCCAGCGGGCTTTGGTAGTCGAGCGTTTTTGCAGGTGAAATCAGAATCAGCATATCCAGTCCTTGCAGGAAATTTACTGCGACTTTAGCAAAAAAAACGACTGAATTGATCGATGGTTGCGATTGCCGCGCTATTCGCGCGGCGTTTCATCCCAGCTATCGGGCGCAAGCTGTTGTCTGATATCAGGATAACGGCGCGGATCGAATTCTGGGCGCACCCCGAGTTTACGCTGGCGCAGATAGTCGCTGGCGATGGTATGGACAACCGGAGAAAGCAGCAGAATCGCCGTCAGGTTAGTGATGGCCATACAAGCCATAATGATGTCGGCCAACTGCCAGACGAGTGGGAAGCTGACTAACGTTCCCCCAACAACGGTACTCACGGTAGCGATACGTAATAGCCAGATGACGCGCATGTTGTCCAGCTTCAGGAAAACGAGGTTGTTTTCCGCATAAATGTAGTTGGCGACGATAGAGCTAAAGGCAAACAGAATCACTATTAAGGCGACGAACCCGGCTCCCCATTCACCCGTCAGTGAGACCATGGCTCTTTGCAGCAACTGGATGCCTTCCATTGGCACATAGCTGGTGCCATTACCCGCCAGTAAAATGATCATTGCGCTGGCCGTACAAAGAATTAGCGTATCGCCCAATACACCAATCATTTGCACAATGCCTTGTGCTGCAGGGTGTGGCGGCCAGGATGCTGCCGAGGCAGCTGCGTTCGGGGTTGAGCCCATTCCGGCTTCATTAGAGAACATACCGCGTTGAAAGCCGCTGGCAATAGCCTGGCTCAGCGTATACCCGGCGGCACCGGCCGCGGCCTCCTGCCAGCCAAAGGCGCTTTTTATGATGGTCATGATAATGCCGGGGAGCTGTCCGAAATGCCAAAGGCAGATGACGAGGCTACAACCGATCCACAGCAGCGCCATCATCGGAACAAACCATTGCATCAGGCGTGCGACGCCTTTAATGCCGCCGACGATGACCAGTAATGACGCGATTGCCAGTGCGATACCGGATAAGAGGGGAGGGATGTCAAAAGCAAAGGTCAGCGCACGAGAGACTGAATTTGCCTGAACGCTATTAAAAATCAGACCATAGGCAATGAGTAAAAAGATGGCAAACAGCACGCCCATCCAGCGCATGCCCAGCCCACGGGCCATATACCATGCAGGACCGCCGCGAAACTGTCCCTTGCTGTCGCGCTCTTTATACAGTTGGGCAAGTGAGCACTCAGCGAATGAGGTTGCCATACCAATGACCGCCGAGACCCACATCCAGAAAATGGCTCCCGCGCCGCCGGCGGCGATCGCCAACGCCACACCCGCCAGATTTCCGCTACCGACGCGCGCGGCAAGACTGGTGCACAAAGCCTGAAAGGAAGTTAAACCGCCCGGTTGCGGGCTGATGCTGTTTTTAAGACTTTTGCCAAACTGACGAATGTAGCGGAACTGCACGAACCCTGTACGCCAGGTGAACCAACATCCTGCGCCAAGCAGGAGGTAGATCATCACCGATCCCCAGAGTATTTCATTAATAAATGAGAAAAAATCAGGCATTAACATCCCTCTTGTTGATGCCGGTAAGCGCGAATAATCCCGTGTAAGCGCTACCAATTATCGACCAGTATATACCTTATAAGGTGATTGATTGCGGGAGTTTACCATAACAATGGGTATATCTTTAATTGCGCATCACGGGCTGTGAGATGCGTAATCAGGGCTGAGCAGCGGGTCGGACAATCCAGGCGGTTGCGCTGAGAGTGCGTCGTGCTATCATCAGGGAAGATCGGTTACATCCCCCTAACAAGCTGTTTAAAGAGAATCGCTATCATGACGGACAAATTGACCTCCCTTCGTCAGTTCACCACAGTAGTGGCCGACACCGGAGACATCGCGGCAATGAAGCTGTATCAGCCTCAGGATGCCACAACTAACCCTTCTCTCATTCTTAACGCAGCGCAGATCCCAGAATACCGCAAGCTGATTGATGATGCTGTAGCCTGGGCTAAGCAGCAGAGCAACGACCGCGCACAGCAGATCGTCGACGCGACCGACAAACTGGCAGTAAATATCGGTCTGGAGATCCTGAAACTGGTCCCGGGTCGTATTTCTACTGAAGTTGACGCTCGTCTGTCCTACGACACCGACGCGTCCATCGCGAAAGCAAAACGTCTGATCAAAATGTACAACGATGCTGGCATTAGCAACGATCGCATTCTGATCAAACTGGCTTCAACCTGGCAGGGCATCCGTGCCGCTGAGCAGCTGGAAAAAGAAGGCATCAACTGTAACCTGACTCTGCTGTTCTCCTTCGCGCAGGCGCGCGCATGTGCAGAAGCTGGCGTATACCTGATTTCTCCGTTTGTTGGTCGTATTCTGGACTGGTACAAAGCCAACACTGACAAGAAAGAGTATGCACCGGCAGAAGATCCGGGTGTGGTTTCCGTAACGGAAATCTACGAGTACTACAAACAGCACGGTTACGAAACCGTGGTGATGGGTGCGAGCTTCCGTAACGTCGGCGAAATCATTGAGCTGGCAGGCTGCGATCGTCTGACGATTGCACCGGCACTGCTGAAAGAGCTGGCGGAAAGCGAAGGTACTATCGAACGTAAACTGTCCTTCTCTGGCGAAGTGAAAGCGCGTCCTGCACGCATCACTGAAGCTGAGTTCCTGTGGCAGCACAACCAGGATCCGATGGCTGTAGACAAACTGGCGGACGGTATCCGTAAGTTTGCTGTAGACCAGGGTAAACTGGAAAAAATGATCGGCGATCTGCTGTAATCATTAACGCGTGGCCCGGATATGGGTCACGCTACCTCTTCTGAAACCTGTCTGTCCTTCCCTTCGCAGTGTATCATTCTGTTTAACGAGACTGTTTAAACGGAATAATCATGAATACTTTACGCATTGGCCTGGTTTCCATTTCTGACCGTGCTTCCAGCGGCGTTTACCAGGATAAAGGCATCCCGGCCCTTGAAGAGTGGCTGGCATCTGCCCTTACCACCCCTTTTGAGCTGCTAACGCGACTGATCCCGGATGAACAGGCGATCATCGAACAGACCTTATGTGAGCTGGTTGATGAAATGAGCTGTCATCTGGTGCTGACTACCGGTGGAACGGGCCCGGCCCGTCGCGACGTAACGCCTGATGCCACGCTTGCCGTAGCTGACCGCCAGATGCCGGGCTTTGGCGAGCAGATGCGCCAGATAAGCCTGCACTTTGTGCCAACGGCTATTCTCTCCCGCCAGGTTGGTGTGATTCGTAAACAGGCGCTGATCCTGAATCTGCCTGGCCAGCCAAAATCGATCAAAGAAACGCTGGAAGGCGTGAAAGATGCTGACGGTAAGGTTATCGTGCCGGGTATATTTGCAAGTGTACCGTATTGTATACAGTTGCTGGATGGGCCGTATGTGGAAACCGCGCCGGCTGTAGTAGCATCTTTTCGTCCTAAAAGCGCAATTCGCGATACAAACGCCTGAAAGTAGCTCGATCGTGACATAAGTGCCAATGATAGTGGAGTATTGAATTGTTTACGATATAGTAATTTTTGCTTTACATATATCGAAAGACAGATTCAATAACTCCACTGACTCATGGTTTGCTATGTCACAACACACTCGACCGCTGAATCGCCAGGATTATAAAACTCTTACGCTTGCTGCTCTCGGCGGTGCGCTTGAGTTTTATGATTTCATTATCTTCGTCTTCTTTGCCGCTGTTGTTGGCGAACTCTTCTTCCCGGCAGATATTCCTGAATGGCTACGTCAGGTGCAAACCTTCGGTATTTTTGCCGCCGGATATCTGGCGCGTCCGCTGGGTGGCATCATCATGGCGCACTTTGGCGATCTGGTCGGGCGTAAGAAAATGTTCACCCTGAGCATTTTGCTGATGGCGATACCGACGCTGGCGATTGGTCTTTTGCCTACCTACGCCTCAATGGGGATCCTCGCGCCGCTGCTGTTACTGCTGATGCGCATTTTGCAAGGCGCTGCCATCGGTGGAGAAGTGCCGGGCGCGTGGGTGTTCGTGGCGGAACACGTACCGGAGCGCCGCATCGGCATTGCCTGTGGCACGCTGACCGCCGGGCTGACGGTGGGGATTCTGCTGGGATCGGTGGTTGCAACGCTGGTGAATACCAGCCTGACGCAGCAGGCGGTGCATGACTACGGCTGGCGTATCCCGTTCCTGCTGGGGGGCGTGTTTGGGCTGGTGGCGATGTACCTGCGTCGCTGGTTGCAGGAAACGCCCATCTTCCTCGAAATGCAGCAGCGTAAAGCGCTGGCGCAAGAGCTACCGGTGAAGTCGGTGGTGAGCAAACATAAAAAAGCGGTGGTCATTTCCATGCTGCTGACCTGGCTGTTATCGGCCGGGATTGTGGTGGTGATCCTGATGTCGCCAGTCTGGTTGCAGAAGCAGTATGGCTTTGCACCCGCGCTAACGTTACAGGCTAACAGTGTCGCTACCATTATGCTGTGCGTCGGTTGTCTGCTGGCCGGGTTTATTGTCGACCGGGTCGGCGCCAGCAAAACTTTTATTGTCGGTAGCCTGCTGCTGGCTTGCTCGAGCTGGTTTTTCTATCACCTGACCGGCAGCCATCCTCAGCACTTGTTCTTGTTATACGGGCTGGTAGGGTTGTGCGTTGGTGTGGTGGGAGCAGTGCCTTATGTGATGGTGCGGGCGTTTCCGGCAGAGGTCCGCTTTACCGGAATCTCCTTTTCTTACAACGTGTCGTACGCCATTTTTGGTGGTCTGACGCCAATCGCCGTGACGATGTTAATGAGCGTGTCGCCAATGGCTCCGGCCTGGTATGTGCTGGCGTTATCGCTGGTGGGGTTAGGTCTGGGGATTTGGCTGCGACAGGATATTTATCATCGCGATACGAGTGTACAGGGAGAGTTACAGCGCTTGTAAGGAATATCCCCCCGTTCGGGGGGATAGCGTCAGTTTAGTGCGCTTCACCGATCGGCAGGATGGTACGGCCAAACTGTTCGTTCAGCACTTCACCCATCGCCAGGTAAATGGCGCTTGCGCCACACACTAAGCCAATCCAACCAGCAACGTGAATGATCGCTTCGTTACCTGCAATGTTGCCAACCGCCAGCAGTGCGAACAGCACTGTCAGGCTCAGGAAGACAAACTGCAACGCGCGGTTAGCTTTCAGCGTGCCGAAGAACATGAACAGTGTGAACACGCCCCACAGACCCAGGTACACGCCCAGGAACTGACCATTGGTTGCATCCGCCAGGCCCATTTTCGGCATGATCAGGATTGCAACCAGCGTCAGCCAGAACGAACCGTAGGAGGTAAAGGCGGTTAAACCGAAGGTGTTGCCTTTTTTATATTCCAGCAGACCGGCAAATATTTGCGCGATACCGCCGTAGAAAATGCCCATCGCCAGAATAATAACGTCAAAGGCGAAGAAACCCGCGTTGTGCAGGTTAAGCAGAATGGTGGTCATGCCAAAGCCCATCAGGCCCAGCGGTGCCGGATTAGCCAACTTAGTGTTGCCCATAATTCCTCAAAATCATCATTGATTGAATGGTGAAATAGTTTCCCCAAATAACGATCACTGTCTTCGGGGCGCGGCATGATAATCAGGGGAGAGGGCACTGTCTATGATCTAACGAAGGGAAAATGAATTATTTTCCCTGTGATGGGCATCACGCTTACGCATGGTTGATCATTTTGCTAAGACAGACGATTTGAAGTACCACCGGGAACTGAGGGATTTGGTGGACGATCTGGTGAGAAATACCCATAGCCAGATGGCGCTGCTTCATGCGCGCGGCAGTGGTTATTCCAGTTCAAAGGCTTTCGCATCAACCGCGTGTCTGCCCCGCATGTTTTCTATGGCTTCTGAATCAAAATGCGCGGAATTAGTCGTCGCCAATAACTTTCAGCGTTGCCATGTCAGAGGAGTTTACTGACTGGCCCGAGAAGGTGATTTTAGACACGCAACGTTTATTGTCGTTGTCGCTATTAATAGTGATCCAGTTGGTCGTTTGTCCCTCTTTAATGGATGACGGGACGTTCAGGCTTTGGCTGGAAGTGCGTACTGCTTTGAAGTAGACGGATGCGCCGTTAAGTTTAATATCGCCGCGATCGGCGGTGAGCTGAATGCGCTTCACAACCCGGCAAACGGGAATTCTCAGCGTGAGGTCGTTGGTTGCGTTGCGGGGCATCGCAACCATACCCAGAACTTTATGATCGTTAGCGTGCGCGGCGCTGCTCAGCAGCAGGCCCATAAGCAGGCTGGTGGAAAGGGTTAACACGGATTTCATGGAATTTCTCTTTGACGGCTGTAAAAGTGTGTGACATCAGACCATCTTACCGCCGACGGGAAACCGTTTCATGGTCGTAATCTTTTCTTTTTATTACAATTTTCACATGAATAACTGTGCTGGTGTTGATTTGTTTTGTGAATTGATTTTGATTGGAAACTATTCGTTTTTTTGCCTTTCTGCCTTTTTACCTTAATTTTATCGCCACTGTGCTAAAAAAAATTTTCATGCCCCCCTTGATGACGTGGGTTACGACCCCATCTTGTAGACAACCGCAGTGGTGAGTCTGAAAAAAAACGATTCAGGGTAGTTGAAACCGCACGTTTCGCCCTTATTACAGATTCACAACCACATGATGACCGAATTTTTAGTGGAGACGTTTAGATGGGTAAAATTATTGGTATCGACCTGGGTACTACCAACTCTTGTGTAGCGATTATGGATGGCACTACTGCACGTGTGCTGGAGAACGCCGAGGGCGATCGCACCACGCCTTCTATCATTGCTTATACCCAGGATGGTGAAACTCTGGTTGGTCAGCCGGCTAAACGTCAGGCAGTGACAAACCCGCAAAACACCCTGTTTGCGATTAAACGCCTGATTGGCCGCCGCTTCCAGGACGAAGAAGTACAGCGTGATGAAGCCATCATGCCGTACAAAATCATCGGTGCTGACAACGGTGATGCATGGATTGACGTAAAAGGTCAGAAAATGGCACCGCCGCAGATTTCTGCTGAAGTGCTGAAAAAAATGAAGAAAACGGCTGAAGATTACCTGGGCGAACCGGTAACTGAAGCGGTTATCACCGTACCTGCATACTTCAACGATGCTCAGCGTCAGGCAACCAAAGATGCTGGCCGTATCGCAGGTCTGGAAGTAAAACGTATCATCAACGAACCGACCGCAGCGGCACTGGCTTACGGTCTGGATAAAGAAGTCGGCAACCGTACTATCGCGGTTTATGACCTCGGTGGTGGTACTTTCGATATCTCTATTATCGAAATCGACGAAGTTGACGGCGAAAAAACCTTCGAAGTTCTGGCAACCAACGGTGATACCCACCTGGGTGGTGAAGACTTCGACAGCCGTATGATCAACTACCTGGTTGACGAATTTAAGAAAGATCAGGGTATCGATCTGCGTAATGACCCGCTGGCGATGCAGCGTCTGAAAGAAGCCGCTGAGAAAGCGAAGATCGAACTGTCTTCCGCTCAGCAGACCGACGTGAACCTGCCGTACATTACTGCAGACGCGACTGGTCCGAAACACATGAACATCAAAGTGACCCGTGCGAAACTGGAAAGCCTGGTTGAAGACCTGGTTAACCGTTCTATCGAGCCGCTGAAAGTTGCTCTGCAGGATGCTGGTCTGTCTGTTTCCGACGTTCAGGACGTTATCCTGGTCGGTGGTCAGACTCGTATGCCGATGGTACAGAAGAAAGTTGCTGAGTTCTTCGGTAAAGAGCCGCGTAAAGACGTTAACCCGGACGAAGCAGTGGCAATCGGTGCTGCCGTTCAGGGTGGTGTATTGACCGGTGATGTGAAAGACGTGCTGCTGCTGGACGTTACCCCGCTGTCTCTGGGTATCGAAACCATGGGTGGCGTGATGACTCCACTGATCGCGAAAAACACCACTATCCCGACCAAGCACAGCCAGGTGTTCTCTACCGCTGAAGACAACCAGTCTGCGGTAACCATCCACGTGCTGCAGGGTGAACGTAAACGCGCCGCTGATAACAAAGATCTGGGTCAGTTTAATCTGGATGGTATCAGCCCGGCTCCGCGCGGTATGCCGCAGATCGAAGTTACTTTTGACATCGATGCCGACGGTATCCTGCACGTTTCCGCGAAAGACAAAAACAGCGGTAAAGAGCAGAAGATCACCATCAAGGCTTCTTCTGGTCTGAACGAAGAAGAAATTCAGAAAATGGTTCGCGAAGCAGAAGCGAACGCAGAATCTGACCGTAAGTTTGAAGAGCTGGTTCAGACTCGTAACCAGGGTGACCATCTGCTGCACAGCACTCGTAAGCAGGTTGAAGAAGCAGGCGACAAACTGCCAGCTGATGACAAAACTGCCATCGAGTCCGCACTGACCGCGCTGGAAACTTCTCTGAAAGGCGAAGACAAAGCGGATATCGAAGCGAAAATGCAGGCGCTGGCACAGGTTTCCCAGAAACTGATGGAAATCGCTCAGCAGCAGCACGCACAGCAGCAGGCTGGCGCAGCAGGCGCTGATGCTTCTGCAAACAACGCGAAAGATGACGACGTTGTCGACGCCGAGTTTGAAGAAGTGAAAGACAAAAAATAATCGCCCTTTGAACGGGTAATTACTGGCACGGGCGAAGAGGTTTCCTCTCCGCCCGTGCACGCATGTTAGGGGCAGATAAAAAGAGATGGCTAAGCAAGACTATTACGAGATTTTAGGCGTTTCCAAATCAGCGGAAGAGCGTGAAATCAAAAAGGCCTACAAGCGCCTGGCCATGAAATTTCACCCGGACCGCAACCAGGGTGATAAAGAGGCCGAAGCCAAGTTTAAAGAGATCAAAGAAGCGTACGAAATCCTGACCGATGCGCAAAAACGTGCGGCTTACGATCAGTACGGTCATGCTGCGTTTGAGCAAGGCGGCATGGGCGGTGGCGGCGGTTTTGGCGGCGGGGCTGACTTCAGCGATATCTTTGGTGACGTGTTTGGCGATATTTTTGGCGGCGGTCGTGGTCGTCAGCGCGCCTCACGTGGTGCTGATTTACGTTACAACATGGATCTCACTCTGGAAGAAGCCGTGCGTGGCGTCACCAAAGAGATCCGTATTCCGACTCTGGAAGAGTGTGACGTCTGCCACGGCAGCGGTGCGAAGTCAGGCACTCAGCCGCAGACCTGTCCAACCTGTCATGGTTCTGGTCAGGTACAGATGCGTCAGGGCTTTTTTGCCGTACAGCAGACCTGTCCACACTGTCAGGGCCGCGGTACGCTGATCAAAGATCCGTGCAACAAATGCCACGGTCATGGTCGCGTTGAGAAAAGCAAAACGCTGTCCGTTAAGATCCCTGCAGGGGTTGATACCGGTGACCGTATTCGTTTAGCGGGTGAAGGTGAAGCCGGTGAACATGGCGCACCAGCAGGTGATTTGTACGTTCAGGTGCAGGTAAAACAGCACCCAATTTTCGAACGTGAAGGCAATAACCTGTACTGCGAAGTACCGATTAACTTTGCGATGGCAGCGCTGGGCGGCGAGATTGAAGTCCCAACGCTGGACGGTCGCGTGAAGCTAAAAATTCCGGGCGAAACGCAAACTGGCAAACTTTTCCGCATGCGTGGAAAGGGCGTCAAGTCTGTACGCGGTGGCGCTCAGGGCGACCTGCTGTGCCGCGTGGTGGTTGAAACCCCTGTGGGCCTGAACGACAAGCAGAAGCAACTGCTCAAAGATCTGCAGGACAGCTTTGGCGGCCCGACCGGAGAACAAAACAGTCCGCGCTCCAAAAGCTTCTTCGACGGTGTGAAGAAGTTCTTTGACGATCTGACGCGCTAAGCTTACTGCCGTATATTCTAAAAAGCCTGAAATTGGAAAATCTCAGGCTTTTATTTTTGGTTCTGTTCTCACTTCCACTCCAGGCTTACCTGTTCAACAACGATATTTGTCTCTGCTTTCTCCGGCAAGGTATGTGCGACACTTGCAAATCCGGGTAATGTCTTCCATACCAATGGGTCTCCAATAACAAAAATGTGTTTTTTAGCACGGGTAAGGGCCACGTTCAGAAGATTAGGTTTGCTCGAAGCCCATTCTGCGCCGCCGCGATTGTGTACATCACATCCAAGAACAAAAATAACGATGTCGTTTTCTTTCCCCTGAAAAGTATGGACTGTACCAACACAGCTTTTTTGCCACTCTTTAATTTCTTTATGTTTTAGTCGCGGTGAGTATTGTTGCCAGCTGGCCAGCTCTCTTTGTTCAATCAGTTCCAACAAAGCATATTTAACAGCCTTGAATGGAGTAATAACGTAAATAGACCCCAGATCTATATTTTCCGTGAGTAGACGGTCCAGCAGTGTAATCAGGCTTTGACCGTGACTATCTCGGTACTGCTTGTCTCCCAAACCGCCTCTTGAAACCAACCAGTGGTTTTCAAGTTCGCCATTGACAAGACGGCTACAGATTTTGTCTGTATCAAGCCCGTGAATCATCCGGTTATTGTATGCCAGTTTATTAGCAATACTGAACATGGGTTCGATACAACGGCGATGTACCCATAATGGGATCCCAATCCAGATGTTATTGTTCATCATCTCTAATTTGCAGCCCCAATGATTGACGCGATCGGCAACCTGTTGGACTGAGAGCTTTTCTGGATTCCACTTTTCAGCATGCTCGTGTAGAAGGTCCTGACAAAGGTGCCTAACCAGTGATGGAGAGGTGGTGAATACAGGCTCAATCTGTAACGGATCGCCCACAACGAGTACGCGTTTGGCGCGCCATATAGCGCCGACGGCCTGTTGAGGTGATGCCTGGCCAGCTTCATCGATCATTACCCAGCCAAGCTCGCCGCCTTTTACTCCATGCAGCATACGTCCCACTGAGGCAAAGGTTGTAGAGAGTACCGGGACAAACATGCATAACGTTTGCCACCAGGGGAGTGGCGTGGGCTCAAGATGAGGGGAATTTAAAAAATTCCTCAGGCGGAGCAGGAACATTTCTCTAAAGCGATCAACGCTCCACATTGCCTCGTAAAGCCAGGCTTGATGAAGATCCATCGCAGCCATAAACAACAGTGAGCGTTGGCGGTTGATCTGAGCGTTTTGCCAGAATGCGGTGCGCTGTAAGCCAGCATTATCGATGGGTTTATGGCTATCAGGTAGAGCTATTCCTGAAAACTTATCCTTCAGGCCCCGCAATTTTTGTTCTATTTCCTCGCGCTGCAGGGCAATCCTGTCTATTTCTTGCTGTAAGCGGCGTTTTTGGGCGTCTGCCTCATTCAGTTGTTTACGCTGTTCAGAAATGAGCTGTGTTTTGTGTATTAATGATGCGCTAAGCGTTAAAAGATGCTGTTGTGTGTTACGTAATGATGTCTGGTAAGTCTGTACCTTTTTACGATTGAGCAAACGAGTCAGCAGGCCAGGTGCATCGGCTTCTTCTATTTTTTGCTGTTGCTTGGCATGCTGAATCTGTTTTTCAATTACGTCCTGCTCAGCTTCAAATTCCTTAAGTGCGCTAAGCCGCTCTTGACATCGCACTGCCGCTTTTGCCATGTCCGAAGACAAAACATCAGATGAACAGTAAGGTTTTTTTGCCAGCAGTTCGGCTAATTCTGCTAACTGTTTTTGCAGCTCTTCTGTTGTTTTCAGGCAGTGAATGAAATGCTGCTTTGCTGCGGTAAAAGAGAGTTTATTGTGGCAAGACTTCCAGCGCCAAAGGCTGAGAAAGTTTTCGTTGTCCGGTCTAGCCATTTCGACTGATGTGTCGCGTAAAAAATGCTCATCAAACAGTAATCTTTGGGCGAATTTTGTACGATTTGTTTTTCTTCCAAGAGCTACTGAAATTAATCCCCAACACTGTTTTTCTGTCGCAAGAGGACGAAAGAGATGGTAATTACGCTCAGTTCCTTTTCCATCTTTATCTCTTTTATGCGCAGATTTGGGCAGGGATTTTGCTGCAACTTGATTTGCGGTCGGTGACAAATAGTCAAGAGAACGAAATTCTTCGGCCAGCGATTTCTTTTGCGGTAATTCGTTAGAGATATTTTCTACGGCTGCATTATTGGATGAGGCCACAATCATTTCGAAACCGGTCAGTTCCGGGACGATAAAGCCTTCATGGGTAAGCGTATCTTCCACATTGCTGAAGCCCGCAAGGATTCTCGCTCGTTCAACGACATTATGCGCAACTAAATCACGCAGCAACGTCGTTTTCCCCGTTCCCGGAGGCCCATTTACTGATAGTAATCCACCTTCAGCAAGCTCTTCTACCGCCGTATTTATTGCAAACTGCTGCATTAATGACATCGCGTGCTCTGGCTCTGAAGGCCAACGCCCCAGAGGCATTTTAGTCGGATGCAGCTTATCGATAATGGCTGTTAGTCCTTTCTGAGAATAGAGATCCGGGTTTCTGTGAACAAGGTGAGTGAGGTAAGTATTGAGTGTTCGGCATCGAGTGTCTTCCAATGATGACATTGCATCTTCAATATCCTCAAAAAAGAAGCTATTTAAGATGGGAAGTACTAATGCCTTTTCATTGTCGCTTATGAGGTCTTCCGTTTCGCTAGCTTCTTCTTGTTCCGTGTCCTGGCTCTCATTGTTGCCGTTAAACCAGTCAATTTGTATTGCATATTGCCATTCAGGTGCAAAGTCCGCCCATGATGTTAAATGAGTGTCGAGCAGCGTGAGAATATTGCTTGCGCGCAATACTCCCGGGCCTTTTTCCCTTACGGGCTCTAACGTAACGCAGAAATCATTGAATGTATCGGCAAGATGCATACAATCGACCGCGAAGACTGATGAGTCGAGTTTGTGGAATTGACGTTTTTTAAGATGGCCCAACGCCCAGGGTAGCGAACTTACCGACAGTTTATCTCTCGTGGGTACACCTTCTCCGTTCAACTGCATCTTAGCAAAACAGGTTGTCCCTTCCTGATCCAAGCGCTGTTCGCATTCGTCGTCATTTTCCTCATTTGTTCCAAGAACCTCCTGACTAATACGGCTGACGATATTTTTCTCAAATAGCCCTACGTGAACAATAAATGATGCCTTCGGCGGAATGTCATATTGCTGGCGTAATTTCTCTGAATGCCACGGAAGTGAAGCATCACCTAATGTAATGAGTTTTTTTAGTGGGATCAGCAGGCTTTTATCTTTTCTTTCAAGCGTATAAGGCTGAAAAAATTCTATGCGTTGCCAGGTTCTCAATATTTCTTGCGGGAGAGGTGTCGAGTCCATCTTAGCTCTTTGATTATTATCCCAATATATCAATGAATACGAGAATACTCTGATCCAAGAATTTTTGAAGATCTGAGAGGAGGAATCATTCTCTCTGGCGGTAATGGCACAGGCAGAACATCTTGATGATTGCTGAAATTTTTACTCGTAAAATCCGATCTATCCATAATGAATAATCTAATTTTAACGAGCTTTTTGAGGGTGTAAGATAGTATTTACGAAGTATTCACCCAATAGAGAGAATAAAAGTGAAACATCTGCATCGTTTTTTTAGTAGCGACGCCTCGGGGGGCATCATTCTGATCATCGCAGCCGTGGTCGCTATGCTGATGGCAAATATCGGGGTTACCAGTGGATGGTACCACGCCTTTTTGGAAACGCCCGTTCAACTGCGGGTTGGCGCGCTTGAGATCAACAAAAATATGCTGCTGTGGATCAACGACGCGTTGATGGCGGTGTTCTTCCTGTTGATTGGTCTGGAGGTGAAGCGCGAGTTAATGCAAGGCTCGCTGGCCAGCCTGCGTCAGGCGGCGTTTCCGATCATTGCCGCTATCGGGGGCATGATTGTCCCGGCGCTGCTGTACCTGGCATTCAACTATGCCGATCCCATCACCCGTGAAGGGTGGGCGATCCCGGCGGCAACGGATATCGCTTTTGCATTAGGTGTGCTGGCGCTGTTGGGCAGCCGTGTGCCGCTGGCGTTGAAAATCTTCCTGATGGCGTTGGCGATTATTGATGACCTCGGCGCTATCGTCATCATCGCGCTGTTCTATACCAGCGATCTCTCGCTGCTGTCGCTGGGTGTTGCCGCATGCGCGATCCTCGTTCTGGCGGCATTGAATCTGTGCGGTGTAAGACGCACCGGTATTTATATTCTGGTTGGCGTAGTGCTGTGGACGGCTGTACTGAAGTCCGGTGTGCATGCAACCCTGGCGGGCGTGATCGTGGGCTTCTTCATTCCATTGAAGGAAAAACACGGACGTTCACCGGCGAAGCGACTGGAGCATGTTCTGCATCCATGGGTGGCATACCTGATCCTGCCACTGTTTGCCTTCGCTAACGCAGGCGTTTCACTGCAGGGCGTCACTATTGATGGACTGACCTCGATATTACCGCTGGGGATCATTGCCGGCCTGTTGATTGGCAAACCGTTGGGTATCAGTCTGTTTTGCTGGCTGGCGTTACGCCTCAAGGTGGCGCAATTGCCGGAAGGAACGAATTTCCAGCAGATTATGGCGGTCGGTATTCTTTGCGGCATTGGCTTTACGATGTCGATTTTTATTGCCAGCCTGGCGTTTGGCAACGTCGATCCTGAGCTGATTAACTGGGCGAAACTGGGGATCCTGATTGGCTCCTTACTGTCGGCGGTTATTGGTTACAGCTGGTTACGCACTCGGTTGAACGCGTCAGCCTGACGGGATAACCCTTTTGTGACAATTTTCAGGGAGAGAGTATGTCTCATATAAACTACAACCACCTGTACTACTTTTGGCATGTCTATAAAGAAGGTTCGGTGGTTGGTGCAGCAGAAGCGCTTTATCTGACACCGCAGACCATTACCGGGCAGATTAAAGCGCTTGAGGAACGCTTGCAGGGAAAGCTGTTCAAGCGCAAGGGGCGTGGGCTGGAGCCCAGTGAGTTAGGCGAATTGGTTTTTCGTTATGCGGATAAGATGTTCACCTTAAGCCAGGAAATGCTGGATATCGTGAACTACCGCAAAGAGTCTAATTTGCTGTTCGATGTTGGCGTAGCAGATGCATTATCGAAGCAACTGGTCAGTAGCGTACTGGATGCCGCTGTGGTTGAAGATGAACAAATCCATCTGCGTTGTTTTGAGTCAACGCACGAGATGCTGTTGGATCAACTCAGCCAACATAAGCTGGATATGATCATCTCCGACTGCCCGATCGACTCTACGCAGCAAGAAGGGTTGTTCTCAGTGCGGATAGGCGAGTGCAGCGTGAGTTTTTGGTGCACCAAACCGCTGCCTGAAAAACCATTCCCGGCCTGCCTTGAGGAGCGTCGGTTGCTGATCCCAGGGCGCCGTTCGATGCTCGGACGTAAGCTGCTGAACTGGATCAACTCACAAGGATTGAATGTCGAAATCCTCGGTGAGTTTGATGACGCTGCGCTGATGAAAGCGTTTGGGGCAACGCATAATGCTATTTTTGTTGCACCTACGCTGTATTCGCACAATTTCTATGCCGATGATTCTATTGTTGAAATTGGACGCGTAGAAAATGTGATGGAAGAGTATCACGCCATATTTGCGGAAAGGATGATCCAGCATCCGGCGGTGCAGCGTATCTGCAATGCGGACTACTCGGCGCTCTTTACGCCAACGAACAAATGACAGACATAAAAAAACCCGCTTGCGCGGGTTTTTTCACAAAGCGACAACAAGCAGGCGATTAAGCCAGTTTGTTGATCTGTGCAGTCAGGTTTGCTTTATGACGTGCAGCTTTGTTTTTGTGGATCAGACCTTTAGCAGCCTGACGGTCCACGATTGGTTGCATTTCGTTAAATGCTTTCAGTGCAGTAGCTTTGTCGCCAGCTTCGATAGCTGCGTATACTTTCTTGATGAAAGTACGCATCATAGAGCGACGGCTAGCGTTGTGCTTGCGGGCCTTTTCAGACTGAACGGCGCGCTTCTTAGCTGATTTGATATTAGCCAAGGTCCAACTCCCAAATGTGTTCTATATGGACAATTCAAAGGCCGAGGAATATGCCCTTTTAGCCTTCTTTTGTCAATGGATTTGTGCAAATAAGCGCCGTTTAAATTGCAGCACTCGTTGCGTAGTGATGGCGCAGGATTCTACCAGCTTGCGTGGCGTGAATACAGCTTTTCCACGAGAAAAATTGCATTGGCGTGCCCGTGAAGGTCTGCAATTTGTTTCATAACAATGAAAACAATCCTCTTTCTGTTTCGTAGAAACAATCGCCGGTTAACGTTGACCGCGGTACAGGGTATACTTTCACGATTTTCACTGTTTTGAGCCAGACATGAAGCTGATACGAGGCATACATAATCTCAGTCAGGCCCCGCATGGGTGTGTGCTGACTATTGGTAATTTCGACGGCGTGCACCGTGGTCACCGTGCGTTGCTGCAGGGTTTACGGGAAGAAGGGCGCAAACGCAATTTACCGGTGATGGTGATGATTTTCGAGCCGCAGCCGCTAGAGCTGTTTGCGACCGACAAGTCACCTGCGCGCCTCACTCGCCTGCGCGAAAAACTGCGTTATCTGGCGGAATGCGGCGTGGACTACGTGCTGTGCGTGCGTTTTGACAGGCGCTTTGCGGCATTAACGGCGCAGACCTTCATCAGCGATCTGCTGGTTAAGCGCCTTGGTGTACAATTTCTTGCCGTTGGTGATGATTTCCGCTTTGGCGCTAGCCGTGCGGGCGATTTCTTGTTATTACAGGAAGCTGGCGCTGAGTATGGTTTTGATATCACCAGCACCCAAACCTTCTGCGAAGGCGGTGTGCGCATTAGCAGCACCGCGGTACGTCAGGCGCTGGCAGAAGATAACCTGCAACTGGCCGAAAGCCTGCTTGGGCATCCTTTTACTATCTCAGGACGTGTCGTTCACGGTGATGAATTAGGGCGCACCATCGGTTTTCCGACGGCAAACTTACCGCTGCGTCGCCAGGTTTCTCCGGTGAAAGGGGTTTATGCAGTTGAAGTGATGGGACTGGGTGACAAACCTTTACCCGGCGTCGCCAACATCGGCACCCGCCCGACGGTAGCAGGCGTACGCCAACAGTTGGAAGTGCATCTATTGGACGTTGTAATGGACCTGTATGGTCGCCATATAGATGTAGTACTGCGTAAAAAAATACGCAGCGAACAGCGATTTGCCTCGCTGGATGAGCTAAAAGCGCAGATTGCGCGTGATGAGTTGACTGCCCGTGAATTTTTTGGGCTAACAAAACCGGCTTAATGCCTATACGAGTTTTAAATACGGAACCGAGAATCTGATGAGTGACTATAAATCAACCCTGAATTTGCCGGAAACAGGGTTCCCGATGCGCGGCGATCTCGCCAAGCGCGAACCGGGAATGCTGGCGCGTTGGACTGATGATGACCTGTACGGCATCATTCGTGCGGCCAAAAAAGGCAAAAAAACCTTCATTCTGCATGATGGCCCTCCTTATGCGAATGGCAGCATTCATATTGGTCACTCGGTTAACAAGATTCTGAAAGACATTATCGTGAAGTCCAAAGGACTCACGGGTTATGACTCGCCTTACGTTCCGGGCTGGGACTGCCACGGTCTGCCGATCGAGCTGAAAGTAGAGCAGGAATACGGCAAACCGGGCGAGAAGTTTACCGCCGCTGAGTTCCGTGCCAAGTGCCGCGAATACGCAGCGACCCAGGTTGACGGTCAGCGTAAAGACTTTATCCGTCTTGGCGTACTGGGCGACTGGTCGCATCCGTACCTGACCATGGACTTCAAAACCGAAGCCAACATCATTCGTGCGCTGGGTAAAATCATCGGTAACGGTCACTTGCACAAAGGTGCGAAGCCGGTGCACTGGTGCGTTGACTGCCGTTCCGCGCTGGCGGAAGCGGAAGTTGAGTATTATGACAAAACCTCCCCGTCCATCGACGTGGCGTTCCACGCCGCCGATCAGGACGCAGTGAAAGCGAAATTTGGCGTTTCTGACGTCAACGGCCCGATCTCTCTGGTTATCTGGACCACTACCCCGTGGACGTTACCGGCGAACCGCGCAATCTCTCTGGCACCTGATTTTGACTATGCGCTGGTGCAGATTGACGGCCAGGCTGTGATTCTGGCGAAAGATCTGGTTGAAAGCGTCATGCAGCGTATTGGCGCGGCTGAATACACCATTCTCGGCACCGTTAAAGGCGCTGAGCTGGAACTGCTGCGCTTTACCCATCCGTTTATGGGCTTTGATGTGCCAGCTATCCTTGGCGATCACGTTACGCTGGATGCGGGTACCGGTGCGGTTCATACCGCTGGCGGTCACGGTCCGGATGACTACGTCATCAGCCAGAAATACGGTCTGGAAATCGCTAACCCGGTTGGCCCGGACGGCGCATACCTGGCGGGTACTTATCCGGATCTGGACGGCGTGAACGTCTTTAAAGCCAACGACAAAATCGTTGCGCTGCTGAGCGAAAAAGGTGCGCTGCTGCACGTTGAGAAGATGCAGCACAGCTACCCATGCTGCTGGCGTCACAAGTCACCGATCATCTTCCGTGCGACGCCGCAGTGGTTCGTCAGCATGGATCAGAAAGGCCTGCGCGCGCAGTCCCTGAAAGAGATCAAAGGCGTGCAGTGGATCCCGGACTGGGGCCAGGCGCGTATTGAATCGATGGTTGCCAACCGCCCTGACTGGTGTATCTCTCGTCAGCGTACGTGGGGTGTGCCGATGTCTCTGTTTGTTCACAAAGACACCGAAGAGCTGCATCCGCGCGCTATCGAACTGATGGAAGAAGTGGCTAAACGCGTTGAAGTTGACGGCATCCAGGCGTGGTGGGATCTCGATCCGAAAGATATCCTCGGTGACGAAGCTGACCAGTATGTCAAAGTCCCGGATACGCTGGACGTGTGGTTCGACTCTGGTTCAACCCACTCCTCCGTCGTGGACGTACGTCCTGAGTTTGCAGGCCATGCGGCAGATATGTATCTGGAAGGCTCTGACCAGCACCGTGGCTGGTTCATGTCATCTCTGATGATCTCCACCGCCATGAAAGGCAAAGCACCTTATCGCCAGGTACTGACTCACGGTTTCACCGTTGATGGTCAGGGCCGTAAGATGTCCAAGTCTATCGGTAACACCGTTTCTCCGCAGGATGTGATGAACAAACTGGGCGCGGATATTCTGCGTCTGTGGGTGGCTTCAACCGACTATACCGGTGAAATGGCCGTTTCTGACGAAATTCTGAAACGTGCTGCCGACAGCTATCGTCGTATCCGTAACACCGCGCGCTTCCTGCTGGCGAACCTGAATGGGTTCGATCCGGTTAAAGACATGGTGAAACCGGAAGAGATGGTGGTGCTGGACAGGTGGGCGGTAGGTTGTGCGCAAGCGGCGCAGGACGAAATCCTGAAAGCCTATGAAGCCTATGACTTCCACGAAGTGGTACAGCGCCTGATGCGCTTCTGCTCCGTCGAAATGGGTTCGTTCTACCTTGACATCATCAAAGACCGTCAGTACACCGCAAAAGCGGACAGCGTGGCGCGTCGTAGCTGCCAAACTGCGCTGTTCCATATTGCTGAAGCGCTGGTTCGTTGGATGGCGCCGATCATGTCCTTCACCGCCGATGAAATCTGGGGCTACCTGCCGGGCGATCGTGAGAAGTACGTCTTTACCGGTGAGTGGTACGAAGGTCTGTTTGGCTTAGGCGAAACCGAAGCGATGAACGATGCCTTCTGGGACGAGCTGTTGAAAGTGCGTGGCGAAGTGAACAAAGTCATCGAACAGGCGCGTGCGGATAAGAAAGTCGGTGGTTCTCTGGAGGCTGCAGTGACCCTGTACGCTGAACCTGAGCTGGCGGCGAAACTGACCGCGCTGGGCGAAGAGTTGCGTTTTGTACTGCTGACCTCTGGTGCGACGGTTGCGGATTATGCAGCGGCTCCTGCTGATGCTCAGCAGAGCGAACTGCTCAAAGGTCTGAAAATCGTACTGAGCAAAGCCGAAGGTGAGAAATGCCCGCGCTGCTGGCATTACACTACCGACGTCGGCCAGGTGGCGGAACATGCAGATATCTGCGGACGCTGTGTCAGCAACATCGCCGGTGATGGCGAACAACGTAAGTTTGCCTGATGAGTAAGCCTCTTTGTTCAACAGGACTACGCTGGCTGTGGCTGGTGGTAGTCGTGCTGATTATCGATTTAGGCAGCAAATACCTGATCCTCCAGAACTTTGCTCTGGGGGATACGGTGTCGCTGTTTCCGTCGCTTAATCTGCACTACGCGCGTAACTATGGTGCGGCGTTTAGCTTCTTAGCCGACAGCGGCGGCTGGCAACGTTGGTTCTTTGCCGGAATCGCCATCGGTATTTGCGTCATCCTGATGGTGATGATGTATCGCTCGAAGGCGACCCAGAAGCTGAACAACATCGCGTATGCGTTAATCATTGGCGGTGCACTGGGCAACTTGTTCGACCGCCTGTGGCACGGCTTCGTGGTTGATATGATTGACTTTTACGTCGGCGACTGGCATTTCGCGACCTTCAATCTGGCCGATACTGCTATCTGTATCGGCGCGGCATTGATTGTTCTCGAAGGCTTCCTGCCGTCGAAAGAGAAAAAAGCCGCATAAAAAAATGCCGGATGGCGCTATGCTAATCCGGCCTACAATATACTGCGATCCTTGTTGGCCCGGTAAGCGTATCGCCACCGGGCAAACAGGCGGCAGCAATTTTAAAGAGCAACCTGCATGTCTAAATCAGTACAGAGTAACAGTGCGGTGCTGGTGCACTTCACCCTTAAGCTCGACGATGGCTCCACCGCAGAGTCAACCCGCAATAACGGCAAGCCTGCGCTGTTTCGCTTGGGCGACGGTTCTCTGTCTGAAGGACTGGAACAACACCTGCTGGGGCTAAAAGAAGGTGATAAAACCACTTTTGCTCTGGAACCGGATGCCGCCTTTGGCGTGTCAAGTCCGGACTTAATTCAGTATTTCTCGCGTCGGGAATTTATGGACGCGGGCGAGCCAGAAATTGGCGCTATCATGCTCTTTACCGCAATGGACGGCAGTGAGATGCCTGGCGTGATCCGCGAAATCAACGGTGATTCGATCACGGTTGATTTCAACCATCCGCTGGCCGGGCATACCGTTCATTTTGATATTGAAGTGCTGGAAGTCGAACCGGCACTGGAGGCGTAAAATGCAGATCCTGTTGGCCAACCCGCGCGGTTTTTGCGCTGGCGTAGACCGCGCTATCAGCATTGTGGAAAACGCGCTGGCTATTTATGGCGCACCGATTTATGTCCGTCACGAGGTGGTGCATAACCGCTATGTGGTGGATAGCCTGCGCGAGCGCGGCGCTATTTTTATCGAGCAAATCAGCGAAGTGCCGGATGGCGCGATCCTGATTTTCTCCGCTCATGGCGTATCTCAGGCGGTGCGTAACGAAGCCAAAGGCCGTGACCTCACGGTTTTTGATGCGACCTGCCCGCTGGTAACGAAAGTGCATATGGAAGTTGCCCGCGCCAGTCGTCGTGGCGAAGAATCCATTCTGATTGGGCACGCCGGGCACCCGGAAGTCGAAGGCACAATGGGCCAGTACAGCAACCCGCAAGGGGGAATGTATCTGGTTGAATCACCGGATGATGTGCTGAAACTGAATGTGAAAAATGAAGGAAAATTATCCTTCATGACGCAGACAACGCTTTCCGTTGACGACACTTCTGACGTTATTGATGCGCTGCGTCAACGCTTCCCGAAAATTGTCGGGCCGCGCAAAGACGATATCTGTTATGCCACCACCAACCGTCAGGAAGCGGTTCGCGCGCTGGCGGAACAGGCTGATGTTGTGCTGGTGGTCGGCTCGAAGAACTCCTCTAACTCCAACCGTCTGGCTGAACTGGCCCAGCGAATGGGGAAAGCGGCGTATTTGATTGACGATGCGACCGACATTCAGGAAGCGTGGGTGAAAGAAGCGAAGTGTGTGGGCGTGACGGCCGGAGCCTCGGCGCCGGATATCCTGGTGCAAAACGTGATTGCTCGCCTGCAAGAGCTTGGCGGTGGGGAAGCGATCCCACTGGAAGGCCGCGAAGAGAACATCGTTTTCGAAGTGCCGAAAGAGCTGCGTGTGGATGTTCGTGAAGTAGAGTAAGTCTTTCCGGTTACGATTATGAGAAGATGCCAGACTTAACGTCTGGCATTTTTTATGGAGAAACCATGCGCTTACCGATCATTCTTGATACCGATCCCGGCATTGATGATGCCGCGGCCATTGCCGCCGCGCTGTTTGCCCCTGAGCTGGATCTGCAACTGATGACCACGGTAGCAGGCAATGTGTCGGTGGAAAAAACCACCCGTAATGCGTTGCAACTGCTGCACTTCTGGAATGCGGATGTTCCGCTGGCGCAGGGAGCATCAATGCCGCTGGTGCGACCGCTGCGTGATGCCGCTTCCGTGCACGGCGAGTCCGGTATGGAAGGGTATGAATTTGTCGAGCACGACCGGCAGGCGATGGCAAAACCCGCCTTCCAGGCGATTCGCGATGCGCTGATGCATGCCCCGCAGCCCGTGACGCTGGTGGCAATTGGCCCGCTGACCAACATTGCGCTGCTGCTGACCCATTATCCTGAATGCGTATTCAACATTCACCGTCTGGTGATTATGGGCGGCTCTGCCGGACGCGGGAACTTCACACCCAACGCCGAGTTTAATATTGCTATCGATCCCGAGGCCGCCGCGAAAGTCTTCCAGAGCGGGCTGGAGATTGTGATGTGTGGGCTGGATGTCACTAATCAGGCTATGCTCGCCCCGGACTATCTGGCGACGCTCCCCCAACTTAACCAGACGGGGAAAATGCTGCATGCGCTGTTTAGCCATTACCGTAGCGGCAGTATGAATACGGGGCTGCGAATGCACGATCTGTGCGCTATTGCCTGGCTGGTGCGCCCGGAACTATTTACCCTGCAGTCGTGTTTCGTGGCGGTTGAAACCCAGGGCGAATATACCTCGGGTACGACGGTGGTGGACATCGAAGGGCGCCTGGGGCATCCGGCAAATGCGCAGGTTGCGCTGGGCCTGAACGTTGAAGGTTTCCAGCAGTGGGTGGCAGAGGTATTTGCCCGCGCGCTGTAATCAGGTGTTGTGCAACGGCACCTTCTCACTGAGATAATCAATCATCGCCCGCATTCTGGCGGGCATATGTTGATTGCGCGTCCATAGCAGCCACAGTTCCCCGCTGTAGTCGCTGATAAATTCCCATTCTGGCAGTACCTGGACAATCTCGCCATTGGCGAGTGCCTCGCTGGCGGTGAACAGTGGCAGGCTGCCGATTCCCAGATCCTTTTTTACCGCGTCCAGACGCACACCGGTGTGGTTGGCGGCGTAACGGCCATAAGTCTGAATGGTCTCCATGCGCTCACCGCGTCGAAACTTCCAACGTGAATCCGCAGGTGTCTCGCCAAGACTGATACAGCTATGCTCGCGCAGTGCCTGCGGATGCTCGGGCGTACCGTGCTTGCGTAAGTATTCGGGGGTTGCGCATATCACATGACTGACCGGCATCAGCGGTTTCCCGTACAGGCCCGGGGAGGGCGACTGGCTGATGCGCAGTGCAAGGTCGACGCCGTCGTCGATTAAATCCATATACCGGTCTTCCAGCCGAAGGCAGACGTCCACTTGCGGGTAGCGCGCAAAGAATTCGGCCATCAGCGGATGAATGACAAATCGCCCCACCGCTTTCGGCACGCTGAGGGTCAGTTGCCCTTGCGCGATGGTTTGTCGACTGCTGCCTGAGTCGACAGCCATTTGTGCCGCATGCAGCATTTCCTGCGCGTGTGCATACACAATTTTGCCCGTTTCGCTGAGCGCCAACTTGCGCGTCGTACGGTGCAGCAGCTTACTGCCCAACGCCTTCTCAAGACGTGAAGCGCTGCGGCTAATAGCGGAAGGCGTAGCACCCGAGGCTTTGGCGGCGGCGGAGAAGCTCCCTTGCTCGATAATCAACACAAAGGTAGCAAGGTCGGGAAGAAGGTTAGGATTCATTTGTGCGTACCAGGCAAAGATGCATTGAACCAGCGCAGGATTATCGCCGTCAGTAAAGTGAATATACTCTTCCCATCAAAAGGAGAGCAATCATGACTGAACGTCTTTATTACACCAGCGATAACACTGAAGGCCAGGCTAACTTACTGAGTTGCTCGGCTGAGCCGGATGGACGGTACGCGGTGGTACTGGATAGAACTCTTTTTCACCCGCAGGGAGGCGGGCAGCCTGCGGATGCTGGCTGGATTGATGATGAGCGGGTTGAAACAGTCCTCGCGCGCGGTGACGATGTGGTGCACATCGTGGCAAAACCGCTCCTCCCCGGCATCGTGAACCTGCGTGTGGATGCCGCGCTGCGTCAACTGCACGCCCGCCTGCACTCGGCAGGACATCTTATCGGCCTGGCGGGTACAGCGTTCGGCTGGCTCCCGGTGAAAGCACACCATTGGCCCAATGAGGGGCGCATTACTTTCGCCGCCGGTGAAAACGGCACGTTACCGGATACGCTATCGCTGCAGGAGAAAATCAACGCCTGGCAGGCAGACAATCTCTCCAGACAAGTGACATTCACCGATGGGTTGCGGCAGGTTGGATTTGGTCATCTCCTTGCTTATCCCTGCGGAGGGACGCATGTTGCGCATCTCTCTGAGATTGGGCCGGTGACGATTACTCAGGTGAAGATGAAAAAAGGGCAAATGATCGTCAACTACACGCTCGTGCCATAAAACCACACTCGCGAAAATATCTACGCAGACTGGCTGGTTTGTGCTCGTATTTCCGTCGTTTTCCCATCATTTTGCGCCATACTGAGTAAGTTTGACTTCTTTCCTGTGCTCCAGCAATGATTCATCCTGCGGGATGAATCATGTCTTTTACTGATATTCCCCTCTGTTTATCATTAAATTCTAATTATGGGTGTTTTCAGCTAGCGGCCTCCGGGCGCGCTGGTTACTCTGAAAACGGTTTACGCAATTTTTATAAAAGAGAATAGCTATGCATGAAGCACAAATCCGTGTCGCAATTGCCGGCGCCGGTGGCCGCATGGGACGGCAGTTAATCCAGGCCGCCATGGCGATGGAAGGTGTTCAATTGGGTGCCGCGTTAGAGCGCGAAGGCTCGTCCTTACTGGGAAGTGATGCCGGAGAATTAGCGGGGGCCGGAAAAACGGGCGTTACCGTGCAAAGCAGCCTTGACGCGGTGAAAGATGATTTCGATGTTTTCATCGATTTTACCCGTCCGGAAGGCACGCTGGCGCATCTGGCGTTTTGTCGTCAGCACGGTAAAGGGATGGTGATTGGCACCACCGGCTTTGACGATGCCGGTAAACAGGCTATTCGTGATGCCGCGCAGGAGATTGCGATCGTTTTCGCCGCGAACTTTAGCGTCGGCGTGAACGTTATGCTTAAGCTGCTGGAAAAGGCGGCGAAAGTGATGGGCGATTACACCGATATCGAGATTATTGAAGCCCACCACCGCCATAAAGTGGATGCGCCGTCAGGTACTGCGCTGGCGATGGGCGAGGCAATTGCCGGGGCGCTGGATAAAGATTTAAAAGAGTGCGCTGTCTATTCACGAGAAGGTTACACCGGCGAGCGCGTACCGGGCACGATCGGTTTTGCCACGGTGCGGGCGGGGGATATCGTCGGTGAGCATACCGCGATGTTTGCTGATATTGGCGAGCGTATTGAGATCACGCATAAAGCGTCCAGCCGCATGACTTTTGCCAATGGCGCAGTGCGATCGGCGATTTGGCTAAAATCAAAGTCAAATGGTCTTTTTGATATGAAAGATGTGCTTGATTTACGCAATTTATAGCTTTTATTACCCTTCGTGATGTGGTTATTGTAATCATAATTTATTGATTACATAGGGCAATATTTTATTGCCCTTTTATTTTTGGGTTTTTGATGTGTTTTTTATATTAAATCGTCATTTATCTGTGTTTTGTTGGGTGTTTCTGTTATCTCAATGTAAATTTTGACCAAATGGTCCACTTTTTTCTCTCTCGCATTCTATTTTTACACTCTTTACCTGCCGCAAGCGTTTTCCACCTCGAGTTAGCTGATCTTTTTGCCTGTTAAATCGTGTGATTTATCCCAGTGGCGCAAAATAATAATAAAAATTGCCCTTTTGGGTAGACTTTTACGTGGGCTATCTCTAGAATGCCGCCGTTTGCCAGAAATCCATAGGTAAGCAAATTTGCATTGATTCATGAGGTGTTAATGAATTAATATGCAAATAAAGTGAGTGAATATTCTCTGGAGGGTGTTTTGATTAAGTCAGCGCTATTGGTTCTGGAAGACGGAACCCAGTTTCACGGTCGGGCCATAGGGGCAACAGGTTCGGCGGTTGGGGAAGTCGTTTTCAATACTTCAATGACCGGTTATCAAGAAATCCTCACTGATCCTTCCTATTCCCGCCAAATCGTCACTCTTACTTATCCTCATATCGGTAATGTCGGCACCAATGAAGCCGATGCAGAATCTTCACAAGTACATGCGCAAGGCTTGGTCATCCGCGACCTGCCGCTGATTGCCAGCAACTTCCGCGATACCGAAGACCTCTCTTCTTACCTCAAGCGCCATAACATTGTGGCGATTGCCGATATCGATACCCGTAAGCTGACGCGTTTGCTGCGTGAAAAGGGTGCACAGAACGGCTGCATCATCGCGGGCGATAACCCGGATGCGGCGCTGGCACTGGAAAAAGCGAAAGCCTTCCCGGGCCTGAACGGTATGGATCTGGCGAAAGAAGTGACTACCGCGGAGCCTTATAGCTGGACGCAGGGGAGCTGGACGCTGGCCGGTGACATGCCGGAAGCAAAATCTGCCGATGAACTGCCGTTCCACGTTGTGGCTTACGATTTCGGTGCCAAACGTAACATTCTGCGTATGTTAGCGGACCGCGGCTGCCGCCTGACGGTTGTACCGGCGAAAACCTCTGCAGAAGACGTTCTGAAGATGAATCCGGACGGTATCTTCCTGTCCAATGGCCCTGGCGACCCGGCGCCGTGCGACTACGCAATTACCGCGATTCAGAAATTCCTCGAAACCGATATTCCGGTATTTGGCATCTGCCTCGGCCATCAACTGCTGGCGCTGGCGAGCGGCGCGAAGACCATTAAGATGAAGTTTGGCCACCACGGCGGCAACCATCCGGTAAAAGATATTGATAACAACACCGTGATGATCACCGCACAGAACCACGGTTTTGCTGTAGATGAAGCCTCCATGCCTGCCAACCTGCGCGTGACCCACAAGTCACTGTTCGACGGCACCTTGCAGGGGATTCATCGTACCGATAAACCGGCGTTTAGCTTCCAGGGGCACCCTGAAGCGAGTCCGGGTCCGCACGACGCTGCACCGTTGTTCGACCACTTTATCGAGTTAATTGAGCAATACCGTCAGTCCGCGAAATAATCAGGAGTAAAAGAGCCATGCCAAAACGTACAGACATAAAAAGTATCCTGATTCTGGGCGCGGGTCCGATTGTTATCGGTCAGGCGTGTGAGTTTGACTATTCCGGCGCGCAGGCGTGTAAAGCCCTGCGTGAAGAGGGTTACCGCGTTATTCTGGTGAACTCCAACCCGGCAACCATCATGACCGACCCGGAAATGGCCGATGCCACTTACATCGAGCCGATTCACTGGGAAGTGGTACGCAAAATTATTGAGAAAGAACGCCCGGATGCGGTGCTGCCAACCATGGGCGGTCAGACAGCGCTGAACTGTGCGCTGGAACTGGAACGCCAGGGCGTACTGGCTGAGTTCGGCGTGACCATGATTGGCGCAACGGCGGATGCCATTGATAAAGCGGAAGACCGTCGTCGCTTCGATATCGCGATGAAGAAGATTGGTCTCGACACCGCACGTTCAGGCATCGCTCACACCATGGAAGAAGCGCTGGCGGTTGCCGCTGACGTTGGCTTCCCGTGCATTATCCGCCCTAGCTTCACCATGGGCGGCACCGGTGGCGGTATCGCCTACAACCGCGAAGAGTTCGAAGAAATCTGCGAACGCGGTCTGGATCTTTCCCCAACCAACGAGCTGCTGATTGATGAATCACTGATTGGCTGGAAAGAGTACGAAATGGAAGTGGTGCGTGATAAAAACGACAACTGCATCATCGTCTGCTCCATCGAAAACTTCGATGCGATGGGCATCCATACCGGTGACTCCATCACCGTAGCACCTGCCCAGACGCTGACCGACAAAGAATATCAAATCATGCGTAACGCCTCGATGGCGGTACTGCGTGAAATCGGCGTAGAAACCGGCGGTTCTAACGTCCAGTTTGCGGTAAACCCGAAAAACGGTCGCCTGATTGTCATCGAGATGAACCCGCGCGTATCCCGCTCCTCGGCGCTGGCGTCCAAAGCTACCGGCTTCCCGATTGCGAAAGTCGCCGCCAAGCTGGCCGTAGGTTACACCCTCGACGAACTGATGAACGACATCACCGGTGGCCGTACTCCGGCCTCGTTTGAACCGTCCATCGACTACGTTGTGACGAAAATACCACGCTTCAACTTCGAGAAATTCGTTGGTGCTAACGACCGCCTGACCACGCAGATGAAATCTGTCGGTGAAGTGATGGCGATTGGCCGTACCCAGCAGGAATCGTTGCAGAAAGCGCTGCGCGGTCTGGAAGTGGGCGCGACCGGCTTCGACCCGAAAGTAAGCCTGGACGACCCGGAAGCACTGACTAAAATCCGTCGCGAGCTGAAAGACGCTGGCGCTGAGCGTATCTGGTACATCGCCGATGCCTTCCGTGCTGGCCTGTCCGTCGATGGCGTGTTCAACCTGACCAACATCGACCGCTGGTTCCTGGTGCAGATTGAAGAGCTGGTACGTCTGGAAGAAAAAGTCACCGACCTTGGCATCAACGGCCTCGACGCTGACTTCCTGCGCGTACTGAAGCGCAAAGGTTTCGCCGATGCGCGTCTGGCGAAACTGGCTGGCGTTCGCGAAGCGGAAATCCGCAAGCTGCGTGACCAGTATAACCTGCATCCGGTTTACAAACGCGTGGATACCTGTGCGGCAGAATTTGCCACCGACACCGCTTACATGTACTCCACCTATGAAGATGAGTGCGAAGCGAATCCGTCCGTCGACCGCGATAAAATCATGGTGCTGGGCGGTGGTCCAAACCGTATCGGTCAGGGCATTGAGTTCGACTACTGCTGCGTACACGCCTCGCTGGCGCTGCGTGAAGACGGTTACGAGACCATCATGGTCAACTGTAACCCGGAAACGGTTTCAACCGATTACGACACCTCCGACCGCCTGTACTTCGAGCCGGTCACGCTGGAAGACGTACTGGAAATCGTGCGTATCGAGAAGCCGAAAGGCGTCATCGTACAGTACGGCGGCCAGACCCCGCTGAAGCTGGCGCGTGCGCTGGAAGCGGCAGGTGTGCCGGTTATTGGTACCAGCCCGGATGCCATCGACCGTGCGGAAGACCGCGAGCGTTTCCAGCAGGCGGTTGACCGTCTGAAGCTGAAACAACCGGCGAACGCTACCGTAACGGCTATCGAACAGGCTGTTGAGAAGGCGAAAGAGATTGGCTACCCGCTGGTAGTGCGTCCGTCGTATGTTCTCGGTGGTCGCGCGATGGAAATCGTCTACGACGAAGCCGACCTGCGTCGCTACTTCCAGACCGCAGTCAGCGTTTCTAACGATGCGCCGGTACTGCTGGACCGTTTCCTTGATGACGCGGTTGAAGTGGACGTGGACGCTATCTGCGACGGTGAAATGGTGCTGATTGGCGGCATCATGGAGCATATCGAACAGGCGGGCGTGCACTCCGGTGACTCCGCATGTTCTCTGCCTGCTTACACCCTGAGCCAGGAAATTCAGGATGTGATGCGCCAACAGGTGCAGAAACTGGCCTTCGAACTGCAGGTTCGCGGTCTGATGAACGTCCAGTTTGCGGTGAAGAATAACGAAGTTTACCTGATTGAAGTGAACCCGCGTGCGGCACGTACCGTTCCGTTCGTCTCCAAGGCAACTGGTGTACCGCTGGCGAAAGTCGCGGCGCGCGTGATGGCCGGAAAAACGCTGGCACAGCAGGGCGTAATCAAAGAAGTAATCCCTCCGTACTACTCGGTAAAAGAAGTGGTGCTGCCGTTCAACAAATTCCCGGGCGTTGACCCGCTGTTAGGGCCAGAAATGCGCTCTACCGGGGAAGTGATGGGCGTGGGCCGTACCTTCGCTGAAGCGTTCGCCAAGGCACAGCTGGGCAGCAGCTCCACCATGAAAAAACAGGGTCGTGCACTGCTCTCCGTTCGCGAAGGCGATAAAGAGCGCGTGGTTGACCTGGCAGCGAAACTGCTGAAGTTTGGCTTCGAGCTGGATGCGACGCACGGGACCGCGATTGTTCTGGGTGAAGCGGGTATCAATCCACGTCTGGTGAACAAGGTGCATGAAGGTCGTCCGCACATTCAGGACCGTATCAAGAATGGCGAGTACACCTATATCATCAACACCACCGAAGGTCGTCAGGCGATTGAAGACTCCAAGCTGATTCGCCGCAGCGCGCTGCAGTACAAAGTGCATTATGACACTACGCTGAACGGCGGTTTCGCCACAGCGATGGCGTTGAATGCCGATGCCACCGAGAAGGTAACATCGGTGCAGGAAATGCACGCGCAGATCAAAAAGTAATAAACAAAAGGTCCGGTGAATATTGCTCTAACCAGACCTGTAATATAATTTTGAAAGGGTTTCTGTAAAGAAACCCTTTTTTTGTCTTGCGTAAGGTCATTCCTGGACAAGTCCGTTTCCGTAACCACATTTTCAATGTAATAAGCACGATATTGCTCACACTAATCAACATTCAAGTCGCATACTATCCTTTATATCCACAATTTTAATATGGCTTAGTTTTTATTAATTTGGACAGGCCGTAGCCAGATTTTTAATTTGTGAAAATGGTGTGCTTATGTGTGAAAAATATGTTGAAAGACCGCTTTATTTGTTAATTGCTGACTGGATGATGGCCGAGGATCGTTGGATCACCGCAAAGGAAATTTCCCGCCATTTTGATATCGAGCACTGCAAAGCAATTAATACGCTCTCTTATATTCTGTCGGAAGTGGGAGAAATTGTTTGTGAAGTTAAGATGATCCCTAATCAGATTGCCGGTCGGGGTTGTCAGTGCCAGCGTCTGGTGAAAGTCGTGAGTATTGACTCTCATCTCTACAGCCGACTGAATCACAATTTGCAGGAGAAAAAGGTGAGCATGGCGAAAACGCCACGCCTGTCTGCCGTTCCTCCAACAGAGCTCAACCGTGAGCAGAAATGGCAGATGATGCTCTCCAAGAGTATGCGTCGCTAATAATCAGTTTGCCTGATGGCGGCATAAACGGTGATTGACGCGTAGGCCGGATAAGCGTGAGCGCATCCGGCATCAATTACTGTGCTGATTTGGGTTTTACGTCCGTTGTGCCTTTCAGGCGTGGCCGGTTTTCTTCGACCCGCGTTAAGGGCAGTGTTTCGTGTAGACCTGTGTGGCAGCGGATTGCAAGATCCTGATACTCTTTGGTGTTTAGCCGTTTCCAGTGCAGTTCCTGGTCCGTGACTTCACGCAATACGCGAGCGGGTGAGCCAACCAGCATCTGCCTTGCCTCTCCCTGAAATCCGGCTTTGACAAAGCTCATGGCGGCGACAATGCTCTCTTCGCCAATCACTGCGCCGTCCATAATGACGCTGTTCATGCCGATCAGCGCATCTCTGCCCACCACGCAACCGTGCAGGATTGCGCCATGGCCGATGTGTCCGTTCTCATGCACAATGGTATCGGTGTCACAGTAGCCGTGCATGATGCAGCCATCCTGCAAATTAGAACCAGCCTCCAGGATCAAGCGACCATAGTCACCGCGCAATGACGCGTGGGGGCCAATATAAACTCCGGCACCCACTATGACATCGCCAATCAGCACGGCGCTGGGATGGACAAAGGCATCCGGATGTACCACCGGAATCAGGCCCTCAAAGGCGTAGTAGCTCATCGTTTTATCTCGGTTTTATTGCCGGATCAGCGAATCGCTATCCGGCATCGGCTCATTAACGACCTTTCCACACCGGGTCGCGTTTTTCGGCAAACGCCTGCGGACCTTCAAGCGCATCTTCCGAATGCAGTACAGATGGATAGTGCTTCAGCACGCCGCTGCGGATGTAGCGGTAGCCTTCTTCCACCGGCATTTCGCTGGTGGTGCGGTAAATCTCTTTCAGTGCGGCGATCGCGAGCGGGGCGCTATTCACCAACTGCTGCGCCAGTTCACGCGCGCTATCCATCAGTTCGCTCTGGCTGACAACGCGGTTGACGATGCCCCAGCGCAGCGCTTCTTCGGCGCTCATTCGTCTGCCGGTCATCACCATTTCGTTGACGATTGCCGGTGGCAGCAGCTTAGGCAGACGCAGTACGCCACCGCTGTCTGGCACGATCCCGAGCTTGGCTTCCGGTAGTGCGAAGCTGGCGTTATCCGCGCCGACGATAAAATCCGCCGCCAGCGCCAGCTCAAAACCACCGCCAAACGCATAGCCGTTTACCGCAGCGATGACCGGTTTATCGAGGTCGAAAATTTCGGTTAAACCGGCAAAGCCGCCTGGGCCAAAATCGGCATCCGGCGCTTCACCTTCAGCCGCCGCTTTTAAGTCCCAGCCCGCAGAAAAGAATTTCTCACCGCCGCCGGTGATAATCGCTACGCGTAATTCCGGGTCGTCACGAAAATTAAGAAACGCTTCACCCATGGCAAAGCTGGTTTTGGCGTCAATGGCATTGGCTTTAGGTCGGTCGAGGGTAATTTCCAGGATCGGGCCGTTACGGGTCAGATGTAATGATTCACTCATAGTTCATCTCCAGATAAATAGATTTCCCGGCAGGAGGAGTTCCTGTCGGAAGGGTTATTTCAGATTTTTTTTGATTATTTTTCCTGAACAATTGCGCGGCAGGTCGGCTCTTATCTCCATAAAAGAGGGAACCTTGAATTTCGCCATATTGTTTTCGCAGAAGCTGAAGAACTCGGCTTCACTTAATGTTTCACCTTCATTAAGGACGATAAACGCTTTAATGGCTTCATCACGGATTGAATCTTTAATACCGACAACCACAATGTCCTGAATTTTCGGATGCGCAGAAATAATATTTTCCAACTCGACGCAGGAGACATTTTCCCCGCCGCGTTTAATCATGTTGCAGCGTCTGTCGACGAAATAAAAATAGCCATCCTCATCCTGATAGCCTGAATCACCGGTATGTAACCAGCCCCCGGGCTCCAGCGCTTTGGCGGTAGCCTCCGGCTGCGCGTAGTACTCTTTGAAGATGGTTTTGCCCGGCACGCCTTTAATACAGATTTCGCCAATTTCTCCGGCGGGCAGGGGACGGTTGTGATCGTCACGGATTTCGGCTTCATAGCTAAATCCCACGCGACCAATGGAGGGCCAGCGTCGTTTGTCACCGGGACGGTCACCGATAATACCGACGATGGTTTCAGTCATACCGTAGGAGGTCAGCAGCCTGACGCCAAAGCGTTCGGTAAAATCGTCTTTTTCCTGCTCGGATAAATTGAGGTAGAACATCACTTCGCGCAGGTGATGCTGTCTGTCGATTGGTGAAGCGGGCTGCACCATTAGCGTTCTGATCATCATCGGAATGCATTCAGTAACCGTCGCCTTATATCTATGCACCTGATTCCAGAACGCCCTGGCACTGTACTTCTCTAGCAGCACAAAGGTGCTGCCAGCGGAGAATGCGGGCATTGCGGCGGTACACTGACAATCGATATGAAACGCGGGCATCACCGTCATGTAGACGTCATCATTACGCAGAGCAATTTGCCAGGCAGAGTAATAGCCCGCAAAACGCAGGTTGTAGTGGGTAATTACCACCCCTTTAGGTCGAGAGGTGGTGCCTGAGGTAAACAGAATTTCCGCCGTATCGTCAGTGGATAACGCAGGTGTATAGCACAGCGTGGCGGACTGGCGGGATTGCAGTTGGGTAAAGTGACTCACGCCGTCGTCAGTCGGAAGCTGTTCGCCAATCAGACAGATATGATTAAGCGGGGTGCTATTTTCCAGCCGTATCTGGCGGTACATAGGATAAAACTGGGCGCTGGTGACCAGCAGGCTTACCTGGCTGTTTTGCAGGATCCAGGCACTTTCTTCACCCAGCAAGCGGGCATTAATCGGTACCATGATGGCGCCAATTTTTGCCAGCCCAAACCAGCAAAAAATGAATTCCGGACAGTTATCCAGATGCAATGCGACCTTATCGCCCTTGCGGATCCCTAAGGAATGGAACAGGTTTGCGGTACGGTTAATCTCTTCATTGAGCGAGGCATAGCTAAACTGCCGAACGACTCCTTCGCAGGATTCGAAAATTAACGCCGTTTTATCTCCGTACACCCCGGCCAGGTCGTCCCACATCTGACGTAAGTTTTGTCCGCCAACGATATCCATATTGCTTTATCCACTGAAATCAGGCGTGAGCGCTAACCATCGAGGGGTCAGCGCGTCGCGTTTATTCCTCAACTCTGGCCAGGCCTTTGCCGACCAGCTCATTTATGTCTGCTTCGCTATAACCAATATTTTTCAGAATGGCGGCAGTATCCATGCCATGTGACGGCATGCCGCGCCAGATTTTCCCCGGGTTGTTTTTAAATTTCGGCATGATGTTTGGCCCTTTGCAGGTGCGGCCATCCATTGTTTGCCACTGAGTAATAGATTCACGGGCAACGTACTGCGGGTTGCCTTCCAGTTCAGGAATAGTCAGCACCTTCGCGCAGGCGATGTTCAGCTCAGCAAAGCGCGTCTGGACTTCGGCGATGGTGTGCGTTGCCAGCCAGGCGTCCAGTTTCTCTTCCACAAGAGGGCCGTAAGGGCATTCCACACGATGGATAAGCTGGGTGCCTTCCGGGACTTCCGGTGTGCCAAGAATGTGGGCGAGGCCAATATCCTTGAAGCATTCGTTGATTTGCGTGATGCCGACCAGCTCCATGACGATATAGCCATCGGCGCATTTATACAGGCCGCAGCCAGCGTAATATGGGTCTTTGCCTTTGGTCATGCGTGGGCAAATTTCGCCGCCGTTGAAGTAATCCATCATGAAATACTGACCCATGCGCAGCATCACTTCGTACATAGCGATATCGATGCTTTCACCTTTACCCGTTTCGCGCACTTTGTGCAGGGCTGCCAGCGCTGCTGTCGTTGCGGTCATCCCGGAGAAGTAATCGGCGGTGTATGGGAAGGCGGGCATTGGCTGATCCACGTCGCCGTTTTGGATCAGATAGCCGCTGAACGCCTGTGCGATGGTGTTATACGCCGGAAGATTGGTGTACTCCTCGGTTCCAAACTGGCCGAAGCCGGAAAGGTGGGCGATAACCAGTTTCGGGTTATGTTCCCACAGCACTTCATCGGTAATACCGCGGCGGGCAAAGGCTGGGCCTTTACTGGCTTCAATGAAAATATCGGTGGTTTCCATCAGCTTCAGAAACGCTTCCCGGCCTTCATCTTTGAAAATATTCAGCGACAGGGCGTGCAGGTTACGGCGTGAGAGCTGCGGGTAGTTAGGCTGCACGCGGATGGTATCGGCCCATGCGACGTTTTCAATCCAGATAACCTCGGCGCCCCATTCGGCGAACATCTGTCCGGCGAAAGGACCGGCAATTTCGATCCCTGAAAAGACAACGCGTACCCCGGAAAGCGGGCCGAAGGCTGGCATTGGTAAATGATTCATCATTTTTCTCCTGGCATTTATGGGTGTCCATGTAGGCCGGATAAGGCGCTCGCGCCGCCATCCGGCATTGAGTGCCTGATGGCGACGCTAAGGCGTCTTATCAGGCCTACAGGTTGCGTCGTTCTATCGGTATTGCTTGAGTACCGCACGACCCAACGTCAGGATCTGCATTTCGTCAGAACCACCAGAAACACGGTCAACGCGCAGGTCACGCCAGAAACGCGTGATGCGGTGGTTGCCCGCGATACCAACACCTCCCAGTACCTGCATGGCGGTGTCTACCACCTCGAACGCGGCGTTGGCGCAGAAGTATTTACACATTGCCGCGTCACCCGAAGTAATGGTGCCGTTATCCGCTTTCCATGCGGCTTCCAGCAGCATGTTTTTCATGGAATTCAGTTTGATCGCCATGTGCGCGAACTTCTCCTGGATCAGCTGGAAACGGCCGATCGTTTCGCCAAACTGTACGCGTTGGTTGGCATAACGCGCTGCGTCTTCAAAAGCACACATTGCCGTACCGTAGTTGGTCAGCGCGACGAGGAAGCGTTCATGGTCAAACTCTTCTTTCACACGGTTGAAGCCATTACCTTCCCGACCGAACATGTCTTTCTCGTCCAGTTCAACGTCATCAAAGGTGATTTCACAGCAGCTATCCATGCGCAGACCGAGTTTCTCCAGTTTGTTGACCTTGATACCCGCCTTGCTCATGTCAACAAACCACTCGGTATAAACAGGTTTATCCGGCGATGCACCATCTCTCGCCATCACTACGATGTACGGGGTATAGGCGCTACTGGTGATAAAGCACTTACTGCCATTAAGATAAACCTTACCATTTTTGCGTGTATAAGTGGTTTTCAGACTGCCAACATCCGATCCCGCTCCCGGTTCTGTGATCGCCGAGTTCCACATCTGCTTACCGGTCCCCTGGAACGCCATGATTTTATCAATTTGCTCTTGGGTACCTTCACGCAGAAAAGTGTTAAAACCGCCTGGTAATTGGTACAACACGTAAGTCGGTGCGCCAAGACGTCCGAGTTCCATCCAGACGGCGGCAACGGTGACAAAACCGGCTTCCAGCCCGCCGTGTTCTTCCGGGATCAACAGGCTATCGATGCCCATATCCGCCAGCGCTTTTACAAAACGCTCAGGGTAGACGCTGTCGCGATCGCACTCGGCAAAATAAGCTTCCCAGTTCTCACTGGCCATCAGTTCACGAATACCGGCGACAAACAGTTCCTGCTCGTCATTTAAGTTGAAATCCATCTTTCAGCCTCTTGATCAATTGGGTTAATAAGAATTACTTGTCTTTCCAGTGCACTTTGGCGTCTTTAATAAAGGACAGCGTCACCATGATGTTGACGAAGAACAGCGGACATCCCCCGGCGATAATTGCGGTCTGAATGGGCTTCAACCCACCCAGCGCCAGCAGAACGATGCCGATGACGCCGACCAGAACGGACCAACCGATACGCACCAACAGCGGCGGTTCTTCACCATCACGAACTTCGCGACAGGTGGACATCGCCAGGGTGTAGGAGCAGGCGTTGATCAGCGTGACGGTGGCAATAAAGCAGAGGATAAAGAATCCCCACATGGTGGCGGTGCTGAGCGGTAAAGCAGCCCAGGTTTCGATAATGGCGCGCGCCACGCCGTGTTGTTCAATTAGCTGCGGGATGTTGAGAATGTTTTTATCCATCAGCAGCAGCGTGTTGCTGCCAAGGACGGTCCACAGGATCCAGGTGGATGCGGTCAGGCCCAGTACCATCCCGAAACACAGTTCACGTACGGTACGACCGCGAGAAATACGTGCCAGGAAGATACTCATCTGGATGGCGTAAATGACCCACCACGCCCAGTAGAAAACAGTCCAGCCCTGCGGGAAGCCGCCTTTGCCGATGGCATCGGTATAGAACAGCATGCGTGGCAGATGCATCAGCAGCATGCCGACCGAGTCGGTGAAGTAGTTCATGATGAAGCTGGCGCCGCTGACGATAAACACCCAGCCGAGCATCAGGAAGCTCAGGTAACTACGTACGTCGCTGGCGATCTTGACCCCTTTTTGCAGGCCGCAGGCCACGCAAATGGCGTTCAATATGATCCAGCAGGTAATGATGATGGCGTCGAGTTGCAGCGTATGCGGAATACCGAACAGCCATTGCATACACTCGGTTACCAGCGGGGTAGCGAGACCGAGGCTGGTGCCCATCGCGAAGATCAGCGCCACCAGATAGAAGTTATCGACGATGGTGCCGAACAAGCCCTTAGCATGCTTCTCGCCAACTAACGGCACCAGTGTGGAACTGGGGCGGATAACGTCCATTTTGCGTACAAAGAAGAAGTAGGCGAACGCGACTGAAAGGAAGCTGTAGGTTGCCCACGGCAGCGGTCCCCAGTGGAACAAGCTGTACGCCAGAGCTATCTCTTTTGCGCCAACGGAGTTGGGGGCGAGAGCAAAAGGCGGGGTAGAGATATAGTAGTAGATCTCGATGGAACCCCAGAACAGCACCGCGGCGGATGTACAGGAAGCGAACATCATAAAAATCCAGCTGGCGGTACTAAACTCGGGTTTTTCGTCGCCTAATTTCTTTTTCGAATATGGGCCAAAGACCAACCAGAACCAACCGAAGAGCATGACGACCATATACCATTCGAATGCCCAACCCCAGACGTTGGTGACATAACTGAATACCGCATTAATAACGACGTTAGCGGCATCAAGATCTCTTACTGTTAGCCAACAAAGTATCCCAACAATTATTAATGGCGGAAAAAAAACCTTCGGTTCAATTCCCGACTTTCTCTTTTCATTTTTCATAAGTGAATTCCAGTGTGAAAACGAAATTTATTTAGCGTGCCCGTATGTGATTGTTTGTTTATTTGTTATTAATGATTTGTTGATAACTTTTTAACCTCTGGGGCGCCTCAGTGAGTAACTCATAATGGGTATTCACTTCCGGCTATTCTGTTATCTGTGTCACACTTTTTTATGCTGGTTATTTTGTCTGGAAATCCAAATAATTCTTTTATTAATCATAATGTTAATGTTGATTTTTTAACTTTTTTAAGTGACTGGCGTTCAATATTGTTGAACCAGCAAACAATATTGAAAATTTTCGTAATTGACATGTTTCTTTCAATATTGGTGAGGTGCATAACACTATTGAAAGTTACGAATATCAATGTGTGACATTTTCAATATTGGTGATTAATGTTTTATTTCCGAATTAAAGAGCGTGATATCTGTATTTAACACCGCCGATATAAATACGTTTCCTTCATGATTTCTGGAGATGCAATGAAGATAATTACTTGCTACAAATGCGTACCTGATGAGCAGGATATTGCGATTAATAATGCTGATGGAACACTCGATTTCAGCAAAGCGGATGGCAAAATCAGCCAATATGATCTGAATGCGATCGAAGCGGCTTGCCAGTTAAAACAGCAGGTGGGAGAGGCTCAGGTTGTGGCCATGAGCGTCGGCGGCAAAGCGCTGACCAATGCAAAAGGGCGCAAAGATGTGCTCTCCCGTGGCCCTGATGAACTGATTGTTGTCATTGACGATCAATTTGAACAGGCGCTGCCGCAACAAACCGCCACTGCGCTGGCTGCCGCCGCACAAAAATCAGGTTTTGATCTGCTTATTTGCGGCGACGGTTCTTCCGATCTTTATGCTCAGCAGGTTGGTCTGCTGGTGGGCGAAATGCTGAACGTGCCGGCGATTAACGGCGTGAGTAAAATCCTCTCTCTTACCGACAGCACGCTGACGGTAGAGCGTGAACTGGAAGATGAAGTTGAAACCCTGAGTATCCCGCTTCCTGCGGTGATCGCGGTCTCTACCGACATCAACACCCCTCAAATCCCTTCCATGAAAGCCATTCTTGGTGCAGCGAAAAAACCGGTCCAGGTCTGGTCGTCTGCGGACATTGGGCTGAACGGCGCGCAAGCGTATTCGGAACAACAGGTTGCCGCACCGAAGCAGCGCGAGCGTCAGCGCGTTGTGATTGAAGGTGACGGTGAAGAACAGATTGCCGCGTTTGTCGAGAATCTTCGCAAAATCATTTAATTATCAGGGGATGTTATGAACAAATTTTCCAGTGTCTGGGTATTCAGCGATACCCCTTCTCGTCTGCCGGAACTGATGAATGGTGCGCAGGCTTTAGGTGAAAACGTTAACACGTTTGTGCTCAGCGATGAGGACGGCGCGGCGGCATGCCATTTAGGGGCGGATCATGTCTGGCTGCTCAGCGGCAAACCAGAAGACCGTATGGTTGAAGACTACGCCGATGCGATGGCCGAAACCATTCGTCAGCACAGCGAGGGCGGCGCGGTGCTGCTGCCGAATACGCGTCGGGGCAAGCTGTTAGCGGCAAAGCTGGGCTTTCGCTTGTCGGCTGCGGTTTCAAACGACGCCAGCGCAGTCGAAGTACAGGACGGAAAAGCGGCGGTCAAACATATGGTCTACGGCGGCCTGGCGATGGGAGCAGAAACAATCGCTTCACCGTTTGCTGTGATCACACTCAGCAGTGGAACGTTTGACGCGCAGCAACCGGATACCGCTCGCAGCGGCGAGGTGCACACCGTCCAGTGGCAGGCTCCGGCTATCGCCGTGACCCGTACGGCCACTCAGGCGCGTCAGAGCAATAGCGTTGATCTCGACAAAGCCCGTCTGGTGGTCAGCGTGGGGCGCGGTATCGGCAGCAAGGAAAATATCTCGCTGGCCGAAGCGCTGTGCCAGGCGATTGGCGCTGAGCTGGCCTGTTCCCGTCCAGTGGCGGAAAACGAGAAGTGGATGGAGCACGAACGCTACGTCGGCATTTCCAACCTGATGCTCAAACCAGAACTGTACCTGGCCGTGGGGATCTCCGGACAGATCCAACATATGGTCGGCGCCAACGGCGCGCAGACGATTTTCGCCATCAACAAAGATAAAAATGCGCCGATCTTCCAGTACGCAGATTTTGGCATCGTTGGCGATGCGCTGAAGATCCTGCCTGCGCTGACGGCTGCTCTGGCGCGTTAAACCATTCGGGCAGGATGCGAAAGTATCCTGCCACTGACAGGAGTACGTATGTCCGAAGATATCTTTGATGCCATCATCGTGGGTGCAGGTCTGGCCGGTTCGGTTGCGGCGCTGGTGCTGGCTCGGGAAGGTGCACAGGTGCTGGTCATCGAGCGCGGCAATTCTGCTGGCGCGAAGAATGTCACCGGTGGGCGCATGTATGCCCATAGCCTGGAACGCATCATTCCCGGCTTTGCTGAGCAGGCCCCCATTGAACGCATCATCACCCACGAAAAACTCGCCTTTATGACCGACAAAGGGGCGATGACCATCGACTATTGCAATGGTGAAGAGGCCGCATCGTCGCAGGTTTCTTATTCCGTCTTACGCAGCAAATTTGACGCCTGGCTGATGGAGCAGGCCGAGGAGGCGGGAGCCCAGCTTATCACCGGTATTCGGGTAGATAATGTTGTGCAGCGCGAAGGCAAAGTTGTGGGCGTGGAAGCCGACGGCGATATTCTGGAAGCCAAAGTGGTGATCCTCGCTGACGGGGTGAATTCTTTGTTGGCAGAAAAACTGGGCATGGCAAAGCGCGTTGAGGCATCGCATGTTGCCGTTGGCGTAAAAGAGCTGATCGAATTGCCAAAATCGGTGATTGAAGATCGTTTCCAGTTACAGGGGAACGAAGGCGCAGCCTGCCTGTTTGCCGGTTCGCCAACAGATGGGTTGATGGGCGGGGGCTTCCTCTATACTAATGAAACGACCCTTTCTCTGGGGCTGGTCTGCGGTCTTCATCATCTGAAAGATGCTAAAAAATCGGTCCCACAAATGCTGGAAGATTTCAAACAGCATCCGGCGGTTGCCCCACTGATCGCTGGTGGCAAGCTGGTGGAATATGCCGCGCACGTCGTACCGGAGGCCGGTATGAATATGCAGCCTGAACTGGTGGGGGAAGGAGTACTGATTGCCGGTGACGCTGCCGGAATGTGTATGAACCTCGGCTTTACTATCCGCGGTATGGATCTCGCCATATCCGCAGGCGAAGCGGCGGCGAAAACGGTGCTTTCCGCGATGAAGCGCGACGACTTCAGCAAGCAGTCGCTGGGCGAATACCGTCAGCATCTCGATGATGGTCCAATGCGCGATATGCGCATGTATCAGAAGCTTCCCGCTTTCCTTGATAACCCACGCATGTTTACCGCCTATCCCGAAATGGCGGTCGGTATCGCGCGCGACCTGTTCACCGTGGATGGTTCCGCTCCGGTGCCAATGCGCAAAAAAATCCTGCGCCATGCGAAGAAAGTGGGCTTCATCAACCTGATGAAAGATGGCCTGAAAGGAGTGACCGTATTATGACATCTCCCGTCAATGTGGACGTCAAACTGGGCGTCAATAAGTTCAATGTGGATGAAGACAGCCCGCACATCATTCTCAAAACCGATCCTGATAAACAGGCGCTGGAAGTACTGATTAAGGCTTGTCCAGCCGGACTGTATAAAAAGCAGGACGACGGCAGCGTTCGTTTTGATTACGCCGGATGCCTGGAGTGCGGAACGTGCCGCATTCTCGGACTTGATACAGCGTTGGAAAAATGGGAATACCCGCGCGGGACATTTGGCGTGGAGTTTCGCTACGGCTAATAAGTACGAGGTTGTGCACCCGTAGGTCGGATAAGACGCGGTAGCGTCGCCATCCGGCAATCATGTGGCGCCAATGCCGGATGGCGGCGTAAACGCCTTATCCGGCCTACAGATGACGCTTTGCCCGTGTTGAAACAGGAAGTCGCTATGCAGCAGCCCAGGAACTTTGATGACATCAAATTTACCTCTATTCACCGCCGGATAATGCTGTGGGGAAGCGGTGGGCCATTTCTGGATGGTTATGTGCTGGTGATGATTGGCGTGGCGCTGGAACAGCTCACGCCAGCGTTGAAACTGGACGCTCAGTGGATTGGTCTGCTGGGGGCCGGCACGCTCGCCGGTCTGTTTGTGGGGACGTCGCTGTTTGGCTACATTTCCGATAAGGTCGGGCGGCGCAAAATGTTCATCATCGATATTATCGCCATTGGCGTGATATCGGCGGCAACCATGTTTGTTTCCTCACCCGTTGAACTGTTGGTGATGCGTGTGCTGATCGGCATTGTGATTGGTGCCGATTATCCAATTGCTACCTCGATGATTACCGAGTTCTCCAATACCCGCCAGCGCGCTTTCTCCATCGGTTTTATCGCCGCGATGTGGTATGTCGGCGCCACCTGTGCCGATCTGGTCGGTTACTGGCTGTATGATGTTGAGGGCGGATGGCGCTGGATGCTGGGCAGCGCGGTGATCCCCTGTATTTTGATCCTGATTGGGCGTTTCGATCTTCCTGAATCGCCGCGCTGGCTGCTGCGTAAAGGTCGGGTGAAAGAGTGTGAAGCGATGATGATCAAACTGTTCGGCGAACCGGTGGTGTTCGACGAAGAGGCGCCGCAGGAGACGCGCTTCCTGCAGCTGTTTAACCGCCGTCATTTCCCGTTTGTCCTGTTTGTTGCCGCTATCTGGACCTGTCAGGTGATCCCGATGTTCGCCATTTATACCTTTGGTCCGCAGATTGTTGGACTGTTGGGGCTTGGCGCCGGGAAAAGCGCTGCGTTGGGCAATGTGGTGATAAGCCTGTGCTTTATGCTGGGGTGCATTCCACCCATGTTCTGGCTTAATAGCGCGGGCCGTCGGCCATTGTTAATTGGCAGCTTTATTATGATGACGTTGGCGCTGGCCGTGCTGGGGTTAATTCCTGATATGGGAGCGTGGCTGGTGGTGCTGGCGTTTGCCGTGTACGCCTTTTTCTCGGGGGGACCGGGAAATCTTCAGTGGCTGTACCCAAATGAACTGTTCCCTACCGACATTCGCGCATCTGCCGTCGGGGTGATTATGTCCTTAAGCCGCATCGGCACCATTGTTTCAACCTGGGCGCTGCCGGTGTTCATTACCAAATACGGGATCAGCAATGTCATGCTGATGGGCGCAGGAATTTCGCTGATTGGCCTGCTTGTGTCCATCGCTTTCGCCCCGGAAACGCGAGGTCTGACGCTGGCGCAAACCAGTCAAATGACGATTCGCAGTAAGCCCGTGACCAGGGCGAGTTATTAGGAGTGTTCTGTATTTTCCCTGCAACTCAGTCAGTTAGCCTACAGTTAACTGGGTATATCACTGAAAACAACTGAAAAGCAGGGAGAACACCATGCAAAAACATATCCTGATCACCTCAATTTTTACCGCAGCAGCACTATTTACCGTAGCCGGTTGTTCCTCAAACCAGGCGGTTAAAACCACCGATGGCAAAACAATCGTCACTGACGGCAAACCGCAAGTCGATGATGATACTGGCCTGGTGTCGTATAAAAATGCGCAAACGGGTAAGACGGAACAGATTAACCGCGATCAGGTTAAGGATATGAGTGAGCTGGACAACTAATATACACTTCATCCTTCAAGTTGCCTCAGTGTTGGCTGCGCTCATTCACCCCAGTCACTTACTTTAGTAAGCTTCTGGGGATTCATTCCCTTGCCGCCTTGATGCAACATGAATGATTTTGTGTATAGGCCTCAATAATATTGGCTGTTAGCCTGTGGATTAACTGACTAAACTCACTGTTATTACAATAATGCAGTGAAACAGGCTAATCATGATCCTCATCATTTATGCGCATCCCTATCCGCAGCACTCGCATGCGAATAAGCGGATGCTTGAACAGGCAAGGACGCTGGAGGGCGTGGAGATCCGCTCGCTCTACCAGCTCTACCCCGACTTCAATATCGATATTGCCGCTGAACAGGATGCGCTGGCACGCGCTGATTTGATCATCTGGCAGCATCCGATGCAGTGGTACAGCACACCTCCATTACTCAAGCTGTGGATGGATAAAGTCCTTTCGCACGGCTGGGCGTATGGCCATGGCGGTACTGCGCTGCACGGTAAACATCTGCTGTGGGCGGTGACGACCGGCGGCGGTGAAAACCACTTCGATATTGGCTCCCATCCCGGATTCGATGTGCTTTCTCAACCCTTACAGGCGACGGCACTTTATTGTGGCCTCAAATGGCTACCGCCGTTTGCGATGCACTGTACGTTTATCTGTGATGATGAAACCCTGCAAGCGCAGGCGCGTCACTACAAACAGCGTCTGATGGAATGGCAGGAGGCACACCATGGATAGCCATACGCTGATACAGGCGCTGATTTATCTCGGATCGGCGGCACTAATTGTCCCCATCGCCGTACGGCTGGGACTCGGGTCTGTACTGGGGTATCTTATCGCCGGGTGCATTATCGGTCCATGGGGCCTGAGGCTGGTAACGGACGCCGAATCCATCCTGCATTTTGCGGAGATCGGTGTGGTGCTGATGCTGTTTGTTATCGGCCTTGAACTGGATCCGCAACGTTTGTGGAAACTGCGAGCCTCGGTGTTCGGCGGCGGCGCATTGCAAATGGTGGTTTGCGGAGGCCTGATTGGTGTGTTCTGTATGTTCCTCGGCCTGCGCTGGCAGGTAGCGGAGCTGATCGGCATGACACTGGCGCTTTCCTCTACGGCTATCGCTATGCAGGCAATGAATGAACGCAACCTGATGGTTTCGCAAATGGGTCGCAGCGCCTTTGCCGTGCTGCTGTTCCAGGATATCGCTGCTATTCCACTGGTGGCGATGATCCCATTACTGGCAGCGAGTGGCGCATCAACAACGCTTGGGGCGTTTGCATTGTCTGCCCTTAAGGTAGCGGGCGCACTGGTGCTGGTGGTGCTGTTAGGTCGTTATGTCACACGCCCTGCCTTGCGTTTTGTCGCCCGTTCGGGCCTGCGGGAAGTGTTCAGTGCCGTTGCGCTGTTCCTCGTGTTTGGCTTCGGTCTGCTGTTGGAAGAGGTTGGATTGTCGATGGCGATGGGGGCATTCCTGGCTGGGGTGCTGCTGGCAAGCTCTGAGTATCGCCACGCGTTGGAAAGCGACATTGAACCATTTAAAGGACTGCTGCTGGGGCTGTTTTTCATCGGTGTAGGGATGTCTATCGACTTTGGTACGCTGATTGATAATCCCTTGCGCATTATCATTCTACTGGTCGGTTTCCTGGTTATCAAAACCGTCATGCTGTGGTTGATAGCGAAACCGTTGCAGGTGCCGAACAAGCAGCGTCGCTGGTTTGCCGTATTATTAGGGCAGGGCAGTGAGTTTGCCTTTGTGGTGTTTGGCGCGGCGCAAATGGCAAATGTGCTCGATCCTGACTGGGCGAAATCGCTGACGCTGGCGGTGGCGTTGTCGATGGCGGCTACGCCGATTTTGCTGGTGATTTTGACGCGTCTGGAAAAATCGGCGACTGAGGAAGAGCGGGAAGCCGATGAAATCGATGAGGAACAACCTAGGGTGATCATCGCCGGGTTTGGGCGATTTGGCCAGATAACCGGTCGTTTGCTATTGTCGAGCGGGGTCAAAATGGTGGTTCTTGATCATGACCCGGACCATATCGAAACGCTGCGTAAATTCGGGATGAAGGTTTTCTATGGCGACGCGACCCGGATGGATCTGCTGGAGTCTGCCGGGGCGGCGAAAGCTGAAGTCATTATTAATGCCATTGACGATCCGCAAACCAGTCTGCAATTAACTGAAATGGTTAAAGAGCATTTCCCGCATCTGCAAATTATTGCTCGTGCGCGCGACGTGGATCATTACATCCGCCTGCGCCAGGCGGGCGTGGATATGCCGGAACGTGAAACCTTTGAAGGTGCATTGAAGACCGGACGTCTGGCGCTGGAAGGTCTCGGGCTTGGGCGCTATGAGGCACGTGAGCGGGCTGACGTATTCCGCCGATTCAATACCATGATGGTAGAGGAGATGGTGAAAGGGGAAAATGACGCGACTTCCCGCGCGGCCGTTTATAAACGCACCAGCGCAATGCTGAGTGAAATTATTGCGGAAGATCGTCAGCACTTATCGTTAATTCAACGCCATGGCTGGCAAGGCACGGATGAAGGTAAGCATACGGGCGACGTCGCCGATGAGCCGGAAGTGAAACCGTCAGCATAGGGTAAAAAGTGTGATGTTCTGCAAACTTTACTGCTAATTGGCTGTTTTTGAACTACTGTAATGCTGGCGTACCACCTTAAATAGGTCGGTTCGCCAGCAGAACGGAAAATTTTCCTGTTCATCCTCTTTCCGCCAGTCGACGAAAGATTGCGCTTTCCGTATAGTGGCGACAATTTTTTTGTATCCGGGAAATATTCAATGATCAGTCTGATTGCGGCGTTAGCGGTAGATCGCGTCATCGGTATGGAGAACGCCATGCCGTGGAACCTCCCTGCCGATCTCGCCTGGTTTAAACGTAATACCTTAAACAAGCCGGTTGTCATGGGACGCCACACCTGGGAATCCATCGGGCGACCGTTACCTGGGCGTAAAAATATCGTCATCAGCAGTAAGCCAGGCACCGACGATCGCGTGCAGTGGGTGAAGTCTGTGGATGAAGCAATTGCGGCCTGCGGCGATGAACCTGAAATTATGGTAATTGGCGGCGGGCGTGTGTATGAGCAGTTCCTGCCAAAAGCGCAGAAACTGTATCTGACGCACATTGATGCGGAAGTGGAAGGGGATACGCATTTCCCGGACTACGAACCGGATGACTGGGAGTCGGTGTTCAGTGAATTCCACGATGCCGACGCGCAAAACTCTCACAGCTACTGCTTCGAGATTCTGGAACGTCGTTAATACTGTAAGTGCCGGATGGCGGCGAAACGCCTTATCCGGCCTACTTTTGTGCCAGATGTAGGCCTGATAAGCGTAGCGCCATCAGGCATAAACCTATCAGGCGTTGACCGCTTCGCCAGGATCCAGATTCAGATGGCGATTTGACGGCTGCACGAAGTACTGTTTGTCTTCCCAGCGCAGACAGGTGAGATCGCCTCCCCAGCAACACCCCGTATCCAGCGCGTAAATGCCTTCTGGCGTGCCTTTACCCTCCAGCGATGCCCAGTGCCCAAATGCAATGCTGTACGCTTCACTGACAGGTCCAGGAATGGCAAACCACGGCTTCAGCGGAGCAGGTGCGTCTTCTGGTGACTCTTTGCTGTACATATCCAACTGACCGTTAGGGAAGCAGTAACGCATGCGGGTAAAGGCGTTGGTAATAAAACGCAGGCGCGCCAGCCCGGTCAGTTCCGGGGTCCAGTTATTGGGCATGTCGCCGTACATCGCATCAAGGAAGAAGGGATACGAGTCGCTCGACAACACGGCTTCAACATCGCGAGCACAGTCTTTTGCCGTCTGCAGGTCCCACTGTGGGGTGATACCGGCATGCGCCATTACCAGCTTCTTCTCTTCGTCTACCTGCAACAGCGGTTGACGGCGGAGCCAGTTAAGTAATTCGTCGGCATCCGGTGCTTCGAGCAGCGATGTGACCCTGTCTTTAGGTTTATTACGACTGATACCGGCGAATACGGCCAGCAGGTGTAAATCGTGATTACCCAATACTAACCGCACGCTGTCGCCCAGTGATTTCACGTAGCGCAAAACGTCCAGCGAGCCCGGTCCACGAGCGACCAGATCGCCGGTGAGCCATAGGGTGTCTTTTTCGGAATTAAAGTCTACCTGATGCAGCAAGGCTACCAGTTCATCGTAACAACCGTGAACGTCGCCAATAAGGTATGTCGCCATAGTTATTGTTTTAATGAATGAGTGTTGGAACGGCGAGTCGGAATACGGGAATATCGATGGTAAAGGCGATGCCTTGTTCATCGATCATTTCGTAATGACCCTGCATGGTGCCCAGTGGTGTTTCAATCACCGCACCGCTGGTGTACTGGTACTCTTCGCCGGGTTCGATGTGGGGCTGGACGCCAACCACGCCTTCACCCTGAACTTCGGTTTCGCGGCCATGACCATTAGTGATCAACCAATAACGCCCCAACAGCTGCACAGGCGCTCGCCCCAAATTGCGGATAGTTACGGTGTAAGCAAAAACGTAACGTTCATCATCAGGTGAGGATTGCGCCTCAATGTAGACGCTTTGTACCTGAATGCACACTCGGGGCGAATTGATCATGTTTAACTCTCCTTCGATGGCGCGTTTTCTGACAGATAGTTAGCCATCCGGCAGTATTGCGCGACAGAGATATTTTCCGCTCGCATCGCCGGATCAATGCCCAGCTCTGTCAGTACTTCAACGCTAAACAGGTTGCCGAGACTGTTACGTACCGTTTTACGGCGCTGATTAAACGCTTCGGTGGTAATACGGCTCAGCACACGAACATCTTTAACCGGGTACGGCATCGTCGTATGAGGGACCAGACGCACAACGGCTGAATCAACTTTAGGCGCTGGCGTAAATGCGGAAGGCGGTACTTCAAGTACCGGGATCACATTGCAGTAATACTGCGCCATGACGCTTAATCGACCATACGCTTTACTGTTTGGCCCTGCAACCAGACGATTGACCACCTCTTTTTGCAACATGAAATGCATGTCGGCAATGGCATCAGTATAGGAAAAAAGATGGAACATGAGCGGCGTGGAGATGTTGTACGGCAGGTTGCCGAATACGCGCAGCGGCTGTCCCATCGTTTGTGCTAGTTCGCCGAAGTTCATGGTCATGGCATCTTGCTGATAAATCGTCAGCTTAGGCCCTAAAAACGGGTGTGTCTGTAGGCGTGCTGCCAGATCGCGGTCGAGTTCAATGACCGTGAGCTTGTCCAGACGTTCGCCTACTGGTTCGGTCAATGCCGCCAGGCCCGGGCCGATTTCGACCATAGCCTGACCTTTCTGCGGGTTGATAGCAGAGACAATACTTTCGATCACAAACTGATCGTTGAGGAAGTTCTGCCCGAAACGTTTACGGGCTAAATGGCCCTGATGGACTCGATTATTCATTGGTATTAACAATCATTTTGATGGCGAGATTAAGCGCCGTAATAAAACTGCCGACATCTGCTTGTCCACGGCCCGCGAGTTCAAGTGCGGTGCCGTGATCGACGGATGTGCGAATAAAGGGCAGGCCCAGCGTGATATTCACACCGCGACCAAATCCCTGGTATTTTAGCACGGGGAGACCCTGATCGTGGTACATTGCCAGCACGGCATCCGCGTGGTCGAGATATTTGGGCTGAAACAGCGTATCTGCGGGCAGCGGACCGTTTAATTTCATTCCCTGCGCACGCAGTTCATCGAGTACCGGAATGATGGTATCTATCTCTTCCGTTCCCATATGACCGCCTTCACCAGCATGCGGGTTAAGACCGCACACCAGAATATGCGGATCGGCAATGCCGAACTTGGTGCGTAAATCATGATGCAAAATGCCGATCACTTCCTGAAGCAGGGCGGGCGTAATGGCGTCGGCAACGGCTCTGAGCGGCAAATGCGTGGTTGCCAGGGCAACGCGCAGCTCTTCGGTCGCCAGCATCATAACAACTTTCTTTGCCTGTGAGCGCTCTTCAAAAAACTCGGTATGTCCGGTAAACGGGACGCCAGCGTCATTGATAACGCCCTTGTGAACCGGGCCGGTGATCAGCGCCGCAAACTCACCTTGCAGACAACCATCGCAGGCGCGAGCCAGCGTATCCACCACATATTGCCCGTTTTCTACCGCCAACTGACCCGCGACAACAGGTGCCCGCAGCGCAATCGGTAACAGCGTCAATGTGCCTGCTGATTGCGGTTTGGCTGGGGTATCTGGAGAGTATGGGAGGAGTGAAAGCGGTAAACCGAGCATCGCTGCCCGGTCATTGAGGAGTGCTGCATCCGCACAGACAACGAGTTCTACAGGCCACTCGCGCTGGGCGAGTTGAACCACCAGGTCCGGGCCAATCCCGGCGGGTTCGCCGGGAGTGATAACAACGCGTTGAGCACGAGTCATTAGTTGCTCAGAACTTTAACGTAAGCGCTGGCGCGCTGTTCCTGCATCCAGGTTGCTGCTTCTTCCGAGAATTTACGGTTCATCAGCATACGGTAAGCTCTGTCTTTCTGCGCTGCGTCAGTTTTATCAACGTTACGCGTATCCAGCAGTTCGATCAGATGCCAACCGAAAGAGGAGTGCACCGGGGCGCTCATCTGGCCTTTGTTAAGTTTGGTCAGCGCATCGCGGAAAGCAGGGTCGAAAATATCCGCTGCAGCCCAGCCCAGATCGCCGCCCTGGTTGGCAGAGCCTGGATCCTGAGAAAACTCTTTAGCGGCTGCCGCGAAGGTAGTTTTACCGCTCTTAATATCTGCCGCGATTTGTTCCAGCTTCAGACGCGCCTGCTGATCGGTCATGATCGGCGACGGCTTAAGCAGAATGTGGCGAGCATGAACTTCAGTCACGGAGATGCTCTGGCTTTGGCCACGCATATCGTTGACTTTCAGGATGTGGAAGCCGACACCGGAACGAATTGGGCCAATGATATCGCCTTTTTTCGCAGTGCTTAACGCCTGGGCAAAGATACCCGGCAGCTCCTGAATACGTCCCCAACCCATCTGACCGCCTTTCAGCGCCTGCTGGTCAGCGGAATAAGTAATAGCCAGTTTTCCGAAATCACTACCGTTACGCGCTTCATCAACAACAGAGCGCGCCTGGCTTTCAGCTGCGTTAACCTGGTCGGACGTTGGGTTTTCCGGTAATGGGATCAGAATGTGGCTCAGGTTCAGCTCGGTGCTGGCATCGTTTTGGTTGCCTACCTGCTGCGCCAGGGCATCCACTTCCTGAGGCAGGATAGTGACGCGACGGCGAACTTCGTTGTTACGCACTTCGGAGATGGTCATCTCTTTGCGGATCTGGCTACGATAGGTTGAATAGCTTAAGCCATCCTGTGCCAGACGGCTGCGCATCTGATCCAGCGTCATGTTGTTCTGCTTGGCGATGTTGGCAATAGCCTGATCCAACTGCTCATCAGAGATTTTAACACCCATCTTCTGACCCATTTGCAGGAGGATTTGATCCATGATCAAACGTTCCAGGATCTGATGACGCAGCGTGGCGTCATCCGGTAATTGCTGACCTGCCTGACCTGCATTCAGTTTTACTGACTGCATTAAGCCATCGACGTCGCTTTCCAGAACGACGCCGTTATTGACGACGGCTGCGACTTTATCGACTACCTGTGGGGCAGCGAAACTGGTATTCGCGATCATGGCGATACCGAGAAGCAGCGTTTTCCAGTTCTTCATACTTTTTCCATTTCAATTAACCGCAATGCGGATTACGTTGTAAATCAATCAGATCATAAAGCGCTTTGATACGGCAAAATGTTCGAACGTAACATTTGAGTCGTGCCGAGACCGTAGTTTGAGCTCAGGCCACGGAGTTCGATATTAAAGCCGATCGTGTTGTCATAAATCGCGTGCTGCATTTTGTCATCCCAACCGTTCAGCTTACGCTCGTAGCCAAAGCGAATGGCGTAACAGCAGGAGTTGTACTGTAAGCCCAACATTGAATCTGCTTCTTTGTTCACGTTGGTATCGAAGTAGTAAGCACCGACAATCGACCAACGCTCAGCAATCGGGAAGCTTGCTACCGCGCCCACCTGCGAAATCCCGTTTTTATACTGATCTGCCGTAGAGTAGTAAGACGGCAAAGTAGCCTGGATATACTCCGAACTGGCGTAACGGTAGTTCAATTGCAGCATCCGGTTTTCATCGCGACGGTATTCAATACTGCTGCTGCTGGTTGCAACGCTGTCCAGACGCGTGTCGTACTGGATCCCACTGCGTAAACCCCAACGATCGGAGATGCGCCAGTAGGTGTCGCCTGCCCATACCAGTGAGCCCGTTTTGTCGTCATTCTCCCATTTAATGTTGTCATCGCCAGTGCGAGACTCGGTGAAATAGTAGATTTGACCCACAGAAATATTAAAACGTTCAACGGCTGCGTCATCATAAACGCGAGATGTGACCCCGGTCGTCATCTGGTTGGCAGAAGCAATACGGTCCAGGCCGCCATAGGTACGGTCACGGAACAGGCCGCTGTAGTCAGATTGCAGCAGGGAGGAGTCATAGTTATAGATATGACTTTGGTCACGATATGGGACGTACAGGTACTGCGCGCGCGGCTCCAGCGTCTGGGTATAGCCCGGTGCCAGCATTTGCATGTCGCGCTCGAATACCATTTTGCCGTCAACTTTAAACTGCGGCATGACGCGGTTGGCTGACTCGTCGAGCTTGTTAACGTTACTCGGGTTGTTGTTGTACCAATCCAGATTGGTCTGCTGATAGTGCGTTGCCAGCAGCTTCGCTTCGGTATTGATACTGCCCCAGTTATTCGACAACGGCAGATTGATCGTCGGTTCAAGGTGAACACGCGTGGCTTCCGGCATGTTGTCATTGGTATTGACGAAATGGACCGCCTGACCATAAATCCGGGTATCAAACGGACCGACGTCGTTTTGGTAGTAGTTGACGTCTAACTGCGGCTGCGCAGAGTAGCTATTACTGTTTTGTGCGTCGAAGACCTGGAACTGCTTGGTCGATACCGTGGCGTCAAAGTTTTGTACCGCGTAGCCGACGCTGAATTTCTGCGTGGCGTAGCCGTCGGTACTGGAACCGTATTTATTATCGAAATCGTTAAAGTAGCTGGTGTCGCTGACCTTGGTGTAGTCGACGTTGAAACGCCACACCTGGTCCAGTACACCGGCGTGCTGCCAGTAGAACAGCCAGCGACGTGAATTGTCATCATTCGGATGTTCGTCCTCGTACACTTTATCGGAATTCAGATAGTCGAACTCCATCAAGCCCGCACCCGCCTGGGTGAGGTAGCGGAATTCGTTCTCCCACATGATCCCGCCGCGACGGTGCATATAGTGCGGCGTGATGGTGGCGTCCATATTGGGCGCAATGTTCCAGTAATACGGGAGGTAGAACTCAAAATAGTTATTGGTGGAATATTTTGCGTTCGGGATCAGGAAACCGGAACGGCGCTTATCGCCGACGGGTAACTGTAAATAAGGACTATAAAAGACCGGAACCGGACCCAGTTTAAAACGGGCGTTCCAGATCTCTGCGACCTGTTCTTCACGGTCGTGGATAACTTCGCTACCGACGACGCTCCAGGTATCGGAACCCGGCAGACAGGAGGTAAAGCTACCGTTTTCCAGAATAGTATAACGGTTTTCCCCACGCTGTTTCATCAGGTCAGCTTTCCCGCGCCCCTGACGGCCGACCATCTGGTAATCACCTTCCCAGATGTTGGTATCTTTGGTATTCAGATTGGACCAGCCCTTCGGTCCCTTCAGAATAACCTGATTGTCGTCATAATGGACATTGCCTAGCGCATCGACGGTACGAATTGGCTCCGGCTGGCCTTCAGCCTGCTTCTGATGAAGCTGCACTTCGTCGGCCTGCAGGCGGCTGTTACCCTGTGCGATATCCACGTTGCCGGTAAACACCGCGTCATCGGGATAATTCCCTTTTGCGTTGTCGGCATTGATGGTGACGGGTAACTCATTAGTCTCGCCCTGTACCAGAGGACGGTCATAGCTCGGCACGCCCAGCATACACTGTGAGGCGAGATCGGCTGCCAGGCCCTGATGGCTATAGAGGGCGCTGGCAATCATGGTGGCCAGAAGAGTGGGAATACGTTTTTTCATACGTTGTATTTATTGTTCCATCATCAGTAGCGTCGCGCGTGACAAACGGTCACAGCCTAACTTATCTCATCTTCACTTCGCTAGTATTAATCCTGCCCATTTTATACCTGCCACCTTTCAAGCTGCATCTTCGTTGTCTTCCTCGTTCACCCCAGTCACTTACATGGGTAAGCTCCAGGGGACTCACTACGTTGCCGCCTTGCTGCAACTCGAAATCCAACGGGTATAGCGTTTGTGGTGTTAGGCACGGCATTGAATGACAGGTATGATAATGCAAATTATAGGCGATGTCCCACAATTGACCGCCGCCGTAAATCGGTAAAAGCACCTTATATTGTGGGACATAGCCTGGCTGAGAGCGGAAAGATTTGGGGAGTCTATGCAGTATTGGGGAAAGATAATTGGTGTAGCCGTGGCCTTAATGATGGGCGGCGGCTTCTGGGGTGTGGTTCTGGGGCTGTTAGTTGGCCACATGTTCGACAAAGCCCGCATGCGCAAAATGGCGTGGTTTGCCAACCAACGTGAACGCCAGGCGCTGTTTTTTGCCACCACTTTTGAGGTGATGGGACATCTGACCAAATCCAAAGGTCGCGTCACGGAAGCTGATATTCATATCGCCAGCCAGTTGATGGATCGGATGAATTTGCACGGTGACTCGCGAACGGCAGCACAACATGCCTTCCGGGTAGGAAAATCGGATAATTACCCATTACGTGAAAAGATGCGTCAGTTTCGCAGCGTCTGTTTTGGTCGATTCGATCTGATCCGCATGTTTCTGGAGATTCAGATCCAGGCGGCATTTGCCGATGGGTCGTTGCATCCTAACGAACGTGAAGTGCTGTATGTGATTGCTGAAGAGTTGGGGATCTCACGCACCCAATTTGATCAGTTCCTGCGCATGATGCAGGGCGGCGCACAGTTTGGCGGCGGATATCAGCAGCAGTCTGGCAGCGGTGGCTGGCAGCAGGCGCAACGTGGCCCGACGCTGGAAGACGCCTGCAATGTGCTGGGTGTGAAAACGACCGACGATGCGACTACCATAAAGCGGGCTTACCGTAAGCTGATGAGCGAGCACCATCCGGACAAACTGGTTGCGAAAGGTCTGCCGCCAGAGATGATGGAAATGGCGAAGCAAAAAGCGCAGGAAATCCAAAAAGCTTACGAGCTGATTAAGGATCAAAAAGGATTCAAGTGATTGAATTGCCGGATGCGGCTAGCGCCTTATCCGGCCTACGTTAATGAATGTAGGCCGGGCAAGCGAAGCGCCCCCGGCATAAATTGGCTCAGAATTTAAAAATCCGCCGGGACTTTAAACGTCATACTGTTGCCGTATTCGGGATGCGTGATGGTTAACATCTCTGCATGCAGCAACAGGCGCGGCGCTAACGCCAGAGCTTCCGGCGGAGCATAGAAGCGGTCGCCCAGGATCGGATGCCCTAAAGCCAGCATATGCACACGCAGCTGGTGGGAGCGTCCGGTAATGGGTTTGAGCACCACCCGGGCGGTGTTATCCGCTGCGAACTCCACGACTTCATACTCTGTCTGCGCCGATTTCCCGGTCTCATAACACACTTTTTGCTTTGGCCTGTTTGGCCAGTCACAAATCAGCGGCAAATCAACCAGACCCTCGGCCGGAGCGGGATGCCCCCAGACGCGTGCAACATACTGCTTTTTCGGTTCGCGCTCGCGAAACTGGCGTTTTAGCTCGCGCTCTGCCGCTTTGGTTAGCGCGACTACAATCACGCCGCTGGTGGCCATATCCAGACGATGCACGGATTCAGCCTGCGGATAATCGCGCTGAATACGCGTCATCACGCTGTCTTTGTGCTCATCCAGACGACCTGGCACAGACAACAAGCCGCTCGGCTTGTTGACCACCATAATGTGTTCATCCTGATACAGGATGACCAGCCAGGGTTCCTGCGGCGGATTGTAGTTTTCCATCCCCATGTATGGCTCCGTTACTGATGCGTCACGACGATCAAGCGCAGGGCATCGAGACGCCAGCCCGCCTGATCCAGGCTTTCCATCACCTGCTGACGGTTGCTTTCGATTGCGCTAAGTTCGTCATCACGGATGTTCGGGTTAACGGCACGCAGCGCTTCGAGACGGGAAAGTTCTGCCGTCAGCTTCTCGTCAGCTTCTTTACGCGCTGCGTCGATCAGCGCGCGGGCTGATTTTTCCACCTGCGCTTCACCGAGTTGCAGAATGGCATGAACATCCTGCTGCACGGCGTTGACCAGTTTGCTGCCGGTGTGGCGGTTAACGGCGCTGAGCTGACGGTTAAAGGTTTCGAACTCCACCTGTGCAGCAAGGTTATTGCCGTTTTTATCCAGCAGCATGCGTACCGGCGTTGGTGGCAGGAAGCGGTTTAGCTGCAGTTGTTTCGGTGCTTGCGCTTCAACAACATAGACCAGCTCAACCAGCAGTGTACCAACAGGTAATGCTTTGTTTTTCAACAACGAAATAGTGCTGCTTCCGGTGTCGCCGGAGAGGATCAGATCCAGACCATTGCGGATCAGCGGATGCTCCCAGGTAATAAATTGAGCATCTTCACGCGACAGGGCGACATCGCGCTCGAACGTAATGGTGCAACCATCTTCTGGTAGCCCAGGGAAATCCGGCACCAGCATATGATCGGACGGCGTCAGCACGATCAAATTGTCGCCACGGTCATCCTGATTAATACCGACGATATCAAACAGGTTCATGGCGAAGGCGATCAGGCTGGTATCGTCGTCCTGTTCTTCAATACTCTCAGCCAGTGCCAGCGCTTTTTCGCCGCCGTTAGAGTGGATCTCCAGCAGGCGATCGCGACCTTGCTCCAGCTGTGCTTTCAGCGCGTCATGCTGTTCGCGGCAGGTTTTGATCAGATCGTCAAAGCCCTCGGTATTTTCTGGTTCAGCCAGGTAGCCGATCAGATTGTTATAGACCGTGTCATAGATGGTACGGCCGGTCGGGCAGGTGTGTTCGAACGCATCCAGACCTTCGTGGTACCAGCGCACCAGCACAGATTGCGCGGTTTTTTCCAGGAACGGAACGTGAATCTGAATATCATGCGCCTGACCAATACGGTCCAGACGGCCAATACGCTGTTCCAGCAGATCCGGGTTGAACGGCAGGTCAAACATCACCAGATTGCTGGCGAACTGGAAGTTACGCCCTTCGGAGCCGATTTCAGAACACAGCATTACCTGGGCGCCGCTATCTTCTTCGCTAAACCAGGCTGCGGCGCGGTCACGTTCAATGATCGACATCCCTTCATGGAACACGGCAGCGCGGATACCTTCGCGTTCGCGCAGAACCTGCTCCAGCTGAAGCGCGGTGGTGGCTTTTGCACAGATAACTAATACTTTTTGCGAGCGGTGGCTGGTCAGGTAGCCCATCAGCCATTCCACGCGCGGGTCAAAGTTCCACCAGGTGCCGGTGTCGCCTTCGAATTCCTGATAAATCTGTTCCGGGTAGAGCATGTCGCGCGCCCGGTCTTCCGCACTTTTACGCGCACCCATAATGCCGGAGACTTTAATCGCCGTCTGGTATTGGGTCGGCAGTGGCAGCTTGATGGTGTGCAGCTCGCGTTTCGGGAAGCCTTTCACGCCGTTACGGGTGTTACGGAACAGGACGCGGCTGGTGCCGTGGCGGTCCATCAGCATCGAAACCAGCTCCTGACGCGCGCTCTGTGCGTCTTCGCTGTCGCTGTTTGCCGCCTGCAATAGCGGCTCAATGTCCTGCTCGCCAATCATGTCGCCTAACATGTTCAGCTCATTGTTACTCAGCTTGTTGCCTGCCAGTAGCATCGCGACGGCGTCGGCGACCGGACGATAATTTTTTTGCTCTTCAACAAACTGGGCGAAATCGTGGAAACGGCTCGGGTCCAGCAGGCGCAGGCGCGCGAAGTGACTTTCCATGCCCAGCTGTTCCGGTGTAGCGGTTAGCAGCAGGATGCCCGGCACACGTTCTGCCAGTTGTTCAATGGCCATATATTCGCGGCTGGGCGCGTCTTCGCTCCATACCAGGTGATGGGCTTCATCGACAATCAGCAGATCCCACTCGGCGTCACACAGGTGCTCCAGACGCTGTTTATTACGACGGGCAAAGTCCAGCGAGCAGATGACCAGTTGTTCGGTTTCAAACGGGTTGTAGGCGTCGTGCTGCGCTTCTGCATAACGCTCATCATCAAACAGTGCAAAACGCAGGTTGAAGCGGCGCAGCATTTCGACCAGCCACTGGTGCTGTAATGTCTCTGGGACGATGATCAGCACGCGCTCTGCGGCGCCGGACAGCAGTTGTTGATGCAGGATCATCCCGGCTTCAATGGTTTTACCTAAACCCACTTCATCTGCCAGTAAAACGCGAGGGGCATGACGACGGCCAACATCATGGGCAATGTTCAGCTGGTGAGGAATCAGGCTGGTACGTTGACCACGCAAACCACTCCACGGCATACGGTATTGTTCGCTCTGAAATTTACGTGCGCGATAGCGCAGAGCAAAGCGATCCATACGGTCAATCTGGCCGGCAAACAGGCGATCTTGTGGTTTACTGAATACCAGTTTGCTGTCGAGCAGTACTTCACGCAGCGTGACACCGGTTTCTTCGGTATCCAGGCGGGTTCCGATATAGGCAAGCAGGCCGTTTTCTTCTTTTACTTCATCGACATGCAGTTGCCAGCCTTCATGGCTTGTTATCGTATCGCCAGGATTGAACATCACGCGGGTCACGGGGGAATCACTGCGCGCATACAGACGGTTTTCGCCCGTCGATGAGAAAAGTAAAGTGACGGTTCGCGCATCCATGGCGACAACAGTACCAAGTCCCAATTCGCTTTCTGTATCGCTGATCCAGCGTTGACCAAGTGTAAAAGGCATATATGTTCGGCTCTATATCTTTAATTGCAGGCAATACTCGTCATTTTCCGGGCTAGTCCCCGTTATTGAGAGCATACGACCCCGCTACCAGGCTAATAAATCAGTGGTAGTGGTGTTAAATGGGTCCAGGAATGGAAAGGGCGCTATGGTACTGGATGGCGGCGGTTTCGTCACGCGTCAAAATAACCCCAGTTGTCCTGTGAGTAGTGTAGCAAAATTATCGTCAATAAAGGGAAGAATTCCCTCGGCAACGGGTTGGATCTGGCGGGTCAGATAATGCTCGTAATCGAGCACAGATAGCTGATAATCAACAGGTTCTGGGCCATTGACCGTCCAGACATATTTTATGGTTCCGCGATTCTGATACTGTGGCGGACGCCCCAGCTTTACATTCTGCTCATCGGCTAACCGCGCAGCGCGAACGTGTGGTGGAACATTTCGCTGGTATTCACTTAACGGGCGACGCAGGCGCTTGCGGTACACCAGTTGTTCATCCATTTCACCGGCCATCAGACGGTCAATAGTCTCGCGAACAAACTCCTGATAAGGTTCGTTACGAAAAATTCGCAGGTATAGCTCCTGCTGAAACTGTTGGGCCAGCGGCGTCCAGTCGGTTCGTACCGTTTCCAGTCCCTTAAACACCATACGTTGCTCAGCACCGTCCTGAATCATCCCCGCATAGCGTTTTTTACTGCCGGTATCTGCACCGCGAATGGTCGGCATCAGAAAGCGACAATAATGGGTTTCAAATTCCAGTTCCAGCGCGCTGGTCAGATTTTGTTGCTTCAGCGATTGCGCCCACCAGGTGTTGACATAGCTCACCAGTTCCCGACCAATTCGGGCTGCATCGTCTTCTGAGTGCGCCTTTTTCAGCCAGACAAAGGTCGAGTCGGTATCGCCATAAATGACATCGTAACCCTGAGCCTCAATTAACGCTTTGGTCTGGCGCATGATCGCATGGCCGCGCATGGTAATGGACGAGGCCAGTCTCGGGTCGAAAAAGCGACAGGCAGTGGTGCCCAGCACACCGTAAAATGCGTTCATGATGATTTTCAACGCCTGCGAGAGTGGCTTATTGCCACGGCGTTTTGCTTCTTCGCGCCCGTGCCAGATCTGAGTAACGATTTCAGGCAGGCAGTGCTTTTCGCGTGAAAACCAGGCGTCAAGGAAACCTTCGGTGCTGTGTTCCGGATCCGGCTGCGCCATCCCTTCGATAAGCCCCACCGGATCGATTAAAAAAGTACGAATTATTGAGGGATACAGGCTTTTGTAATCCAGCACCAGTACCGAGTCGTATAAGCCTGGGCGTGAGTCCATCACGTAGCCGCCGGGACTGGCGTGCGCGGGGACTTCACCCAGATTCGGCGCCACATAACCCGCCCGGTGCATTCGTGGCAGGTAGAGATGTCCGAAGGCGGCAACTGAACCACCGTGCCGGTCGACCGGCAGACCGTTGACCGTCGATCGTTCCAGCAGAAATGGCATGATCTCGGTTTTATGAAAAATGCGCGTGACCAACTCACAGTCTTTGAGATTGTAGGTGGCAAGCGCGGGCTTATCCTGGGCAAATCGACGGTCGATTTCGTCCATTCTGTCCCACGGATTATCAATCGACTTCCCTTCGCCCAGCAGCTCCTGTGACACCGTTTCCAGTGAAAATGACGAGAAATTCCAGAACGCGGATTTTAGCGCCTCAATACCGTCGATAATCAGGCGGCCTTTAGCCTGAGCGAAGAATATGCCGTTTTTGAAGCCATGCTCGCGCCACTCAAGCTCGCTGCTATCACGGCCAAAACGCAAGGGAATGCGGTAACGTTCGGCGTGCTGTTGCAGGACGCGTAAATCGAATTGCACGACGTTCCAGCCGATTATCACATCAGGATCGTGACGGGCAATCCAGTCATTGAGTTTTTCCAGCAACTGCGGGCGGCTTGCAACGTACTCAAGTTCAAAATCAAGCGTAGAGGCGTCGCCGTTTGCCGGGCCGAGCATGTAGACAATACGCTGCCCGCAGCCTTCCAGACCGATGCAATAGAGTTCGCCGTGGCGGGTGGTTTCGATATCCAGCGATACCCATTTTAGCGGTGGTCGATAGTCAGGGTTCGGCTTCAGGCGGGCATTCACCAGCATGTCGCCATGTCTGTCGCCTTCGACCCAAACAGGGGAGGTGATAAAGCGCTCCATCAGATACCGCTCAGGTGGGCGTACGTCGCCCTCATAGACGGTGACTGCGTTTTCGCGCAGCAGTTTTTCCAACCGCATGAGCTGGCGATGTGAGCGGCAATACAGGCCGGAAACAGGCTGGCGGTGGAAGTCTTGCAACTGCAGCGGTGTCAGGCGATAGCCGTTTTCAGTGCGTAATAATGACGTTACGCGAGGAACCTGACTGGTGGGAATAAACGCGACCGACTCCTGAGGCGCGAGCATGACCTGCAGCGGCCCATTGTCTGTAGCCAGCCAGAATGAGACCTCAGTTCCCTGTGGGGTGTCCCGCCAGTGCCGGGTTAAAATAAAACCTGCTTGCGCCACGCTGCGTATCCATCAAAAAACCAGGCATTATTATAGCCTGGTTCTGATAAATTAGCTGTGATTTTATACAGTTGTCATGCTCAAAAGAGGTTACTGCCCGTAATACGCTTTTGTACCGTGTTTGCGCAGGTAGTGTTTATCTAGCAGGGTTTGCTGCATATCCGGTAACTGCGGCGCGAGCTGGCGACAGAAGATCCCCATATAGGCGACTTCTTCCAGCACGATGGCGTTATGCACCGCGTCTTCGGCATTTTTTCCCCAGGCAAACGGACCGTGAGAGTGCACCAGCACGCCAGGCATCTGCGCGGCGTCAATACCTTGTTTCTCAAAGGTTTCAACGATCACGTTGCCGGTTTCCCATTCATATTCGCCGTTGATTTCTTCGTCGATCATTTTCCGTGTGCAGGGAATCGAACCGTAGAAATAGTCCGCATGGGTGGTCCCCGTTGCCGGAATCGACTGACCCGCCTGCGCCCAGATGGTTGCATGACGCGAATGGGTGTGAACAATACCGCCAATGGTCGGGAATGCCTGATACAGCAAACGGTGTGTTGGGGTATCTGAGGAAGGTTTCTTCGTACCTTCAACAACTTCACCCGTGGCGATACTGACTACCACCATATCGTCGGCGGTCATTACGCTGTAATCGACTCCCGAAGGTTTAATCACAAACACGCCGCGCTCGCGATCGACGGCGCTGACATTCCCCCAGGTCAGGGTGACCAGATTGTGCTTAGGCAACGCCAGATTGGCTTCCAGTACCTGACGTTTGAGATCTTCTAACATGATGCTCTCCGATGAATCTTGCCGGATGGCGCTACGCTTATCCGGCCTACAAATCGCACATTCTTGTAGGCCGGATAAGGTGTTTACGCCGTCATCCGGCAGTTGTTAACGTTTGAAGCCGTAATACACTTCGTTCCAGCGCAGCGCGTCCTTAAAGGCCGGCAGGCGGGTATCGTTATCGATCACCGCGATCTCGATATCGTGCATTTCAGCAAACTGGCGCATATCGTTCAGATCCAGCGCGTGGCTGAACACGGTGTGGTGCGCGCCACCGGCCAGGATCCAGGCTTCAGAAGCGGTTGGCAGATCCGGTTGAGCTTTCCACAGCGCGTTAGCGACAGGCAGTTTCGGCAGGTCGTGCGGCGTTTGTACCGTGTCGATGCAGTTAACCAGCAGGCGATAGCGATCGCCGAGATCGATCAGGCTGGCAACCACTGCCGGGCCGGTTTTGGTGTTGAAGATCAGACGGGCAGGATCGTCTTTACCACCAATGCCGAGGTGCTGTACGTCGAGGATCGGTTTCTCTTCCACCGCGATGGACGGGCACACTTCCAGCATGTGCGAGCCGAGCACCAGATCGTTGCCTTTCTCGAAGTGGTAGGTGTAATCCTCCATAAATGAGGTGCCGCCCTGCAGACCGGTTGACATCACCTTCATGATGCGAAGCAGAGCGGCGGTTTTCCAGTCGCCTTCGCCCGCAAAGCCGTAGCCTTGCTGCATCAGACGCTGTACGGCCAGACCAGGGAGCTGTTTCAGGCCGTGTAAATCTTCAAATGTGGTAGTGAAGGCGTGGAATCCGCCCTGTTCCAGGAAGCGCTTCATCCCCAGTTCAATACGGGCCGCTTCCAGGACGTTCTGACGTTTTTCACCGTGGACTTGCGTCGCCGCAGTCATGGTGTAGGTGCTTTCGTACTCATCGATCAGCGCGTTGATTTCGCCGTCGCTAATTGCGTTCACTACCTGCACCAGATCGCCCACGGCCCAGGTGTTTACCGAGAAGCCGAACTTGATCTGCGCAGCGACTTTATCGCCATCGGTGACCGCAACTTCACGCATGTTGTCGCCAAAACGGCAGACTTTAAGGTGGCGGGTATCCTGTTTGGACACGGCCTGGCGCATCCAGGAGCCAATGCGTTCGTGCGCTTGTTTATCCTGCCAGTGACCGGTGACCACGGCATGCTGCTGACGCATACGCGCGCCGATGAAGCCGAACTCACGACCGCCGTGCGCAGTCTGGTTCAGGTTCATAAAGTCCATATCAATGCTGTCCCACGGCAGGGCGGCGTTGAACTGGGTGTGGAACTGCATCAGCGGCTTGTTGAGAATAGTCAGGCCGTTAATCCACATTTTTGCCGGGGAGAAGGTATGCAGCCAGACCACCATCCCTGCACAGCGATCGTCGTAATTTGCGTCACGACAGATAGCGGTAATCTCATCAGGGGAAGTGCCTAGCGGTTTTAATACCAGCTTGCAGGGCAGTTTGGCTTCAGTATTCAGTGCGTTAACGACGTGCTCGGCATGTTGGGTTACCTGACGCAGGGTTTCAGGGCCATACAGATGCTGGCTACCAATCACAAACCACACTTCATAGTTATCAAAAATCGTCATTGTCGTGTCCTTAATGTGTCAGGGTTGCCAGATCTACCGGGGCTTGTTGCGCCGGAGCGGCAGTCGGAAGGTATTGCTGTTCAGCGCTTACTGCCCACTGCTGATAGCGGCGGTAAAGCTGTTCAAAACGTTGAGCCTGCTCTGGGCGAGGTTGCAGCGTGTTTTCCACGGCGCTTGCCATCTGCTGTTGAGCGGCAGGGATATCGGCGTGTACTTTCGCGGCAACGGCGGCGAAGATAGCCGCACCGAGTGCGCAGCACTGGTCTGAAGCGACAATCTGTAGCGGACGGTTCAGCACGTCACAGCAGGCCTGCATGATGACCGGGTTCTTGCGCGCGATACCGCCAAGCGCCATCACGTTGTTAACCGCAATGCCTTGTTCGGTGAAGCATTCCATAATGGCGCGCGCGCCAAAGGCGGTGGCGGCAATCAGACCACCGAACAGCGCTGGCGCGTCGGTTGCCAGGTTCAGATCGGTAATCACCCCTTTCAAACGCTGGTTGGCATTGGGCGTACGGCGACCGTTGAACCAGTCGAGCACGACCGGCAGATGCTCCAGTGATGGATTTTTCGCCCATGCTTCGGTGAGTGCAGGCAGCAGCTGTTTTTGACTGGCTTTAATCTGGGTCTGCAGTTCCGGATGCTGTACGGCAAGCTGTTCCAGCGGCCAGCTCAGCACGCGGCTAAACCAGGCATAGATATCACCGAATGCAGACTGACCAGCTTCGAGGCCAATAAAATTCGGCACCACGCTGCCATCAACCTGGCCGCAAATGCCTTTCACCGCACGCTCGCCAACGCTTTGCTTATCGGCAATCAGAATGTCGCAGGTTGACGTGCCGATGACTTTCACCAGCGTGTTAGGCTGTGCACCTGCGCCGACCGCGCCCATATGGCAGTCAAAAGCACCGCCTGCAATCACCACACTTTCCGGTAGTCCCAGACGCTGTGCCCACTCGGCGCACAGGGTGCCAACCGGCAGATCCGCGGTGAAGGTATCGGTAAACATTGGGTATTGCAGATGGCGGTTGAGGATGGGGTCGAGTTCGTCAAAGAAACTGGCTGGCGGCAGACCACCCCAGCTTTCATGCCACAGAGATTTATGCCCGGCGCCGCAGCGACCGCGACGAATATCCTGTGGGCGTACGGTGTTGGAGAGCAGGGCCGGAACCCAGTCGCATAGCTCAATCCACGAAACCGCAGCTTCGGCAACTGCGTGGTCCTGACGAGTTACATGCAGGATTTTGGCCCAGAACCATTCGCTGGAATAAATGCCGCCGATATAGCGGGAGTAATCGATCTTGCCCGGTGTATGGCACAGGCGGGTGATTTCTTCGGCTTCTTCTACTGAGGTGTGATCTTTCCACAGGACAAACATCGCATTCGGGTTTTCCGCGAACTCCGGACGCAGCGCCAGTACATTACCGTCTGCATCGATGGGGGCCGGGGTTGAGCCGGTACTGTCAACGCCAATACCGACCACTTCCGCGCGCTGCTCAGCGCTCAGTTCGGCCAGTACGGTTTTCAGCGCCGCTTCCATGGATTCAATGTAGTCGCGCGGATGATGGCGAAACTGGTTGTTTGGGCCATCGCAATACTGCCCTTCCTGCCAACGTGGGTACCACTCAACGCTGGTGGCGATCTCTTCGCCGGTGGCACATTCCACCGCCAAAGCGCGTACTGAATCACTACCAAAATCGAGGCCAATTGCAATCGCCATCGTCTTACTCCATCCAAAAATACGGGTATGGATAAACAGTAGTGAGTAGCGATAAAAACCGTCAGGCAGGATCCGCTAATCTTATGGACTAAAATGCTGTGGCATCACAAAGTGTGACGCTGTGCAAATAATCAATGTGGACATTTCTGCCGTAGTTATAGACACTTTTGTTAGCCGATTTTGACGTTGGCGTAGTACATGTTTTTTACAAAGAGCTTTTCACAAGCGGGGTTGATGGTCCATTGCCGCAAATACAGCGGCCCGCAGGGGCGACAGCGATGATGTCTGGCGTAATATGGACAAATTGTTTCTTGGCAGGACGTAGGGAGTATTGAAATTATGGCTGAAACGCAAAACGATCCCCTGTTGCCAGGTTATTCGTTTAACGCGCATTTGGTGGCCGGATTAACCCCCATCGAGGCGAACGGATACCTGGATTTTTTTATCGACAGGCCGCTGGGTATGAAGGGTTATATCCTCAATCTCACCATCCGTGGCGAAGGGGTTATCAATAATCAGGGCAAGCAGTTTGTCTGCCGGCCTGGCGATATTCTGTTGTTTCCACCTGGAGAAATTCACCACTACGGGCGCCATCCTGATGCCAGCGAGTGGTATCACCAGTGGGTTTACTTTCGCCCGCGCGCCTACTGGCAGGAGTGGCTGACCTGGCCGGCCATTTTTGGCCAGACCGGTTTTTTCCGCCCGGATGAAGCACATCAGCCGCATTTTAACGAGCTGTTTGGGCAGATAATTAACGCCGGGCAGGGAGAAGGCCGCTATTCCGAACTGCTGGCGATTAATTTACTGGAACAGTTGTTGCTCCGACGTATGGAAGCCATCAATGAATCGCTACACCCTCCCATGGACAACCGCGTCCGTGATGCCTGCCAGTACATCAGCGATCACCTGGCGGACAGCAATTTTGATATCGCCAGCGTCGCGCAGCACGTCTGCCTGTCGCCTTCCCGTTTGTCGCATCTGTTCCGTCAGCAGTTGGGCATCAGCGTATTAAGCTGGCGCGAGGACCAGCGTATTAGCCAGGCGAAGTTACTGCTGAGTACCACACGTATGCCTATCGCCACCGTAGGTCGCAATGTTGGCTTTGACGATCAGCTCTATTTCTCTCGTGTTTTCAAAAAATGTACCGGTGCCAGTCCGAGCGAGTTTCGTGCAGGATGTGAATAAAAAGTGAATGATGTATCCTGAAAGTTGTCATAACTCGCAATCTATTCAGACAATTGATGGCTTGACGAAGTTGAGAGGGGTTATCAAAATCCCTGCTTCGTAAATTTGACGGACACATTATGCAAGCATTGCTGGAACACTTTATTCTCCAGTCCGCCCTGTACTCTCTGATCGCCGTACTTCTGGTGGCTTTTTTGGAGTCGCTGGCGCTGGTTGGTCTGATTCTGCCCGGGACCGTGATGATGGCGGGGTTGGGCGCGCTGATTGGCAGTGGCGAACTGAACTTCTGGCATGCCTGGCTTGCGGGCATCGTCGGCTGTCTGTTGGGGGACTGGATCTCCTTCTGGTTGGGCTGGCGCTTTAAAAAGCCATTGCACCGTTGGTCGTTCATGAAAAAGAACAAGGCGTTGCTGGATAAAACCGAGCACGCCCTGCATCAGCACAGCATGTTTACTATTCTGGTGGGGCGTTTTGTCGGACCGACGCGCCCGCTGGTGCCGATGGTTGCAGGCATGCTGGATCTGCCTGTCGCTAAATTTATCGTCCCGAATATTATTGGCTGCGTGCTGTGGCCACCGTTCTACTTCCTGCCGGGGATCCTGGCGGGAGCGGCAATTGATATCCCTTCTGATATGCAGAGCGGGGATTTTAAATGGTTGCTGCTGGCGACGGCGGTGTTGCTCTGGGTGGGCGGGTGGTTTTGCTGGCGGCTGTGGCGCAGTGGCAAAGCGGCTGTTGATCGCTTAACGGCGTATTTCCCCCGCAGCCGTTTGCTGTATCTGGCGCCGTTGACGCTCGGGATCGGCGTGGTCGCGCTGGTGGCGTTACTGCGCCATCCGCTGATGCCGGTGTATATCGATATTCTGCGCAAAGTGGTGGGTTACTGACGACACCTTTGCCGGATGGCGGCTTTGCCTTATCCGGCCTACAAAATGTGCGACCTGCAGGCCGGATAAGGCGTTCACGCCGTCATCCGGCAACGCATTATGCTTTAATGCCCAATAGCGCCGAGGCGCTGGCGTTGCCGCTTAACAGATCGTCCGTTTTGCCCAGCCAGGCGATGCGCCCGTCGGCGACCACAATCGAGCGGGGCGCAATTCGCGCCGCATCTTCTACGCTGTGAGAAACCATCAGTAACGTCAGCTGCTTCTCGCGACAGACTTCGGCGACCAGCGTTAGCATCTCCTGGCGCAGCGCAGGATCGAGCGCAGAGAACGGTTCATCAAGCAGTAAAATAGGTTGTTCCCGCACCAGACAACGCGCCAGCGCCACGCGCTGCCGTTGCCCGCCGGAAAGCTCGCCGGGGAGGCGCTCCAGTAGAGAGTCGAGTCCCATTTGTTGGGCGATGTGGAGCATTTTCTCCCGCTGCGATGCGTTCAGTTTTAATCCCGGATTCAGGCCCAGGCCGATGTTTTGCTGTACGCTCAGATGGCTAAACAAGTTGTTTTCCTGAAACAGCATAGAGACAGGACGGCGTGAGGGAGGTGATGTGGTGTGATCTTCACCGTCAATCATCATGGTACCGCTGGCGGGCGTGAGGAAGCCGGCAATCAGATTCAAAAGCGTACTTTTCCCGGCGCCGCTGGGCCCGAGTACAGCTATTTGCTCACCGCGCGCGACCGACAGCGTAAAGCGCATAGGCAAATGATGATAAAGCCATGTGATATCAATCAGTTTTAACATTTCGACCCGGCAATTTCTCAATAACGGTAAACAGCGTAAAGCACAGGATCAGCAGTAATAACGCCGTAACCGCGCCATCCTGACTGCGATAAGAGCCAATCTGCTGATATAAATAAAATGGCAGGGTACGGAAATCCTCATTACCAAATAACGCCACTACGCCAAAATCGCCAATCGACAGGACGCAGGCAAACGCCATCGCCTGCGCCAGCGGGCGCTTCAGGGCGCGCAGTTCAACCACTTTCAGGCGCGACCATCCCTCAATGCCCAACGACTGGCACAACATACTGTAGCGCGCAGTGACGTCACGCATTGGGTTTTCCAGCACTTTCAGCGCGTAAGGGATCGCCATCAACGCATTGGTAAAAATAACAATACCGTCGGCAGATTCGGGAAGCCCAATGGTGTTATTGAGCAGCAGAAAGAAGCCGGTAGCTAACACGATGCCCGGCATGGCGAGGATCATCATGCCGCTCAACTCCAGCATCTGACCTGCCAGCAGTTGCTGTCGGGCACGAAGTTCACGACTGCTCCATAACAGCATCATGGTGAGTACGACGCATAACGCTCCTGCTGCTAATGCGATGCGCAGCGAGGTTCCCAGCGCCTGCCACAGCACTGGCTGCATCAGTACATCCAGAACATGGCGGTTTAAGCCATCGATAATCACCGCCAGCAACGGCGGCAGTAACAGCAACAGGGCAAGAATAATCAGGATTGCGTCAGCCAGTCGGCTGTGCAGGCGATCGTCGGGATCGCGCCAGCCTTGTACCAGGGTAGCACCGGGAGCAATCGCGCGGCTCAGACGTTGACTGAGGAGCACCAGCGCCAAACAACAAACCATCTGGATCAACGCCAGCATGGCTGCGCGGGCAGGATCGTAATCAAAATTCAGCGCCTGATAAATAGCCAGCTCGATGGTCGTGGCCTGTGGCCCGCCGCCAAGCGACAGAACGGTGGCGAAGCTGGCGAAGCACAGCATAAAGATGAGTGCCGCGACGGGCAGGATCTGACGACGCAGCCACGGCCATTCAACAAAACGGAAGAAATGCCAGCCACGCATACCCAACTGAGCGGCTAACTGCCGCTGTTCGCCGGGAATATTCTCCAGCGACTGTAACAGCAGGCGGCTGGCCATCGGCAGATTGAAAAAGACATGCGCCAGCAGAATGCCCTGCAAACCGTATGGCGAAAACGTCCACTCCAGCCCGAATGTATGCCAGAGCGAGGCCAGCCAACCCTGGCGGCCGTAGACGCTAAGAATACCGAATACCGCGACAAGCACCGGCAGGATTAACGTCATCGCGCACAGACGCAGTAGCGCCAGACGTCCTGGAAAACGACGACGATAGAGCGCTCTGGCGAGGAAAATCGCCGGGACAACCGACAGCACAGCGGATAAAAAAGCCTGCCAGAAAGAAAAGCGCACCACGTGCCACAGGTAGTCGTCTTGCCACAGCAAGAGCCACTCTCCCTGCGGGGCGTTAAACCACAGAGCCAGAAATGCGGCCAGGGCAACGGCCACCATCAGCGTGGCGGCGGTAAGCCCTGGAACCAGCCAGCCGGGAATTAACGGCTGACGGCGCGTTGCCATTCGCTAATCCATGTCTGACGTTGAGCCGCAACCTGCTGCGGCGTAAATTCCAGCGCGGTGGCCGGTTTATTCAGTTGCTCGAATCCTGGCGGCAGGGCGACTTGCGTCACGGGATACATCCAGTTGCCGGTCGGAATCGCATTCTGGAATGCCGGGGACACCATAAACTTCAGGAATTTCTCGGCCAGTTCCGGCTGCTTGCTGGCCGCAGTACGGGCGGCGACTTCCACCTGCAAATAGTGGCCTTCGCTAAAGTCGGCTGCGGCGTAGTTGTCTTTTTTATCGGCGATGATGTGATAGGCCGGAGAGGTGGTGTAGCTGAGCACCAGATCGCTTTCACCTTTCAGGAACAGGCCGTAGGCTTCGCTCCAGCCCTTGGTGACGGTGACGGTTTTGGCTGCCAGTTTCTGCCACGCCTCTGGCGCTTTATCGCCATAGACTTTCTGCATCCATAGCAGCAGACCCAATCCAGGCGTGCTGGTGCGCGGATCCTGATAAATGACGCGCCATTTTTGGTCGCTCTCTACCAGTTCTTTCAGGCTTTTGGGCGGATTCTTCAGCTTGTTCTTATCATAAACGAAGGCGAAATAGCCGTAGTCAAACGGAACGAAGGTATCGTTTTTCCAGCCGCCGGGTACGTTAACGGCGTCGTTTGCAACACCACTTTTGGCAAACAGTTTGGTTTGTGTGGCGGCTTCCAGAAGGTTGTTATCCAGACCCAGCACGACGTCGGCTTTGCTGTTTTTTCCTTCCATGCGCAAGCGGTTAAGCAGCGAGACGCCATCTTCCAGCGCCACCAGTTTTAGCTCGCAGTTGCAGTCAGCTTCAAAGGCTTTTTTGATTGTCGGGCCCGGGCCCCAGTCAGCTGCGAACGAGTCGTAGGTATAGACGGTCAGTACAGGTTTAGCGAAGGCAGGCGCTGCGCACAGCAGTAAAAGCGGAAGACATTTTTTAAACACTTTGCACCTCAAGAGTTGGGTGGCAAAGGACTTGAGATAAGCCTCAAATCCCTTCGCCGGCATTATCCGGATCAGGTTCGACGGGTATCTCTCAGCCAGCATATTGCATAGCACCCCGTTGAGAACGGCGTTAGTGTAGTGATTTTGTTGCCGGGCAGCAATTAAGAGCTGGCTCTTATGGATCTGGCGGCGCAAACCACGCCGATTTAAAATCAAACCAGCCGAGGGTATTCATGCGCAGCCCGCGCATACTGCGCTGTCCCTGAATGATCAGCCAGTGGTGGATTAATGGCACAATGGCCTTTGTGGCGAGCAGCTGTTGGCACCATGCTGCCAGGCTCATTTCGCCCGTTCGCCAGCGAGCCGCATCGTTTTCCCAGTCCCGCGAGATACAGTTTTGCAGCAAAGGGACTTCGCACAAATGGGCGAACAGTGAGAAGTCCAGCGGGAGGGTAAAGTTGGCGCTGTTGAGCCAGATATCGCTGACGATTTCACCTGCATGCCATTGATCGTAGTCGATCTCCTGAATATTCAACTGTACCTGATGCTGCGCCAGCAACGTTTTCATGATCTGCGCGATAATCCGGTGTTCGATATGATCGCGATAGTAGGTGATCGTCAGCGTTTCCAGCCCGGCGGGTTTTTCACCATGGCCAGGTTTGGCGTGGTGCCAGCGGGGAAGCAAACCGTAGGCGGGAAACCACAACCGCTGGTACTGTTCATCGGCGTGGCAGATTAAATTCGTTGGCGAGAGAACGCGGCTTGCCCACTCACGGACCTCCTGATTAGCGCCACGGTGGCTACGCGCATCAAACAGCAGGTAGTAGCAGCCTTCTTCGAGGCGGCTTTCGATCGCCTTTTCATCCTCTGTGGGACCTTTTAGCGTCAACCCGCCGCCAGGTTCTTCTCCGATGTCGGGTAATACCCAAACATTAACTTCGTCGATTAGCGCCCGGTAGCCAAAGTAATCATCAAATGCATGAATTTTCAGTTGGTTATTGGTGTTGCGCATTACCGCATACGGACCGGTACCAATCGGGTGGCTGGAAAAGTTGTTTAGCGTTTCCCATTCTCGCGGCAGGATCATGGCCGGGACCTGCCCCAATAGCCAGGGAAGCCAGCGGTCTGGCTGGGCCAGATGGATATCCAGCGTCCAGGCCGTGGGAGAAACTATTTGCGTGATGTGTGAGTACAGTGGCAGGGTGTTAATGCGCCTCAGCGAGGCGATAACATCTTCCATTTCCAGCTCGCGGCCATGATGAAAATGGATCCCCGGGCGCAGGAAGAATCGCCAATGCAAAGGTGAAATTTGCTGCCAGTGATGGGCAATGTCCGCTTCCAGTTCCCCATTTTCCTCATTTACCCGAATTAAGGCACTGAAGATTTGGCGGGCGATATGGGTTTCGGAGCGGCGTAATGCCGTACCGGGGAGCAGGTTGTGCATCGGGCGATAATAGAGAACGCGCATGATATGCCGACCCTGGCGAAAGCTGCGGCCAAGGTGGGAGACCAGCATTTGCCGGACGGCCGTTTTGTCACCGACAAGCTGCACCAGTTGATCGATACGATCCTGTTCCAGTAGGTCTTCCGCGCGCTGCTGCTGGAGCGCCAGCCCGGTATAGAGGAATGTCAGTCGCGAGCGTTTACCTCGTCCAACTTCAGCTTCCCACGTCAACCAGCCACGATCCTGCATGGTATTAAGCAGCGTACGCATATGGCGACGCGAGCAGCTCAGTAGATCCGCCAGCTCGTTGAGCGTCGTGTCTTGCGTCTTACCGTCACAGCATTGCCACAGACGGATGAACTGTTGTTGCAAACGACCAGAAGACATAAAAGGGGAACTCCTGCGGAAAACTCAGCAATTTTATAATCCCTATATTAAGCCAATAATAGATTCCGATGAAGCGATGAGACAACGAAGGGGTCATCTATGCGTCAGTTCTGGTTGAAGTACTTTACCGCGACAGAAAAATCGTCCTGGTTGGCTTGCCCGAGTGCCCCGCAGCGCTTAAAGATGCTCGAAGAGCTGATGCAGTGGGAGATGACATCTGACTCCTGAATTGGAAATTGCAGACATCATGTGTGACTGAGTATTGGTGCAGGATACAGCCTCGTTCACCCGCCAGCAGGTATTATCTGCTGGCTTTTTTCGTTTCAGCTGCGCTTAAAAGGAAAGATATGCTCTGGATTATGACCATGGGACGGCGCCTCAACGGCGTTTACGCGGCATTTATGCTGGTCGCTTTTATGATGGGCGTGGCGGGGGCATTGCAGGCACCCACGCTGAGTCTGTTCCTGAGCCGTGAAGTCGGGGCGCAGCCATTTTGGGTCGGGCTGTTTTACACCGTCAATGCGATTGTCGGGATCGTAGTCAGCCTTGGCCTTGCGAAACGATCCGACAGCCAGGGCGATCGACGTAAGTTGATCATGTTCTGCTGCCTGATGGCAATTGGCAATGCGTTGCTGTTTGCCTTTAATCGTCACTATCTTACGCTGATCACCTGCGGTGTGCTGCTGGCCTCGCTGGCGAACACCGCCATGCCGCAGCTGTTTGCGCTGGCGCGGGAATATGCTGATAACTCCGCGCGTGAAGTGGTGATGTTTAGCTCGGTGATGCGTGCGCAGCTTTCACTGGCCTGGGTAATTGGCCCTCCGCTGGCTTTTATGCTGGCGCTGAATTACGGCTTTACGGCGATGTTTTCCATTGCCGCAGGGATTTTTGCCATTAGCCTGGTGCTGATTGCGCTGATACTGCCGTCAGTTGCTCGGGTGGAGCAGCCTGTAGATGTGCCGCTGGAACAGACCGGCGGTTGGCAGGACAAAAATGTGCGTATGTTGTTTATTGCCTCCACGCTGATGTGGACCTGCAACACCATGTACATCATCGATATGCCGCTGTGGATAAGCCTCGAACTGGGCTTGCCGGACAAGCTGGCCGGGATTCTAATGGGGACGGCAGCTGGACTGGAAATTCCGGCGATGATTCTTGCGGGCTATTACGTGAAGCGCTTTGGCAAACGGCGAATGATGATCGCGGCCGTAGCGGCAGGTGTGCTGTTTTATCTTGGTTTGATCTTCTTTCACAGCCGTACGGCGCTGCTGGTGCTGCAACTGTTTAACGCGGTATTTATCGGTATTATCGCCGGGATAGGCATGCTGTGGTTTCAGGATCTGATGCCCGGACGTGCGGGATCAGCGACCACATTATTTACCAACAGTATTTCAACGGGAGTCATTCTGGCTGGGGTGATTCAGGGGGCAGTTGCGCAAAGCTACGGTCACTATGCCGTCTATTGGGTAATTGCGGTGATTTCGGTGGTGACGCTGTGGATGACCGGGCGGGTGAAGGACGTTTAATACGTACCGGGAATTTCCCGGCGTTGCAGCGCTCGGCCTGGCGATATTTTGTATTCGTTTTTGTAGGCCGGATAAGGCGTTTACGCCGCCATCCGGCAACCTGTCCCTACGGCCTGATCGCGTTATGTTTATCAGGCCTATCCCTCTTTTTTTCATCTTGCACGTAAATGTAACTTTGATCACATAACGATCATTTTCCTCTTCCTGGATCTTCTTTTTTCTACTGTTACGCGTATACAGTTACGCGTAACAGTTATTAAAAAAGGAGTTTTTTATGAAAAACCTATTCGACCTTACCGGCAAACGCGCGTTGATTACCGGTTCCGCTCAGGGCATTGGTAACCTGCTGGCCAGCGGTCTGGCGGCGCACGGTGCTGAGATTGTGATTAACGACATCACCCAGCAGCGGGCGCAGGCGGCGGCGGACAAACTGGTGGCCGAAGGCTATCGCGCTGTTGGCTATGGATTTGATGTCACCAACGGGGAAGAGGTGGCGCGCGCCATCGCGCAAATCGAAAAGGAAGTTGGGGCCATTGATATTTTAATTAACAACGCCGGAATTCAGCGTCGTTACCCCTTCACCGAATTCCCTGAGGCTGAATGGGACAAAGTGATTGATGTAAACCAGAAATCGGTCTTTCTGGTGTCGCAGCAGGTTTCCCGCTACATGGTGCAACGCCGCCGCGGGAAGATTATTAATATCTGCTCAATGCAAAGCGAATTAGGTCGTAAAACCATTACTCCATACGCGGCGTCAAAAGGCGCGGTCAAAATGTTAACCCGTGGCATGTGCGTGGAACTGGCGGAATACAATATTCAGGTCAACGGCATTGCTCCCGGCTATTTCGCCACCGACATGACCACCGCGCTGGTCAACGATGAAGCATTCTCCGCCTGGCTGTTCCAGCGCACTCCCGCCGCTCGCTGGGGTAACCCGGAGGAGCTGATCGGCGCGGCGGTTTATCTTGCCGCGCCCGCTTCTGACTTTGTGAATGGGCATCTTCTGTTTGTGGACGGCGGCATGCTCGCCGCGGTCTGATAAATAATGGGCCGCAGTCGTGGCTTGCCAGCGAAAACAATAATCCAAGGAGTGAGTATGAATATGCTCGCAAAACTGCCAGCACGTCGCTGGTGGTATTTAATGCCGATTATTTTTATTACCTACAGCTTAGCTTATCTTGACCGCGCCAATTACGGCTTTGCCGCTGCCGCGGGTATTGAACATGACTTGGGGATTACTCAGGGAACTGCATCGTTAATTGGCGCGTTATTCTTCCTGGGCTACTTCTTTTTCCAGGTGCCGGGCGCGATGTACGCCGTTAAGCATAGCGTGCGCAAAATGATTTTTTACAGCCTGATCCTTTGGGGGCTTTGTGCCGCGGCGACCGGCTTTGTCAGCAATATCCCAACGCTGATGGCGATCCGCTTTATTCTCGGCATCGTCGAAGCGGCGGTGATGCCCGCGATGCTGATTTATATCAGCAACTGGTTTACCAAAACTGAACGCTCGCGCGCCAACACCTTTTTAATTCTCGGCAACCCGGTCACAGTGCTGTGGATGTCGATAGTCTCCGGCTACCTGATTGAAGCCTGGGGCTGGCGCGAAATGTTTATTATCGAAGGTATCCCGGCGGTGATCTGGGCGTTCTGCTGGGTGATTCTGGTACGCGACAAACCGGCGGATGCGGGCTGGTTGAGCGAGCAGGAGAAACAGGCATTACAGCAGGCGATGGATCGCGAGCAGCGCGACATCAAACCGATGCGTAACTACGGTGAAGCGATGCGTTCACGCAGCGTCATTATGCTTTGCGCGGTGCATGCGCTTTGGAGCATCGGGGTGTATGGCTTCATGATGTGGATGCCGTCAATCCTCAAAAATGCGGCGCAGATGGACATCGTGGCGGTGGGCTGGCTGGCAGCGGTGCCGTATCTGGCGGCGATTTGCCTGATGCTGACAGTCTCCTGGCTGTCCGATAAGTTCCAGAACCGTAAACTGTTTATCTGGCCGCTGCTGTTGATTGCCGCTATCGCGTTCTTTGCCTCGTGGCTGTTGGGCAACCAGTCCTTCTGGCTCTCCTACGCGCTGCTGGTTGTGGCCGCCGCCTGTATGTATGCGCCTTACGGGCCGTTCTTTGCGCTGATCCCCGAACTGCTGCCACGCAACGTCTCCGGCGTGTCGATGGGGATGATCAACAGTTTTGGCGCGTTAGGGGCATTCCTCGGCGCGTGGCTGGTGGGTTACCTCAACGGCGTGACCGGCGGGCCGGGCGTCTCCTACACCTTCATGGCGATTGCTCTGCTGGCGTCGGTGGTGCTGATGTACTGCGTTCGTGCGCAAAATGAAACCACGTCGCCGTCGGCTGAGATGGCTACGCGTTAAGGTTGAGCGAGGAGTGCAGTCGCTAACCGGCTGTGATAAGGTTCTCTGCGAGCATAATGGGCTGTTGGTCGTAGAGAACCTCATGAAAAACAATCGGATGACATTACAGGATATCGCTAATCTGGCCGGGCTGAATAAGATGACGGTCAGCCGTTATCTGCGTGACCCGAATCAGGTGTCGCAACGCAGCCGCGAATTGATTTCGAAAGTGATGGAAGAGAACAACTACATCCCCAACCGCGCCCCGGAAATTCTGCTCAACGCACGCAGCAAAACCATTGGTGTGCTGATCCCCTCGTTTCGTAATCAGATCTTTGCCGACGTGCTGGCGGGGATTGAATCCGTCACCTCGGCCTGCCAGTACCAGACGCTGATCGCCAACTACGAATATGATGCCGAGCGTGAAGAACGTGAGGTGCTGAACTTGCTCTCTTACAATATCGACGGCCTGATCCTCACGGGAAAGCTGCATACCGAGCGGATGATCCAGTACGTGCGCGCCAGCGGCGTACCGGTGGCGGAACTGATGGATATTAGCGGCCAGTATCTTGATATACAGGTTGGGTTTGATAACGAAAAAGCCGCGTTTGAAATGACGCAGGCTTTTATTGACAGCGGTAAACGCAGCATTGCTTTCTTTGGCTCGATGGATGACCCCCGAGACCTCAGCCGTTTTCGCGGCACCGAGAAAGCGCTGGCGGCGCAGGGACTGGAAGCGTACCACCTGGCGCCAAAAACTATTTCGTCGGTGGCGCTGGGACGCAAGATGTTCCAGCAGGCGATGGGGGAAAAGCCGGATATTGACGCTATTTTCTGTACCAACGATGACCTGGCGGTTGGCGCGTTGCTGGAGTGTCAGGCACAGCAGTACGATGTGCCGGGAAAAATGGCGATTGCCGGTTTCCACGGGCTGGAAATTGGCCGTGCGCGGCTGCAAAAAATCGCCAGTGTGATTACGCCACGCTTTGAGATTGGCAAAACGGCGGCGGATATTCTGATTAAGCGTTTGAACGGGAAAGCTGCACCGGGCAGCGTCAATCTTGGCTACCAAATCTATTACGGCGATACGCTTTAGGCGAAGAGAAAGGGCTGGCCACAGTGCGGTGACCAGCGGAAGAGATTACTGCATAAACGCTGGCTGCTTGTCTTCGTACTCGGTGATGGCCGCTTCATGCTGCAGCGTCAGCCCGATGCTGTCCAGACCGTTCAGCATGCAGTGACGGCGGAAGTCGTCAATTTTAAAGCTGTAGGATTTATCGCCTGCTTTCACCACCTGCGCTTCCAGATCCACTTCAAATTTAATGCCCGGATTGGCTTTCACCAGCGCGAACATTTCATCTACCTGCGCGTCGCTCAGGGTCACCGGCAACAGTTGGTTATTGAAACTGTTGCCGTAGAAGATGTCGGCGAAGCTTGGTGCGATAACAACTTTAAAGCCGTAATCGGTCAGTGCCCACGGCGCATGTTCGCGTGAAGAGCCGCAGCCAAAGTTTTCCCGTGCGAGCAGAATTGATGCCCCTTTATATTCCGGGAAGTTTAAAACGAACTCAGGATTCGGCTGTTGGCCCTTTTCGTCCAGGAAACGCCAGTCGTTAAACAGATGGGCGCCAAAACCGGTGCGCGTAACCTTCTGCAAAAACTGTTTAGGGATAATTGCGTCGGTATCAACGTTGGCGGCATCCAGTGGGACAACCAGGCCGGTATGCTGGGTAAATTTCTCTGCCATGGTAGTTTCCTTATTTGATGCTGCGAATGTCGGCAAAATGACCGGTTACGGCGGCAGCGGCGGCCATGGCCGGGCTGACTAAATGCGTGCGACCACCGCGGCCCTGACGACCTTCAAAATTACGGTTGCTGGTGGATGCGCAGCGTTCGCCTGGGTTCAGGCGGTCATTGTTCATGGCCAGGCACATGGAACAGCCCGGTAAACGCCATTCAAAACCGGCTTCGATAAAGATCTTATCCAGACCTTCTGCTTCCGCCTGCGCTTTCACTGGACCAGAGCCCGGCACCACCAGTGCCTGCACACCCGGCGCAACTTTGCGCCCTTTGGCGATTTCTGCCGCGGCGCGTAAATCTTCAATACGCGAGTTGGTGCAGGAACCGATGAACACTTTATCGATAGTCACTTCCGTTAACGGAATACCCGGTTTCAGCCCCATATACGCCAGCGCTTTTTCAGCTGATGCACGCTCAACGGGATCGGCAAATGACGCCGGGTCGGGAATATTATCGTTCACCGAGATGACCTGACCCGGGTTTGTTCCCCAGGTGACCTGCGGAGCGATCTCTTCTGCCTGCAGGGTAACGACGGTATCAAACGTCGCGTTGTCGTCGGTTTTCAGGGTTTTCCAGTATGTAACCGCGTGGTCAAAATCCTCGCCCTTCGGTGCGTGTAAACGACCCTGAACATAGTTAAATGTCGTTTCATCCGGTGCGACCAGACCCGCTTTGGCGCCCATTTCAATGGCCATATTGCACAGGGTCATCCGGCCTTCCATGCTCAATGCACGGATGGCTTCGCCACAAAACTCAACCACGTGTCCGGTACCGCCTGCGCTACCGGTTTTACCGATAATAGCCAGCACAATATCTTTGGCGGTAATGCCAGGGGCTGCTTTACCGTTGACTTCAATCTTCATGGTTTTGGCGCGCCCCTGTTTCAGGGTCTGCGTCGCCAGAACGTGTTCAACTTCAGAGGTGCCAATGCCAAACGCCAGTGCGCCGAACGCGCCGTGTGTAGCGGTGTGGGAATCGCCGCAGACGATGGTCATACCCGGCAACGTCACGCCTTGTTCTGGCCCCATCACGTGAACGATACCCTGATACGGATGGTTCAGGTCGTACAGCTCGACGCCAAATTCGTTACAGTTCTTAATCAGCTCCTGCATCTGTATGCGCGCCATCTCACCCGACGCGTTGATGTCTTTGGTCTGGGTAGAGACGTTGTGATCCATGGTGGCAAAGGTTTTACCTGGCTGGCGTACCTGACGGCCATGCGCGCGCAGTCCATCAAACGCCTGCGGAGAGGTCACTTCATGCACCAGATGCCTGTCGATGTACAACAGTGGGGTTTCGTTTTGCGCCTCAAAGACGACGTGCGCATCAAACAATTTTTCGTACAACGTTTTGGCCATGATTACACCCCTTCTGCGACGTAACGGGCAATGATGTCGCCCATTTCATCGGTACTGACTGCGGCAGCGCCGCGGGCTAAGTCACCGGTGCGAATGCCTTCTTCTAATGCGCGGTTGATGGCGCTCTCAATTGCGGTTGCCGCATCATTGGCATCCAGGCTGTAGCGCAGCAGCAGCGCCAGCGACAGGATCTGGGCGATAGGGTTGGCAATGTTTTTCCCGGCGATGTCCGGAGCTGAACCGCCAGCAGGCTCGTACAAACCAAAACCCTGCTCATTCAGGCTGGCGGACGGTAACATGCCCATCGAACCGGTGATCATGGCGCACTCATCGGACAGAATGTCACCAAACAGGTTAGAGCACAGCAACACGTCGAATTGGGATGGATCTTTAATCAACTGCATTGTCGCGTTGTCGATGTACATATGCGCCAGTTCAACGTCTGGGTATTCATTAGCAATTTCATTGACGATTTCGCGCCACAGAATAGACGTTTGCAGTACGTTAGCTTTATCAATCGACGTAACTTTACGGCGACGTTTGCGAGCGGATTCAAACGCGATACGTGCAATACGTTCGATCTCGAAACGGTGATAAACCTCGGTATCAAAGGCTTTTTCATGTTGTCCGCTGCCTTCGCGGCCTTTTGGTTGACCGAAGTAAATCCCGCCAGTCAGTTCGCGTACGCACAGGATGTCGAAACCGTTCGCGGCAATATCTGCGCGCAGAGGGCAAAACGCTTCCAGCCCCTGGTAGAGCTTAGCTGGGCGCAGATTGCTGAATAATTTGAAGTGCTTACGCAATGGCAGCAGCGCGCCACGCTCTGGCTGCTGGTTTGGCGGCAGGTTTTCCCATTTCGGGCCGCCAACGGAACCAAACAGAATGGCGTCAGCTTGTTCACAGCCTTCAACCGTTGCAGGTGGCAGCGGCTGACCGTGGTTATCAATCGCGGCACCACCCACGTCGTAGTGGCTGGTGGTAATGCGCATGTTAAAACGGTTGCGGATTGCGTCCAGTACCTTCAGGGCTTGCGCCATCACTTCCGGGCCAATACCGTCACCCGGCAAAACAGCAATATGATAATTCTTCGACATCACACGGTTTCCTTGTTGTTCTCGTTGTTCTGAGCTTTGCGTTGCAATTCTTTTTCGACTTCTTCGGCGCGCCAGATGTTGTTCAGCACATGCACCATCGCTTTAGCAGAAGATTCGACGATATCTGTCGCCAGACCGACGCCGTGGAAACGACGACCGTTATAGTTGGCAACGATATCCACCTGACCCAGAGCATCTTTACCGTGCCCTTTGGCGGTCAGGCTGTATTTCACCAGTTCGATGTTGTACTCAGTTACACGGTTGATAGCCTGATAAATAGCATCGACTGGACCGTTACCGTTCGCCGCTTCGGCTTTAACTTCTTCACCGCAGGCCAGCTTGACGGAGGCGGTGGCGATGTCGTTTGAGCCGGACTGCACGCTGAAGTAATCCAGACGGAAATGCTCTGGCTCTTCCTGCTGTTTATTAATGAAGGCCAGCGCTTCCAGGTCGTAATCAAATACCTGACCTTTTTTATCCGCCAGTTTCAGGAATGCGTCATACAGGTTGTCCAGGCTGTATTCATTTTCTTTATATCCCATCTCGTCCATACGGTGTTTCACCGCGGCGCGTCCGGAACGGGAGGTCAGGTTCAGCTGTACCTGGTTCAGACCAATGGATTCAGGCGTCATGATTTCGTAGTTTTCACGGTTTTTCAGTACGCCGTCCTGATGGATGCCGGAGGAGTGGGCAAAGGCGCCGCTACCGACAATGGCTTTGTTTGCCGGAATAGGCATGTTGCAGATTTGGCTGACTAACTGACTGGTACGCCAGATCTCCTGGTGATTGATGCGGGTCTGTACATTCAGGATATCTTTACGCACCTTGATCGCCATGATCACTTCTTCCAGTGAGCAGTTACCGGCGCGTTCGCCGATACCGTTCATCGCGCCTTCCACCTGACGCGCTCCGGCGTGAACGGCTGCCAGCGCGTTGCCGACGCCCAAACCTAAATCATCATGGGTGTGTACGGAGATGATGGCTTTATCGATATTTGGTACGCGTTCATACAGGCCAGAAATGATTGCCCCAAATTCGAAAGGCATGGTGTAACCGACGGTATCGGGGATGTTAATGGTTTTGGCACCCGCGTTAATAGCAGCTTCAACAACGCGAGCCAGATCGGCGATAGGGGTACGGCCTGCATCTTCGCAGGAGAACTCCACGTCATCGGTATAATTACGCGCACGCTTAACCATGTAGACCGCGCGCTCAATGACCTCATCCAGCGTACTGCGTAATTTCGTCGCGATGTGCATCGGCGAGGTGGCGATAAACGTATGAATACGGAAAGCTTCAGCAACTTTCAGCGATTCTGCGGCAACATCGATATCTTTTTCTACGCAGCGTGCTAAGGCGCAAACGCGGCTGTTTTTAACCTGACGAGCAATGGTCTGAACTGACTCAAAGTCGCCCGGTGAAGAAACGGGGAAACCCACTTCCATCACGTCAACGCCCATACGCTCAAGGGCCAGCGCAATCTGCAGTTTTTCTTTCACACTCAGGCTTGCCTGTAACGCTTGTTCACCATCGCGTAAGGTGGTATCGAAAATAATGACTTGCTGGCTCATGGTTTAGGTCCTTGGTTTCTTAGGGCGCCTTGCTTCGAGCATAAAAAAACCCGCGCAACGGCGCGGGTTTTTGTCTTAACTGGAGCTGACTTAATGCTGAATGTCGTCCACCAGTCTACCGCGCAATGAAGATGCGTTTAGTAGTAGTAGACCGTTGAAACGAGCAATGTAAGTCATCAATTAAGCTCCAGGCGAATGCGATATGCTTTTAGTGGTACTGGATATGAAGACTGATGTCAACCCTCACCCTAGCAAATGCCTCACTTGAGGGGGGAAGTTTCGGCAAAACTTAAGCGAATTGTGCTGAATTTTTTGGGGTACATAAAATTAATCAGTTGATGGTTGTACATGTTTTTCATGGTTTGACATATTTGAGCATAATTATTTGCATTTATTGTAACGGCGAACTGGAGAAAACTCCGCCTCTGGGATTTTTTATCCTCATGATTTATTTGTTTTTATAGTGACTATGAATGGGTTGGAACGGTGTGATACCACATAATTGATAAATTAATGTTAACTTTTAATGTATTAATAATATAAACATTTAATTAAAACTTAAATATACATTCACTGTATGTATGATTGTGTATTCGCCACGCTTATGGTTATATTGTTTTTGAAATTTAAACATATGAATCACCGTGCAGTGACACCTGCCACACTGCGCTCGCATTGGTCTTTTGTTCATTTAGGTTTGTGCCTTTATGTTTTCCTAATTTTAATGTTTTTTCTTTTTCTCATCTTATATGTATGGTAAATCATATTAACGGAGATTATTTCTTCACTCCGTCTGGGAAAAGGGAGTTTAGAGTGACAGTGGAGTTAAATATGCCAGAAGTAAAAATAATAGATAAAACAAATATTATAGATATGGGGAAGCCACAACTTCGCATGGTTGATCTTAATTTATTAACCGTCTTTGATGCGGTGATGCAAGAACAAAACATTACCCGTGCCGCGCATACTTTGGGGATGTCGCAACCCGCTGTCAGTAATGCGGTTGCGCGCCTGAAAGTGATGTTTAATGATGAGCTTTTTGTTCGTTATGGACGCGGTATCCAGCCGACAGCAAGAGCCTTCCAGCTATTTGGTTCTGTTCGCCAGGCATTGCAATTAGTGCAAAATGAACTGCCTGGATCGGGCTTTGAACCAGCCAGCAGCGAACGCGTATTCAATCTTTGCGTGTGCAGCCCATTGGATAATATCCTGACGTCATTGATTTATAATCGGGTTGAGCAAGTTGCACCAAACATTCATGTCGTATTTAAATCTTCACTCAATCAAAATACAGAGCATCAATTACGTTACCAGGAAACTGAATTCGTTATTAGCTATGAAGAGTTCCGACGTCCTGAATTTACCAGTATTCCGTTATTCAATGACGAAATGGTGTTAGTGGCAAGTAAAAAGCATCCGCGCATTAGCGGCCCTTTACTGGAAAGTGATGTCTATAATGAACAGCATGCGGTGGTGTCACTTGATCGCTTCGCATCATTCAGCCAACCGTGGTATGACACACCGGATAAACAATCCTGCGTGGCTTATCAGGGCATGGCATTAATTAGCGTTCTTAATATTGTGTCGCAAACGCATTTGGTCTCTATTGCGCCACGTTGGTTAGCAGAAGAATTTGCCGATTCTTTAGAACTACAGATCTTGCCTTTACCGTTAAAATTGAACAGCCGCACATGCTATCTTTCATGGCATGAAGCCGCAGGCCGAGATAAAGGGCATCAATGGATGGAAGAGCTGTTAGTCTCCGTTTGTAAGCAGTAGCATTTGGCAGAGTAAACCGGGCGGTACATCCTGTTTATTCTGCTTTTAAGTTTATAACTGAAATTTTATGCTGAACTCTATTTTTTTACGTCTGTCCAAAAGTGTCAAAAAATAGAGTAATTGCTGTAAGCTCCCATTTTTAAGCGATTTTTTATCATACTGATTGCTTATGCTGGTTTAATTCTCCGTTTATTCGCGTCTTTCCTCCTTTTTATTCTTATTTACTCCAGTGCCACCCCTTCGGAGTCAATTGCCATGCGTCATCGTCAGCGGTTAATGTGTTGTTAAACCGTAATTCATTATAAGAGTGAGGCAAGCCATGGAGATGTTGTCTGGAGCCGAGATGGTCGTCCGATCGCTCATCGATCAGGGTGTGAAGCAGGTATTCGGTTATCCCGGGGGGGCCGTTCTCGATATTTATGATGCGCTGCATACGGTCGGCGGTATTGATCATGTGCTGGTTCGCCATGAACAAGCTGCGGTACATATGGCTGATGGCCTTGCACGCGCCACGGGAGAAGTGGGTGTTGTATTAGTTACCTCCGGACCGGGGGCGACCAACGCGATTACCGGAATCGCAACGGCTTACATGGATTCCATTCCGCTGGTGATCCTCTCCGGACAGGTCGCAACGTCGCTGATTGGCTACGATGCCTTCCAGGAGTGCGACATGGTAGGTATATCCCGCCCGGTGGTAAAACACAGCTTCCTGGTCAAACAAACGGAAGATATCCCACAGGTGCTGAAAAAAGCCTTCTGGCTGGCAGCAAGAGGTCGCCCAGGACCGGTGGTGGTGGATTTGCCGAAGGATATTCTGAATCCGGCGAAGAAACTGCCTTATAGCTGGCCGGACTCGGTGAGTATGCGCTCGTATAATCCGACGACGACGGGACATAAGGGACAGATCAAACGGGCGCTACAGACGCTGGTCGCGGCGAAGAAACCGGTTGTCTATGTGGGCGGTGGAGCGGTCAATGCTGCTTGCCATGAGCAGTTAGCTCAGATTGCTGAAGCGCTGAATCTGCCGGTTGTCTCCTCGCTAATGGGGTTGGGCGCGTTTCCGGCCACGCATCGTCAGGCGCTGGGTATGTTAGGGATGCACGGTACCTACGAAGCGAATATGACCATGCATCATTCCGATGTGATCTTTGCTGTCGGCGTTCGCTTTGACGATCGAACGACGAATAACCTGGCAAAATATTGTCCGAATGCGACCGTGCTGCATATCGACATCGATCCGACCTCTATTTCTAAAACCGTTACTGCGGATATTCCGATTGTGGGTGATGCCCGTCTGGTGCTGGATCAAATGCTCGAACTGCTGGAGCAGGAGAAATCACAGCAGCCACTGGATGATAACCGTGACTGGTGGCAACAGATTGAGCACTGGCGCGCCCGTCAGTGTCTGAAATATGACACGCAAAGCGAAAGCATTAAGCCGCAGGCGGTGATTGAAACCATCTGGCGTCTGACGAAAGGGGAGGCGTATGTGACCTCTGACGTTGGCCAGCATCAGATGTTTGCCGCACTTTATTATCCGTTCGATAAACCGCGTCGCTGGATTAACTCAGGCGGCCTCGGCACGATGGGATTCGGTTTACCCGCGGCGTTAGGGGTGAAAATGGCGTTGCCGGATGAAACGGTAGTGTGCGTCACCGGGGATGGCAGCATTCAGATGAATATCCAGGAGCTGTCGACGGCGCTGCAGTATGAACTGCCGGTGCTGGTGCTCAACCTTAACAACCGTTATCTCGGCATGGTCAAACAATGGCAGGATATGATCTACTCCGGGCGTCACTCTCAGTCTTACATGCAGTCGCTGCCCGATTTTGTGCGCCTTGCTGAGGCTTATGGGCATATCGGTATCCAGATTAATCATCCAGATGAACTGGAGAGCAAGCTGGGTGAAGCGCTGGAGCATGTGCGTAACCATCGCCTGGTGTTTGTCGACGTCACCGTCGACGGCAGTGAGCATGTCTACCCGATGCAGATTCGTGGGGGTGGGATGGATGAAATGTGGCTAAGCAAAACGGAGAGGACCTGATTATGCGCCGGATATTATCAGTATTGCTGGAAAACGAGTCGGGTGCATTATCGCGGGTGATTGGCCTCTTCGCCCAGCGTGGTTACAACATTGAAAGCCTGACCGTCGCGCCGACCGATGACCCGACCTTATCGCGGATGACGATTCAGACGGTAGGGGATGAGAAAGTCCTTGAGCAGATCGAAAAGCAGCTCCACAAACTGGTGGATGTTCTGCGCGTTAGCGAGCTGGGGCAGGGTGCCCACGTTGAACGAGAAATCATGCTGGTGAAAATCCAGGCCAGCGGTTATGGCCGGGAGGAGGTGAAACGCAACACGGAGATTTTCCGCGGGCAAATCATCGACGTGACGCCGTCTATCTACACCGTACAACTGGCGGGCACCAGCGACAAGCTGGATGCGTTTCTGGCAACCCTACGTGAAGTCGCCAAAATTGTGGAAGTTGCTCGTTCCGGCGTGGTGGGACTCTCCCGTGGCGATAAAATTATGCGCTAATCGTCAACCGTAGGCCTGGTAAGCACAGCGATATCAGACCTCATCGTGGAGGTCATGCCGGATAGCGGCATAAACGTCTTATCCGGCCTACATGTAACGTACCCGTTTGCGCTGATGCTACCTGCTGCGCTTTTTTTTGCGAAATCAGCAGTAACCAGAGACAAAAGCGGTTGCCGCAGTCATTATTCTGCGCTTAGATGTTAAGAAGTTTAACCCATGCCATCTAAAAGGTTATGGTTTGTACATTTTACGCAAGGGGCAATTGTGAAACTGGATGAAATCGCTCGGTTGGCCGGCGTTTCGCGAACGACTGCAAGCTACGTTATTAATGGCAAAGCAAAGCAATATCGCGTAAGCGACAAAACGGTTGAAAAAGTCATGGCGGTGGTGCGTGAGCATAATTACCACCCGAATGCCGTGGCGGCCGGGCTGCGTGCTGGACGCACACGTTCTATCGGGCTGGTGATCCCGGATCTTGAGAACACAAGCTATACCCGGATCGCAAACTATCTGGAACGCCAGGCGCGTCAGCGTGGGTATCAGCTGTTGATTGCCTGCTCTGAAGATCAGCCGGATAACGAAATGCGCTGTATTGAGCATCTTTTACAGCGCCAGGTCGATGCCATTATTGTGTCGACTTCTTTGCCGCCTGAGCATCCGTTCTACCAACGCTGGGCAAACAGTTCATTCCCGATTGTGGCGCTGGACCGTGCACTGGACCGCGAACATTTTACCAGCGTTGTGGGTGCGGATCAGGATGATGCGGAAATGCTGGCAGAGGAGTTACGCAAATTCCCTGCTGAAACCGTCCTCTATCTGGGCGCGCTTCCTGAATTATCCGTCAGTTTCCTGCGCGAGCAGGGTTTTCGTACCGCGTGGAAGGACGATCCGCGTGAAGTCCATTTCCTGTACGCCAACAGCTATGAGCGGGAAGCAGCTGCGCAGTTGTTTGATAAATGGCTGGAAACGCACCCAATGCCTCAGGCGTTGTTTACCACGTCGTTTGCCCTGTTGCAGGGCGTGATGGATGTGACCCTGCGTCGTGATGGGCAACTGCCGTCTGATTTAGCGATTGCGACTTTTGGCGATCACGAACTGCTCGATTTCCTACAGTGCCCGGTACTGGCAGTGGCACAGCGCCATCGCGATGTCGCAGAACGCGTGCTGGAGATTGTACTGGCAAGTCTGGACGAACCGCGTAAACCAAAACCAGGTTTAACGCGTATACGGCGTAATCTGTACCGTCGTGGTATTCTCAGCCGTAACTAAGTTTCCTCAATTGATGACGTCGGCGGGATAAGCCTCTGACGTCTTCAATTTTTCTATTCTCAGAAATAACCGCATTATATTTAAGAATATTCTTTAGAATTATCTGAAATTCATTCTTGAAATACCCCGAATTAAAAATGCAACTATCCATTTTTGGGTTATTGATACGTAACGACGCGTTACGCTTGTATTATTTTGTTACATGCTTGTATGGATTTGCCGAATTAACAAACACTTTGCTCTCGTATTGCGGCCATCTGGTGCTTACCTCGACTCTGCGCGGCGTACAGACCGATTAACTGGTACTGTTAACTCGCTGCATATTGTCCTAAAATGCCGCTCGCGTCGCAAACTGACACTTTATATTTTCTTTGGATGATATTCAGTTGTTTTAAACAATGATGAGTTGTTGGATTTTTTTCTTACAAATATTCATGACGTTAATTTGCTTCGTTTGCTGTACGGAATTTGTTCAACGCTGATATTAGCCGTAAACAATGGGTTTTTTGCTCCGCTAAGCGCCGTGACTTGCTTGACAAGGTTTTCCTCCGCTCCGTAAACTCCTTTAAGTGGGAATTTGTGGGATAAAGTGGTAATTGGGGGTGAGGCTGGCATGTTCCGGGGAGCAACGTTAGTTAATCTCGACAGTAAAGGGCGCTTATCCGTGCCTACCCGTTATCGGGATCAACTGCTTGAGAGCGCTACCGGTCAAATGGTTTGCACCATTGACATCCATCACCCGTGCCTGCTGCTGTACCCCCTGCCTGAATGGGAAATAATCGAGCAGAAGCTATCGCGTCTGTCGAGCATGAATCCAGTTGAGCGTCGCGTACAGCGCTTATTGTTGGGTCATGCCAGCGAATGTCAGATGGATAACGCTGGTCGATTACTGATAGCACCCATTCTGCGGCAACACGCAGGGCTAACGAAAGAAGTGATGCTGGTTGGGCAGTTCAATAAGTTTGAGCTGTGGGATGAAACGACCTGGTATCAACAGGTCAAGGAAGATATCGACGCTGAGCAGTCTGTTACTGGCGCGTTGTCGGAACGATTGCAGGATTTGTCTCTATAAAATGACGGAAAATTATAAACATACAACGGTGTTGCTGGATGAAGCCGTAAACGGCCTGAATATTCGTCCAGACGGCATCTACATTGACGGGACATTTGGTCGCGGTGGTCACTCACGTCTGATCCTCTCCCAGCTTGGCGAAGAGGGGCGTTTACTGGCAATCGATCGCGATCCGCAGGCTATTGCCGTTGCAAAAACGATTACCGATCCTCGCTTCTCCATCGTACATGGACCTTTCTCCGCGCTGGCTGACTATGTCGCCGAGCGTGGACTGACCGGTAAGATCGACGGGATTCTTCTCGATCTGGGCGTTTCTTCACCGCAGCTCGATGACGCAGAGCGCGGTTTCTCGTTTATGCGTGACGGTCCGTTAGATATGCGTATGGACCCAACACGCGGTCAGTCAGCGGCCGAATGGCTGCAAACCGCCGATGAAGCAGACATTGCCTGGGTGATTAAAACCTTTGGCGAAGAGCGCTTCGGCAAACGCATTGCGCGCGCCATCGTGGAGCGCAACCGCATCGAACCGATGACCCGCACCAAAGAACTGGCGGAAGTCATTGCGGCGGCAATGCCGGTGAAGGACAAATTCAAACATCCCGCGACCCGTACCTTCCAGGCGGTGCGCATTTGGGTGAACAGTGAACTGGAGGAGATAGAGCAGGCGCTAAAAAGCTCGCTCAGTGTGCTGGCTCCAGGTGGTCGCCTTTCGATCATCAGTTTCCATTCGCTTGAAGACCGCATTGTGAAACGCTTTATGCGTGAACAAAGCCGTGGTCCTCAGGTACCGGCTGGAATACCGATGACCGAAGCGCAGATCAAAAAGCTGGGCGGCCGTGAGTTAAGAGCACTAGGCAAGATGATGCCGGGTGAAGAAGAGGTAGCTGAGAATCCTCGTGCCCGTAGTTCAGTTCTGCGTATTGCAGAGAGGACGAACGCATGATCAGCAGAGTGACAGAAGCCCTAAGCAAAGTTAAAGGATCGATAGGAAGCAACGAGCGCCATGCCTTGCCTGGCGTGATCGGTGACGATCTTTTGCGGTTTGGGAAGCTGCCACTCTGCCTGTTCATTTGCATTATTTTGACGGCGGTTACCGTCGTGACAACAGCCCACCATACGCGGTTACTGACCGCGCAGCGTGAGCAGCTGGTTCTGGAGCGAGATGCGCTGGATATCGAATGGCGTAACTTGATCCTTGAGGAGAACGCGCTCGGCGACCATAGCCGTGTTGAACGGATCGCAACGGAAAAGCTGCAAATGCAGCATGTCGATCCCTCACAAGAAAATATCGTAGTACAAAAATAAGGATAAACGCGACGCATGAAAGCAGCGGCAAAAACGCACAAACCAAAACGCCAGGAAGAACAAGCCAACTTTATCAGTTGGCGTTTTGCGTTACTGTGCGGCTGTATTTTGCTGGCACTGGGTTTTCTGCTGGGGCGCGTTGCCTGGCTGCAAATCATCGCGCCGGACATGCTGGTGCGTCAGGGTGATATGCGCTCTCTACGCGTCCAGGAAGTGTCTACATCACGCGGAATGATTACCGACCGCTCTGGTCGCCCGCTGGCGGTGAGCGTTCCGGTTAAAGCTATATGGGCCGACCCGAAAGAAGTACATGATGCAGGTGGTGTGAGCGTTGGCGAACGCTGGAGAGCGCTGTCAACCGCGCTGAATCTACCGCTCGATCAACTGGCTTCCCGCATTAACGCCAACCCGAAAGGGCGCTTTATCTATCTGGCGCGTCAGGTAAACCCTGACATGGCCGACTACATCAAAAAACTGAAGCTGCCGGGTATCCACCTACGCGAAGAATCCCGCCGTTACTATCCTTCCGGAGAAGTGACTGCTCACCTCATCGGTTTTACTAACGTCGACAGCCAGGGGATTGAAGGCGTTGAGAAGAGCTTCGATAAGTGGCTCACCGGACAACCGGGTGAACGTATTGTACGTAAAGACCGTTATGGCCGCGTCATTGAAGATATCTCCTCTACCGACAGCCAGGCGGCGCATAACCTCGCGTTGAGCATTGATGAGCGTTTACAGGCACTGGTTTACCGCGAACTGAATAACGCCGTGGCGTTCAACAAGGCGGAGTCAGGCAGTGCGGTACTGGTGGATGTAAACACGGGTGAAGTGCTGGCCATGGCCAACAGTCCGTCCTACAACCCGAACAATCTCACCGGTACGCCAAAAGACGCGATGCGTAACCGTACCATCACCGACGTGTTTGAACCGGGTTCTACCGTTAAACCGATGGTGGTGATGACCGCGCTGCAGCGTGGCGTGGTACGCGAAAATACCGTCCTCAACACTATCCCTTACCGAATTAATGGTCACGAAATCAAAGACGTGGCGCGTTATAGCGAATTAACCCTCACCGGGGTTTTGCAGAAGTCGAGTAACGTCGGTGTTTCCAAGCTGGCGTTAGCGATGCCGTCCTCAGCGTTAGTAGATACTTACTCACGTTTTGGGCTGGGAAAAGCGACCAATTTGGGGTTGGTCGGAGAACGCAGTGGCTTATATCCTCAAAAACAACGGTGGTCTGACATAGAGAGGGCCACCTTCTCTTTCGGCTACGGGCTAATGGTAACACCGTTACAGTTAGCGCGAGTCTATGCAACGATCGGCAGCTACGGCGTTTATCGTCCACTGTCGATTACCAAAGTTGACCCTCCTGTTCCGGGCGAGCGTATCTTCCCGGAAGATACCGTGCGTACCGTCGTGCATATGATGGAAAGCGTGGCGCTGCCCGGCGGCGGCGGCGTGAAGGCGGCGATTAAAGGCTATCGTATCGCCATTAAAACCGGTACAGCGAAAAAAGTAGGGCCAGATGGCCGCTACATCAACAAATACATTGCTTATACCGCAGGTGTTGCGCCTGCGAGTCAGCCGCGCTTCGCGCTGGTTGTTGTTATCAACGATCCGCAGGCGGGTAAATACTACGGTGGCGCCGTTTCCGCGCCGGTCTTTGGTGCCATCATGGGCGGCGTACTGCGTACCATGAACATCGAGCCGGATGCGCTGACAACGGGCGATAAAAATGAATTTGTGAATAATCAAGGCGAGGCAACAGGTGGCAGATCGTAATTTGCGCGACCTTCTTGCTCCATGGGTGCCGGGTGCACCGGAGCGAGCACTGCGGGAGATGACGCTTGACAGCCGTGTGGCTGCATCGGGCGATCTCTTTGTCGCAGTATTGGGTCATCAGGCGGACGGGCGTCGGTATATCCCGCAGGCGATAGCGCAAGGTGTGGCTGCCATTATTGCAGAAGCAAAAGATGAAGCTACTGATGGTGAAATCCGTGAAATGCACGGCGTTCCGGTCATCTATCTCAGTCAGCTTAACGAACGTTTATCTGCACTGGCAGGCCGTTTTTACCATGAGCCTTCTGAGAAAATGCGTCTGGTCGGTGTGACCGGGACCAACGGTAAAACTACCACCACCCAATTGCTGGCACAGTGGAGCCAACTGCTTGGCGAAACCAGCGCGGTAATGGGAACAGTAGGCAATGGCCTGCTGGGCAAAGTGATCCCGACGGAAAATACCACCGGTTCAGCAGTTGATGTCCAGCATGTGCTGGCGGGGCTGGCAGCGCAGGGCGCAACGGTTGGCGCGATGGAGGTCTCTTCACACGGTCTGGTTCAGCATCGCGTGGCGGCGCTGAAGTTTGCCGCATCAGTATTTACTAACTTAAGCCGTGACCATCTCGACTACCACGGCGACATGGAACATTACGAAGCCGCGAAATGGCTGCTGTATTCCACGCACCATTGCGGTCAGGCCATCGTCAATGCGGATGATGACGTCGGTCGTCGCTGGCTGGCGAAACTCCCGGATGCGGTTGCCGTTTCGATGGAAGACCACATCAACCCGAACTGTCATGGTCGTTGGTTAAAAGCGGTTGACGTGAAGTATCACGACAGCGGGGCAACGATTCGTTTTACCTCCTCATGGGGCGACGGCGAAATTGAAAGCCGCCTGATGGGGGCGTTTAACGTCAGCAATCTTCTGCTGGCGCTGGCAACGCTGTTGGCACTGGGCTATCCGTTAGCTGATTTACTGAAAACGGCGACACAATTGCAGCCGGTTTGCGGACGTATGGAAGTGTTCAGCGCGCCGGGTAAAACCACCGTGGTGGTTGATTACGCCCATACGCCAGATGCGCTGGAAAAAGCGCTGCAGGCGGCACGTTTGCACTGTACAGGCAAACTGTGGTGCGTCTTTGGCTGCGGCGGCGATCGCGACAAAGGCAAACGTCCGTTGATGGGCGCAATCGCCGAGCAGTTTGCAGATGTTGTCGTGGTGACCGATGACAACCCGCGTACCGAAGAGCCGCGCGCCATTATTAACGACATTCTGGCGGGTATGCTGGATGCCGGACAGGCGAAGGTGATGGAAGGTCGCGCAGAAGCCGTGACAAACGCCATTATGCAGGCGAAAGAAAACGACGTGGTGCTGGTGGCCGGGAAAGGTCACGAAGATTACCAGATCGTTGGCTCGCAGCGTCTCGACTATTCTGACCGCGTGACCGCAGCGCGTCTGCTGGGGGTTATCGCATGATTAGCGTAACGCTCAGCCAACTGGCGGAGATCCTCCGTGGCGAACTGAAAGGGGCCGATCTGACCCTTGATGCCGTAACAACCGATACGCGTAAAGTGACGCCGGGCTGCCTGTTTGTGGCGCTGAAAGGCGAACGCTTTGATGCCCATGATTTTGCAGACAAAGCGCAAGAGAGCGGGGCGGGTGCGCTGCTGGTCAGCCGCCCGTTGGACACCAACCTGCCGCAGCTGATTGTTAAAGATACGCGTCTGGCGTTTGGTGAACTGGCGGCGTGGGTTCGCGCTCAGGTTCCGGCGCGCGTTGTCGCGCTGACCGGCTCATCCGGTAAAACGTCCGTCAAAGAGATGACGGCTGCCATTCTGAGCCAGTGTGGTAACACCCTATATACCGCGGGCAATCTGAATAACGACATCGGCGTACCGATGACGCTGCTGCGCTTAAACAACGATTACGACTATGCCGTGATTGAGCTCGGCGCCAACCATCAGGGCGAAATCGCCTGGACCGTCGGCCTGACGCGTCCGGAAGCGGCGCTGGTGAACAACCTGGCCGCCGCGCACCTGGAAGGCTTCGGCTCTCTGGCGGGCGTTGCGAAGGCAAAAGGTGAGATTTTTACCGGCCTGTCTGCGAACGGTATCGCCATTATGAATGCCGACAACAACGACTGGTTGAACTGGCAAAGCATCATCGGCGATCGCAAAGTCTGGCGCTTCTCCCCGAATGCGGCCAACAGCGACTTTTCTGCGACCAACGTTCATGTGACCTCGCATGGCACGGAATTTTCTCTGCAAACGCCGACCGGAAGCATTGATGTCCTGCTGCCGTTGCCGGGTCGCCACAATATCGCTAACGCCCTTGCGGCGGCGGCGCTTTCTATGGCGGTAGGCGCGACGCACGAGGCGATCAAAGCGGGTTTGAAAGATCTGCAGGCGGTACCAGGACGTCTGTTCCCGATTCAACTCGCAGAAAATCAGCTGCTGCTGGACGACTCCTATAACGCGAACGTCGGTTCGATGACCGCAGCGGTGCAGGTGCTGTCTGAAATGCCGGGCTATCGCGTACTGGTCGTTGGCGATATGGCAGAGCTTGGCGCAGAAAGTGAAGCATGCCATGTACAGGTAGGTGTTGCTGCGAAAGCAGCAGGTATCGACCGTGTACTGAGTACAGGAAAACTGAGTCAGGCAATTAGCGACGCCAGTGGTGTTGGCGAACATTTTGCGGATAAAAGCGCGCTGGCCGCGCATCTTAAAGCATTGATTGCAGAACATCAGGTCATGACGATTTTAGTGAAGGGTTCACGTAGTGCCGCCATGGAAGAGGTAGTACGCGCATTACAGGAGAATGGGACATGTTAGTTTGGCTGGCCGAACATTTGGTCAAATATTATTCCGGCTTTAACGTCTTTTCCTATCTGACGTTTCGCGCCATCGTCAGCCTGCTGACCGCGCTGTTCATCTCTTTGTGGATGGGCCCGCGCATGATTGCCCGCTTGCAAAAAATGTCCTTTGGACAGGTTGTACGTAACGACGGTCCTGAATCGCACTTTAGTAAACGTGGTACGCCAACCATGGGCGGGATCATGATCCTCACCGCGATTGTTATCTCCGTTCTGTTGTGGGCATATCCGTCGAACCCGTACGTATGGTGCGTGCTGGTGGTATTGATTGGCTACGGCATTATCGGTTTTGTCGATGACTACCGCAAAGTGGTGCGAAAAGATACCAAGGGCCTGATTGCTCGCTGGAAGTACTTCTGGATGTCGGTGATTGCGCTGGGTGTAGCCTTTGCGCTGTACCTCGCCGGTAAAGATACCCCGGCTACCGAGCTGGTGGTGCCGTTCTTTAAAGATGTCATGCCGCAGTTGGGGCTGTTCTACGTGCTGCTGGCGTACTTCGTGATTGTGGGTACTGGCAACGCGGTAAACCTCACCGATGGCCTGGATGGTCTGGCGATTATGCCGACCGTGTTCGTGGCAGCGGGTTTTGCGCTGGTGGCATGGGCGACCGGTAACATGAACTTTGCCAACTATCTGCACATTCCCTATTTACGCCATGCCGGTGAGCTGGTGATCGTCTGTACAGCGATTGTCGGCGCGGGGTTAGGCTTCCTGTGGTTTAACACCTATCCGGCGCAGGTCTTTATGGGCGACGTCGGTTCGCTGGCGCTGGGCGGCGCGCTGGGCATTATTGCCGTGCTGCTGCGTCAGGAGTTCCTGCTGGTAATCATGGGCGGCGTATTTGTTGTGGAAACGCTGTCGGTCATTCTGCAGGTTGGCTCCTTTAAGCTGCGCGGACAGCGCATCTTCCGTATGGCGCCGATTCACCATCACTATGAACTGAAAGGCTGGCCGGAACCGCGCGTCATTGTGCGCTTCTGGATTATTTCGCTGATGCTGGTGCTGATTGGCCTGGCAACGCTGAAGGTACGTTAATCATGGCTGATTACCAGGGTAAAAAAGTCGTCATTATCGGTCTGGGATTGACCGGGCTGTCCTGCGTGGATTTCTTTCTGGCGCGTGGCGTGACGCCGCGTGTGATGGATACCCGCGCAACGCCACCTGGCCTGGATAAATTGCCGGAAGCGGTTGAGCGTCATGTTGGCAGCCTGAATGATGATTGGCTGCTGGCCGCCGATCTCATCGTCGCCAGCCCTGGTATTGCCCTGGCGCATCCTTCGCTGAGCGCCGCTGCTGATGCAGGGATCGAAATTGTCGGTGACATCGAGCTGTTCTGTCGTGAAGCGCAGGCGCCGATCGTCGCGATCACCGGTTCCAACGGGAAAAGCACCGTCACCACGTTGGTGGGAGAAATGGCGAAAGCGGCTGGTGTGAACGTGGGTGTTGGCGGAAATATCGGCCTGCCCGCGCTGATGCTGCTGGATGACGAACGTGAGCTGTATGTACTGGAGCTGTCGAGCTTCCAGCTGGAGACAACCTCCAGCTTACAGGCTGTAGCCGCCACCATTTTGAACGTCACCGAAGATCATATGGACAGGTATCCGTTTGGCTTGCAGCAGTACCGTGCGGCCAAACTGCGCGTCTATGAGAATGCGAAAGTGTGTGTGGTTAATGCCGATGATGCGCTGACCATGCCGATTCGCGGGGCGGATGAGCGCTGCGTGAGCTTTGGCATCAACATGGGTGACTATCATCTCAATCGTCAGCAGGGTGAAACCTGGCTGCGGGTGAAGGGCGAAAAAGTCCTGAACGTGAAAGAGATGACGCTTACCGGCCAGCATAACTATACCAACGCACTGGCTGCGCTGGCGCTGGCGGATGCTGCGGGTCTGCCGCGGGCATCCAGCCTGAAAGCGCTGACTACCTTTACCGGTCTGGCGCATCGTTTCCAGTTGGTACTGAATCATAACGGTGTGCGTTGGATTAACGATTCAAAAGCCACCAACGTTGGCAGCACAGAAGCGGCACTGAATGGTCTGCACGTTGACGGTACGTTGCACCTGCTGCTGGGCGGCGATGGGAAATCGGCCGACTTTACGCCGCTGCAACGCTACCTGACTGGCAACAACATTCGTCTGTACTGCTTTGGTCGCGATGGCTCGCAGCTTGCCGCTCTGCGTCCTGAGGTTGCGGAACACACTGAAACCATGGAGCAGGCAATGCGTCTGCTCGCACCGCGTGTGAAGTCGGGTGATATGGTGCTGCTGTCGCCAGCCTGCGCCAGCCTTGACCAGTTCAAGAACTTTGAGCAACGCGGTGACGTCTTTACCCGTTTAGCGAAGGAGTTGGGTTGATGCGATTCTCTCTCCCTCGTCTGAAAATGCCGCGCGTACCGGGACTGGGTGTCCTGGCGTGGATCTTCGCGGCACTTAAAGGCTGGGTGATGGCTTCGCGTGATAAAGACGCGGACAGCCTGATCATGTATGACCGCATGCTGCTGTGGCTGACTTTTGGTCTGGCAGCGATCGGTTTTGTGATGGTGACATCGGCATCAATGCCCGTAGGGCAACGTCTGGCGGGCGATCCCTTCCTGTTTGCTAAGCGTGACGCGCTGTATATCTTCCTCGCGTTCTGTCTGGCGATGGTGACGCTGCGTCTGCCGATGGAGTTCTGGCAGAAGTACAGCACGACGATGCTGATCGCCTCGATCATCATGTTGTTGATCGTTCTGGTGGTGGGGAGCTCCGTTAACGGGGCATCGCGCTGGATCGCGCTGGGGCCGCTGCGTATTCAGCCTGCGGAATTCACCAAGCTGTCGCTGTTCTGTTATCTCGCTAACTACCTGGTGCGTAAAGTCGATGAAGTGCGTAACAACCTGCGCGGCTTCTTAAAACCGATGGGTGTGATTCTGGTGCTGGCAGTCTTACTGCTGGCGCAGCCTGACCTTGGTACGGTAGTGGTGCTGTTTGTCACGACGCTGGCGATGCTGTTTCTCGCTGGTGCGAAACTGTGGCAGTTCATTGCCATTATCGGCATGGGGATTTCGGCGGTGGTGCTGCTGATCCTTGCCGAACCGTATCGTATTCGCCGCGTAACCTCCTTCTGGAACCCATGGGAAGATCCGTTTGGCAGCGGCTACCAGTTAACGCAATCGCTGATGGCTTTTGGTCGCGGTGAGGTTTGGGGTCAGGGGTTAGGTAATTCAGTGCAAAAACTGGAGTATTTACCGGAAGCGCACACCGACTTCATCTTCGCCATCATTGGGGAAGAGTTGGGTTATATCGGTGTGGTATTGGCACTTTTAATGGTATTCTTCGTCGCTTTTCGCGCGATGTCGATCGGTCGCAAAGCACTGGAAATTGACCACCGTTTTTCAGGCTTTTTAGCCTGCTCCATCGGGATTTGGTTCAGCTTCCAGGCCCTGGTAAACGTCGGTGCGGCAGCAGGTATGCTGCCAACAAAAGGTCTGACGTTACCGCTGATCAGTTATGGTGGTTCCAGTTTGTTGATTATGTCGACGGCCATCATGTTTTTGTTACGTATTGATTATGAAACGCGTCTGGAAAAAGCCCAGGCGTTTACACGAGGTGCACGATGAGTGGTCAACCGAAGCGGTTAATGGTGATGGCAGGCGGTACCGGTGGGCATGTGTTCCCGGGGCTGGCGGTCGCGCACCATTTAATGGCCCAGGGCTGGCAGGTTCGTTGGCTGGGCACCGCCGATCGTATGGAAGCGGACTTAGTGCCGAAGCATGGCATTGAAATTGACTTTATTCGCATCTCCGGTTTGCGTGGCAAAGGTGTCAACGCGCTGCTTGCCGCCCCCGTGCGTATTTTTAATGCCTGGCGTCAGGCGCGCGCCATTATGAAGCAGTTTAAGCCTGATGTGGTGCTGGGGATGGGCGGCTATGTGTCCGGCCCTGGCGGTCTGGCTGCCTGGTCATTAGGCATCCCGGTTGTCCTGCATGAGCAGAACGGCATTGCGGGATTAACCAACAAGTGGCTGGCGAAGATTGCAACGAAGGTGATGCAGGCTTTTCCTGGCGCTTTCCCGAATGCGGAAGTGGTGGGTAACCCGGTACGCACCGACGTTCTGGCGCTGCCGTTGCCCGAAGCGCGTCTGGCGGGGCGTGAAGGCCCGGTTCGCGTACTGGTCGTCGGTGGGTCTCAGGGCGCACGTGTTTTGAACCAGACGATGCCGCAAGTTGCCGCAAAGCTTGGCGACGCGGTGACTATCTGGCATCAGAGTGGCAAAGGCGCGCAGCAAACCGTTGAACAGGCGTATGCCGACGCGGGACAAACGCAGCACAAGGTCACTGAGTTTATTGATGATATGGCAGCCGCCTACGCGTGGGCGGATGTCGTAGTTTGTCGCTCCGGCGCGCTGACGGTAAGCGAAATTGCCGCTGCGGGTTTGCCTGCGCTGTTTGTGCCTTTCCAGCACAAAGACCGACAGCAGTACTGGAATGCGCTGCCGCTTGAAAAAGCGGGCGCCGCTAAAATTCTTGAGCAGCCGCAGTTTACTGTGGATGCCGTCGCGAACACCCTTTCCGGGTGGTCGCGAGAAACCTTATTAACCATGGCAGAACGTGCGCGCGCCGCATCCATACCGGATGCCACAGAGCGTGTTGCTAATGAAGTGAGCCGGGCTGCCCGGGCGTAATTGTGGTGATGCCTTTTGCATCGCATGAACTAAGAAGTTAATGGCTAAAGAATGAATACACAACAACTGGCAAAACTGCGTTCCATCGTGCCCGAAATGCGTCGCGTTCGGCACATTCACTTTGTCGGCATCGGTGGTGCTGGTATGGGCGGTATTGCCGAAGTTTTGGCCAACGAAGGTTATCAGATCAGTGGTTCTGACCTGGCGCCGAACCCGGTGACGCAGCAGTTGACGAATCTGGGCGCCACGATTTTCTTCAACCATCGCCCTGAAAACGTGCGTGATGCGAGCGTGGTGGTGGTATCCAGTGCGATTTCTGCGGATAACCCGGAAATTGTTGCGGCGCATGAAGCGCGCATTCCGGTGATCCGTCGTGCTGAAATGCTGGCGGAGTTAATGCGTTTTCGTCACGGTATCGCCATTGCCGGGACGCACGGTAAAACCACGACCACAGCGATGGTCTCCAGTATCTACGCAGAAGCGGGGCTGGATCCGACGTTTGTCAACGGCGGTCTGGTGAAGGCCGCAGGCGTCCATGCGCGTCTGGGTCATAGCCGTTATTTAATTGCGGAGGCGGATGAGAGCGATGCGTCGTTCCTGCATTTGCAGCCGATGGTAGCGATTGTTACCAATATCGAAGCCGATCATATGGATACCTACCATGGCGACTTCGAAAATTTAAAGCAGACGTTTATTAATTTCCTGCATAACTTGCCGTTTTATGGTCGTGCGGTTATGTGCGTTGACGACCCGGTGATCCGCGAGTTGTTGCCGCGAGTTGGTCGTCAAACCACAACCTATGGTTTCAGCGATGATGCTGATGTGCGCGTCGAAGATTACCAGCAGATTGGTCCACAAGGACACTTCACGCTGCTGCGTCAGGGGATGGCCGATTTACGCGTGACGTTGAACGCACCGGGCCGTCACAATGCGCTGAACGCGGCGGCGGCGGTGGCAGTGGCAACAGAAGAAGGCATTGAAGACGACGCAATTCTGCGCGCGCTGGAAAGTTTCCAGGGCACCGGACGCCGTTTTGACTTCCTCGGCGAATTCCCGCTGGAGCCGGTAAACGGTAAAGCCGGGACGGCGATGCTGGTGGATGATTATGGTCATCACCCAACGGAAGTGGATGCCACGATTAAAGCTGCTCGCGCGGGCTGGCCGGACAAAAATCTGGTAATGCTGTTCCAGCCGCACCGCTTTACGCGTACACGCGATTTGTATGACGACTTTGCCAACGTGCTGACTCAGGTCGATGCGCTGTTGATGCTGGATGTATACGCCGCGGGTGAAGCTGCGATTCCGGGGGCTGACAGCCGCTCGCTGTGCCGTACGATCCGTGGTCGCGGTAAGATCGACCCGATTCTGGTATCCGATCCGGCTCAAGTGGCAGACATGTTGGCGCCGGTATTAACCGGCAACGATCTGATTTTGGTGCAGGGCGCTGGAAATATCGGCAAAATCGCGCGTTCCTTAGCTGAAATCAAACTGAAGCCGCAAAACCCGGAGGAAGAACAACATGGCTGATAAAATCGCGGTCCTGTTAGGGGGAACCTCCGCAGAGCGTGACGTTTCGCTGAATTCCGGCGCGGCCGTACTGGCAGGGTTACGCGAAGGTGGTGTGGATGCTCATCCAATTGACCCAAAAGAGGTTGATGTCACGCTTTTGAAATCGATGGGTTTTCAAAAGGTGTTTATTGCACTGCACGGTCGTGGTGGTGAAGATGGCACGTTGCAGGGCCTGCTGGAGCTGATTGGTCTGCCGTATACCGGTAGTGGCGTCATGGCTTCTGCCATTTCGATGGACAAACTGCGCAGCAAACTGTTGTGGCAGGGGGCTGGTTTACCGGTCGCGCCTTGGGTCGCATTGACTCGCGCTGAATTCGAAAAAGGTCTTAGCGATGAGGTGGTTACGGAGATTTCTGCGTTAGGTTTGCCGTTGATTGTGAAGCCAAGCCGTGAAGGCTCAAGCGTAGGGATGTCAAAAGTTGAAGAAGAAAATGCTTTGCATGGTGCATTAGCATTGGCTTTTCAGCATGATGAAGAAGTACTGATCGAAAAATGGCTCAGTGGCCCGGAATTTACAGTTGCGATGCTTGGTGAAGAAATTTTACCGTCAATACGTATCCAACCCGCGGGAACCTTCTATGATTATGAGGCGAAGTATCTCTCTGATGAGACACAATATTTCTGCCCTGCCGGTCTGGAAGTCGAACAAGAGGCACGTTTACAGGAATTAGTCCTGAAAGCGTGGACCGCATTGGGCTGTAAAGGTTGGGGTCGCATTGACGTCATGCTGGACAGCGATGGCCAGTTTTATCTGCTGGAAGCGAATACCTCTCCGGGTATGACCAGCCACAGTCTGGTGCCGATGGCGGCGCGTCAGGCGGGCCTGAGCTTCTCGCAGTTGGTGGTAAGAATTCTGGAGTTGGCGGACTGATATGTCGCAGGCTGCGCTGAACACGCGAAACGGTGATGAAGAAGAAGTAAACTCCTCACGCCGCAATAATGGAACGCGTCTTGCAGGAATATTGTTCCTGCTGACAGTGCTGTGCACCGTGTTTGTCAGCGGCTGGGTAGTGTTGGGATGGATGGAAGATGCGCAACGTTTGCCTTTATCGAAACTGGTGTTAACCGGCGAACGGCATTACACGCGCAATGACGATATTCGTCAGTCCATTCTGGCGCTGGGCGCACCGGGAACCTTTATGACTCAGGATGTGAACATCATTCAGAGTCAAATTGAACGCCTCCCCTGGATTAAACAGGCGAGCGTCAGAAAGCAATGGCCCGATGAATTGAAGATTCATCTGGTTGAATATGTGCCCATTGCGCGTTGGAATGACCAACATATGGTGGATGCTGAAGGAAATACGTTCAGTGTTCCAACCGGTCGGGCCAATAAGCAGGTATTACCCATGTTGTATGGACCGGAAGGCAGCGCAAGTGAAGTGTTGCAAGGGTTCCGCGATATGGGGCAGGTGCTGGCTAAGGATAGATTCACCCTGAAGGAAGCGGCGATGACCGCTCGTCGTTCCTGGCAGTTGACGCTGAATAACGATATTAAGCTGAACCTGGGCAGGGGCGATACGATAAAACGTTTGGCTCGCTTTGTGGAACTCTACCCGGTTTTACAGCAGCAGGCGCAAACCGATGGCAAACGGATTAGCTACGTTGATTTGCGTTATGACTCAGGAGCGGCAGTAGGCTGGGTTCCCTTGCCTCCTGAGGAATCTAATCAGCAACAGAATCAGGCACAGGCAGAACAACAATGATCAAGGCGACGGACAGAAAACTGGTAGTTGGACTGGAGATTGGCACCGCGAAGGTAGCCGCTTTAGTAGGGGAAGTTCTGCCCGACGGTATGGTCAATATCATTGGCGTGGGCAGTTGCCCATCGCGAGGTATGGATAAAGGCGGGGTGAATGACCTTGAGTCAGTGGTGAAGTGCGTACAGCGCGCCATTGACCAGGCTGAACTGATGGCAGATTGCCAGATTTCCTCGGTGTATCTGGCACTTTCCGGTAAACATATTAGCTGTCAAAATGAAATTGGTATGGTGCCCATTTCCGAAGAGGAAGTGACGCAGGAAGATGTGGAAAACGTAGTACATACGGCAAAATCCGTACGCGTTCGCGATGAACATCGTGTTCTGCACGTTATTCCGCAGGAATACGCCATCGACTACCAGGAAGGCATTAAAAATCCGGTCGGTCTTTCCGGCGTGCGTATGCAGGCAAAAGTCCATCTTATTACCTGCCACAACGACATGGCGAAGAACATTGTCAAAGCCGTTGAACGTTGTGGTCTGAAAGTTGACCAACTGATTTTTGCCGGGTTGGCAGCCAGTTATTCCGTGTTGACGGAAGATGAACGTGAGCTGGGTGTCTGCGTGGTGGATATTGGTGGTGGTACAATGGACATCGCTGTTTATACTGGCGGGGCGTTGCGCCACACTAAAGTGATCCCTTATGCAGGGAATGTAGTGACCAGCGATATCGCGTATGCCTTTGGTACGCCGCCGAGCGATGCTGAAGCCATCAAAGTGCGTCATGGATGCGCGCTGGGCTCCATCGTGGGTAAAGACGAAAGCGTTGAAGTGCCAAGCGTAGGTGGTCGTCCACCGCGTAGCCTGCAACGTCAGACCCTGGCAGAGGTCATTGAGCCGCGTTATACCGAGCTGCTCAACCTGGTCAACGAAGAAATTTTGCAATTACAAGAACAGCTTCGCCAGCAGGGTGTGAAACATCATCTGGCGGCGGGGATTGTGTTAACCGGTGGCGCTGCGCAAATTGAAGGTCTTGCGGCCTGCGCACAGCGCGTGTTCCATACGCAAGTACGTATTGGCGCACCGCTGAATATCACTGGTCTGACGGATTATGCCCAGGAGCCTTATTATTCAACGGCAGTGGGGCTGCTTCACTACGGGAAAGAATCCCATTTGAGTGGTGAGGCTGAAGTTGAAAAACGCGTTACGGCATCAGTTGGCTCGTGGATCAAACGACTCAATAGCTGGCTGCGAAAAGAGTTTTAATTTTTAAAGAGACCAACGCACATTAACGGTCTCAGGCGACAGGCACAACGGAGAGAGAAACTATGTTTGAACCTATGGAACTAACCAATGACGCGGTGATTAAAGTCATCGGCGTCGGCGGCGGCGGCGGTAATGCCGTTGAACACATGGTGCGCGAGCGCATCGAAGGTGTTGAATTCTTCGCGGTGAATACCGACGCTCAGGCGTTGCGTAAAACGGCGGTTGGACAGACCATTCAGATTGGTAGCGGCATCACCAAAGGTCTGGGCGCGGGTGCAAACCCGGAAGTCGGCCGTAATGCGGCAGACGAAGACCGTGAAGCTCTGCGTGCAGCGCTTGACGGCGCAGACATGGTGTTTATCGCAGCAGGCATGGGCGGCGGTACCGGTACCGGTGCAGCGCCAGTGGTTGCTGAAGTAGCAAAAGATTTAGGTATTCTGACCGTAGCTGTCGTGACTAAGCCTTTCAACTTTGAAGGTAAGAAGCGTATGGCATTCGCGGAGCAGGGTATCACCGAGCTGTCCAAACATGTGGACTCTCTGATCACTATTCCGAATGACAAACTGCTGAAAGTGCTGGGGCGCGGAATCTCCCTGCTGGATGCGTTTGGCGCAGCGAACGACGTGCTGAAAGGCGCAGTCCAGGGTATCGCTGAACTGATTACTCGTCCGGGCCTGATGAACGTCGACTTTGCAGACGTGCGCACCGTGATGTCCGAAATGGGCTACGCGATGATGGGTTCAGGCGTGGCAAGCGGTGAAGACCGTGCAGAAGAAGCGGCTGAAATGGCTATCTCTTCTCCGCTGCTGGAAGACATCGATCTGTCTGGCGCGCGCGGCGTGCTGGTCAACATTACTGCGGGCTTCGACCTGCGTCTGGATGAGTTCGAAACCGTCGGTAACACGATTCGTGCCTTTGCATCGGATAATGCGACCGTGGTTATCGGTACCTCCCTGGACCCGGATATGAACGACGAACTGCGCGTCACCGTTGTTGCGACTGGAATTGGTATGGACAAACGTCCTGAAATCACTCTGGTGACCAACAAGCAGGTACAGCAGCCGGTAATGGATCGTTACCAGCAGCACGGCATGGCGCCGTTGACGCAAGAGCAGAAACCGGTAGCGAAAGTGGTTAACGACAATACGCCGCAAACCACCAAAGAGCCGGATTATCTGGATATCCCAGCATTCCTGCGTAAGCAAGCTGATTAAGAATTAGCTGGAATTTGGGAATTGTGGCTCTTTGTGCTAAACTGGCCCACCGAATGTATAGTACACTTCGGTTGGATAGGTAATTTGGCGAGATTATACGATGATCAAACAAAGGACTCTTAAACGTATCGTTCAGGCGACTGGCGTCGGTTTGCATACCGGCAAAAAAGTCACCCTGACATTACGCCCTGCGCCGGCCAACACCGGGGTCATCTATCGTCGCACCGACTTGAATCCTCCGGTAGATTTCCCGGCCGATGCCAAATCTGTGCGTGATACCATGCTCTGTACGTGTCTGGTCAATGAGCATGATGTACGGATTTCAACCGTAGAGCACCTTAATGCTGCTCTGGCGGGTTTAGGTATCGATAACATCGTTATTGAAGTTAACGCACCGGAAATCCCGATCATGGATGGCAGTGCCGCTCCGTTCGTTTATCTGCTGCTTGATGCAGGTATTGAAGAACTGAGCAGCGCCAAAAAATTTGTTCGCATCAAAGAGACCGTTCGTGTCGAAGATGGCGATAAGTGGGCTGAGTTTAAGCCGTATAATGGTTTTACGTTGGATTTCACCATCGACTTTAACCATCCGGCGATCGACTCCAGCACGCAGCGCTACGCGATGAACTTCTCTGCGGATGCGTTCATGCGTCAGATCAGCCGTGCGCGTACTTTCGGCTTCATGCGTGATATCGAATATCTGCAGTCCCGCGGCCTGTGCCTGGGCGGCAGCTTCGATTGTGCCATCGTTGTTGACGATTATCGCGTATTGAACGAAGACGGCCTGCGTTTTGAAGATGAATTCGTTCGTCACAAAATGCTCGACGCGATCGGTGACTTGTTCATGTGTGGTCACAACATTATTGGTGCATTTACCGCGTATAAATCCGGTCATGCATTGAATAACAAACTGCTGCAGGCGGTCCTGGCAAAACAGGAAGCCTGGGAATATGTGACCTTCCAGGACGATGCAGAACTGCCGTTGGCGTTCAAAGCACCATCGACCGTACTGGCATAACGACATACGCTGTCGCATAAATTCGACTGGTAAATCTGGCACTCTCTCCGGCCAGGTGAGCCAGTCGTTTTTTTATCTTCCGAGTGCAAACCACCTTATCTGAAGCGACTTTTTCCCCACAGGTAGATTAAAATACCGTTCGATCGCTGCTTTCTTAAGCATATTTACCCGCGACTTGCTGTCATTACTGCTGTGGTGCGAACGCATTAATGGTAAGATTTGTGCGCAAAAAATGGTTTTGCATTTGTAACCCCAAACGCAGGGTATATCAGGTGGCAATAACGTGAGTGGAATACTGACGCGCTGGCGACAGTTAGGCAGACGGTACTTCTGGCCGCATCTCCTGTTGGGGATGGTCGCGGCTAGTTTTGGCCTGCCCGCGCTCGGTAATGCTGCTGAACCTAATACTCCCGCGAAGGCGACCGCCAGCAATCACGATCAAGGTGCTAAAGTTAACTTTAGCCAGCTTGCTTTGCTGGAAGCGACCAATCGGCGCCCAAATTTTACCGTCGATTACTGGCATCAACATGCTATTCGTACGGTTATCCGCCATCTTTCTTTTGCCATGGCACCTCAGGCGTTGCCCGTTGCCGAAGAGCCATTGCCAATCCAGGCGCACCATCTTGCGTTACTGAATACGCTCAGCGCGATGCTGACGCAAGAAGGCACTCCGCCCGCGACAGTAAGTCGCGTGACATACGCACACTTTACCTCTCAGGCCGCGTTTAGCGTTCCGGTCTGGATCAGCCAGCTGCAGGGTATCCGCGCTGGTCCTCAACGCCTCAGCTAAAAAAGAACCTTCCAACTTATAATTTTTGACTCCGCACCGCGGGGCGTTTGAGATTTTATTATGCTAATCAAATTATTAACGAAAGTATTCGGTAGCCGTAACGAGCGTACGCTGCGTCGTATGCGTAAAGTGGTCAATGTCATCAACGCGATGGAACCGGAGATGGAAAAACTCTCCGATGATGAACTGAAAGCGAAGACCGCTGAATTCCGCGCTCGTCTGGAAAAAGGTGCCAGCGTTGAGAGCCTGATCCCGGAAGCGTTCGCAGTAGTGCGTGAAGCGAGTAAGCGCGTGTTCGGTATGCGTCACTTCGACGTTCAGCTGCTGGGCGGTATGGTGCTTAACGATCGCTGCATCGCGGAAATGCGTACTGGTGAAGGTAAAACCCTGACCGCGACGCTGCCAGCCTACCTGAACGCATTAAGCGGGAAGGGCGTACACGTGGTTACCGTGAACGACTATCTGGCTCAGCGTGATGCCGAAAATAACCGCCCGCTGTTTGAATTCCTCGGCATGACCGTTGGTATCAACATGTCTGGCCTGCCTGCGCCAGCCAAGCGTGAAGCCTATAACGCCGATATTACTTACGGTACCAATAACGAATACGGCTTTGACTACCTGCGTGACAACATGGCGTTTAGTCCGGAAGAGCGTGTTCAACGTAAACTGCACTATGCGCTGGTCGATGAAGTCGACTCCATCCTGATCGATGAAGCGCGTACGCCGCTGATCATTTCCGGCCCGGCTGAAGACAGCTCGGAAATGTACAAAAAAGTTAATAAAATCATCCCGCACCTGATCCGTCAGGAGAAGGAAGATTCCGACACGTTCCAGGGCGAAGGCCACTTCTCTGTTGATGAGAAAGCGCGCCAGGTTAACCTGACCGAGCGTGGTCTGGTACTGATTGAAGAGCTGCTGGTTAACGAAGGCATTATGGACGAGGGCGAGTCACTGTACTCTCCTGGTAACATTATGCTGATGCACCACGTGACTGCCGCACTGCGTGCACACGTGCTGTTTACCCGCGACGTCGACTACATCGTGAAAGACGGCGAAGTTATCATCGTCGATGAACACACCGGTCGTACCATGCAGGGGCGTCGCTGGTCCGATGGTCTGCACCAGGCTGTTGAAGCTAAAGAAGGCGTAGAGATCCAGAACGAGAACCAGACGCTGGCATCTATTACCTTCCAGAACTACTTCCGTTTGTACGAAAAACTGGCCGGTATGACCGGTACAGCCGACACTGAAGCGTTTGAATTTAGCTCCATCTACAAACTGGATACCGTGGTTGTGCCGACCAACCGTCCGATGATCCGTAAGGATTTACCGGATCTGGTGTACATGACCGAAGCGGAAAAAATTCAGGCGATCATTGAAGATATTAAAGAGCGTACTGCAAATGGCCAGCCGGTACTGGTAGGTACTATCTCCATTGAAAAATCGGAAGTAGTGTCTAACGAGCTGAGCAAAGCGGGTATCAAACACAACGTTCTGAACGCCAAGTTCCACGCCAACGAAGCTGCAATCGTCGCCCAGGCGGGTTATCCGTCAGCCGTGACTATCGCGACGAACATGGCAGGTCGTGGTACCGATATCGTGCTGGGCGGTAGCTGGCAGGCGGAAGTTGCCGAGCTGGAAAACCCAACTCCGGAACAAATCGCGCAGATTAAAGCCGAGTGGCAGGTTCGCCATGACGCGGTATTAGCAGCCGGTGGCTTGCATATTATCGGTACCGAGCGTCACGAATCTCGCCGTATCGATAACCAGCTGCGTGGTCGTTCGGGCCGTCAGGGTGATGCGGGCTCTTCCCGTTTCTATCTGTCGATGGAAGATGCGCTGATGCGTATTTTTGCCTCTGACCGCGTGTCAGGCATGATGCGTAAACTGGGTATGAAGCCTGGCGAAGCCATTGAACACCCATGGGTGACCAAAGCAATTGCTAACGCGCAGCGTAAAGTGGAAAGCCGCAACTTCGATATTCGTAAGCAGTTGCTGGAGTATGATGACGTCGCCAACGACCAGCGTCGTGCTATCTACACCCAGCGTAACGAACTGCTGGACGTAACTGATGTTAGCGAAACCATCAACAGCATCCGCGAAGATGTCTTCAAAGCAACTATTGATGCCTATATTCCGCCGCAGTCTCTGGAGGAAATGTGGGATATCCCGGGTCTGCAGGAACGTCTGAAAAACGACTTCGATCTTGAGATGCCGATTTCAGAGTGGCTGGATAAAGAGCCTGAGCTGCACGAAGAAACGCTGCGTGAACGTATCCTGGCAAACGCCATCGAAGTTTATCAGCGTAAAGAGGAAGTTGTGGGCGCGGAGATGATGCGTCACTTCGAAAAAGGCGTGATGCTGCAAACTCTCGACTCCCTGTGGAAAGAGCACCTTGCTGCGATGGACTATCTGCGCCAGGGTATCCACCTGCGTGGTTATGCGCAAAAAGATCCGAAGCAGGAATACAAGCGTGAATCTTTCTCTATGTTTGCGTCAATGCTGGAATCACTGAAATACGAAGTGATCAGCACCCTGAGCAAAGTTCAGGTGCGTATGCCTGAAGAAGTCGAAGCTATGGAGCAGCAGCGTCGTGAAGAAGCTGAGCGCTTAGCGCAGATGCAGCAATTGAGCCATAAAGGCGACGATTCTGCCGCGGCAGAAGAGCTGGCAGCACAAACTGGCGATCGTAAAGTGGGTCGTAACGATCCGTGTCCTTGCGGCTCTGGCAAAAAATACAAACAGTGCCACGGCCGTCTGAGCTAAGAAAATAACTTACTGAAAAGGCGCAGAATTCTGCGCCTTTTTTATGGACGATAAAGATGAAAATACTGCAAATCGCCGTCGGGATTATTCGTAATCATCAACATGAAATTTTTATCACCCAGCGTGCGGCTGATGCCCACATGGCCAATAAGCTGGAGTTCCCCGGCGGGAAAATTGAAGCGGGCGAAACACCGGAGCAGGCGCTGATTCGCGAGCTACAGGAAGAAGTGGGGATCACGCCGACTCAAAGCTCATTGTTCGAAAAGCTGGAGTATCAGTTTCCGGACAGGCATATCACTCTGTGGTTCTGGCTGGTTGAAAGCTGGGAAGGCGAGCCGTGGGGAAAAGAGGGGCAACCGGCGCAGTGGATTGCGCAAGATGCTCTGAATGCGCAGGATTTCCCGCCCGCGAATGCACCGGTCATTGAAAAGCTGATAGCTGGCTAATGGTGCTGTAGGCCGGATAAGGCAACGCCGCATCCGGCAAATTATGGCGGGGGCGCTACGCATGCCCGCCCAACGTTTTAGTTCGTAGGCCTGATAAGCGCAGCGCCATCAGGCAAAACAACATAAAATGCCGGATGCGGCGTTGCCTAATCCGACCCACCGTTTTAGCAGAATTACTTCTGTTCTTCACTCCAGTCGTCGCTTTCTGACAGATCGCCAGAGCTTGGGATGCGTTTCTCTTCTGCGGCCCACTCTCCCAGATCGATTAACTGGCAGCGCTTGCTGCAGAATGGGCGAAACGGACTGACCTCAGCCCATACTACAGGCTTGCCGCAGGTTGGGCAGTTGACGATGGTTTGTTCAGACATGTTGACTCCTTAACAGCACGCCAGTTCAAAATCGAGGCGCTCAGGCACCTGACCATTCTCGCTATCCAGCGGCATAAAACGGATGGCAAAACGGCTCTTATGACCAGAAATTTGCGGATAAAGTAGCGAATCAAGCGGCAGCTGCAAGCGTAGCAGATCTGCATCTTCGCCGTTGTCCTGATAAAAACCATTCAGGCTGGTTTGCTTACGAAACGGCGCTGAGTTGCGAATTAAATCCAGTACCAGCGACAGCGCCTGATTGAGCGGATTCAGGCTGGCAAGCCAGGTTTCAACCTGCGCGTCACGATGCGACTGTGCCAGGTGTAACCAGATATGCAGGGTCGGCAGATCGAAACTGCAGCACCCGCCAGGAATACTTAAACGCTGACGGACGAGACCAATCAGACGATCTTCGCGCAGCGTCTGTCCAATACGCGGGGCAGAAATCAGAATGCTACCTGCACTTTTTAACTGCTGACGCAAAGAGTCGATTCTGCTTTGATCAACGCCGGGAACTTCGACCCAGGCCTGGAGTTTACGCTGCTGTCGTTCCAGTTCCTTGAGGAGTTCGGTGCGGACTTCGCCGCGTTCAAATACATCCAGTAAATCTCCGATATTGCGGAAAAAATGCAGAGCGCCGGCAGGGTCAGCAATGGGCAAATTAACGGAGAGCTGTTGGATTAAAAACTCAATGCGCAGCCATGTGCGCATCTTCTCATTGAGAGGGTGTTCAAAAAGGACCTGGGTGTGCATTACGGTTTTTCCTGTGAGACAAACTGCGACGCGCATTGCAAATAGAGCGCGTGCAGGCGGGCGACATCCGAGGCGATGGCTTCCGGTGCGCCATTATTATCAATAACATCGTCTGCCACGGCCAGCCGCGCTTCACGCGTTGCCTGGGCAGCAAGAATTTGTTCAACATGCTCACGCGTGACGTCATCACGCTGCATGGTGCGTCTGAGCTGGGTTTCGGGGGTGACATCCACCACGAGTACGCGGTCGGCTTTTTTATACAGCGAATTTTCCACCAGCAAAGGGACAACCCATAGCAGATAAGGAGAGGTTGCTTGCTGAAACTGACGCTGCGTTTCCTGCTGAATAAGCGGATGGAGCAGGGCATTCAGCCAGCTTTTCTCCTCAGGATTGGAAAAAATGCGTTCGCGTAAAATGCGTCGCTGCAACGATCCGTCTGCGGCTATAACGTCGGAACCAAAATGTTCTTCGATCGCCTTAAGAGCAGGTGTGCCGGGTTCAACCACCTGGCGCGCAATAATATCTGCATCAATGACGTTTATTCCGAGGTCAGCGAACGCATTTGCAACGGTGCTTTTACCACTGCCAATGCCGCCGGTTAAGGCTACCGTATACCTCATAGATGCCGATCCTGGAGTTTAAGTTTGATTATCAAACAGTTAAAAGTTATGCGTGCGAAGGCGAGGCTGCTGCAGGATTAACCTACTATTCGCCAGGTAAATTTATGGGATTGTAGCGTAAAAAAAGAGAATTTCGCAGTCTTGCGCGGCATTGATTAGTGCGTATGATAGCGTCACTGGAGTTGTGAGTTTCGATTTTTCGCCATTAACCCCAGGAATCCGCACATGCGTATCGAAGAAGATCTGAAGTTAGGTTTCAAAGACGTTCTTATCCGCCCTAAGCGTTCTACTCTCAAAAGCCGTTCCGATGTTGAGCTGGAACGTCAATTTACCTTTAAGCATTCAGGTCAGACCTGGTCCGGCGTACCTATTATTGCTGCGAACATGGACACTGTCGGGACGTTTGCCATGGCAACGGCACTGGCATCCTTCGACATCCTGACCGCTGTGCACAAACACTATTCTGTTGAAGACTGGGCCGCCTTCATCGCAGAGAGCTCTGCCGATGTGCTCAAACACGTAATGGTTTCAACCGGTACGTCTGATGCAGATTTCGAAAAAACTAAACAGATTCTGGCGCTCAACCCCGCGCTGAACTTTATCTGCATTGATGTGGCCAATGGCTACTCAGAGCATTTTGTTCAGTTCGTGTCGAAAGCGCGTGAAGCATGGCCGACAAAAACGATCTGTGCGGGCAATGTGGTCACCGGTGAAATGTGTGAAGAGCTGGTACTCTCCGGTGCTGATATTGTCAAAGTCGGCATTGGCCCAGGTTCAGTATGTACCACACGTGTAAAAACCGGCGTTGGCTATCCACAGCTTTCTGCAGTTATTGAATGCGCCGATGCAGCCCACGGTCTGGGTGGCATGATTGTCAGCGACGGCGGTTGCACAATGCCGGGTGACGTGGCAAAAGCGTTCGGTGGCGGCGCAGACTTCGTGATGCTCGGCGGCATGCTGGCTGGTCATGAAGAAAGTGGCGGCAAAATTGTTGAAGAGAACGGTGAGAAATTCATGCTGTTCTACGGTATGAGCTCTGAATCTGCAATGACGCGTCACGTAGGTGGTGTTGCACAGTACCGCGCTGCAGAAGGTAAGACCGTCAAGCTGCCACTGCGCGGCCCGGTTGATAATACCGCTCGCGATATCCTCGGCGGTTTGCGTTCTGCTTGTACCTATGTGGGCGCATCCCGTCTGAAAGAGCTGACCAAACGTACAACGTTTATTCGTGTACAGGAACAAGAAAACCGTGTTTTCAATAGCCTGTAAGAACAGCTAGTTCTGTGAAATGCCTGATGGCGTTACGCCGCCATCCGGCATTTGAATTTATCCTACTCCGCTCATCGCATCTCCCAAATGGAAAATCGGTAAATACATCGCGACGACTAGGGTACCGATGATAAGCCCCGTAATGATCAGCAACGCAGGCTCAAGTAATGCAGCCAAATTCTCAGCCTGAGCCAGGGTTTTCTCGCCATGGTGATGCGCAAGATTGCGCAGCATTGCATCCAGCGAGCCGGAAGCTTCACCAGTTCTGACCAGCTGTATACACAATGGGCTGAATTCACCACTATTTTTAAGCGCTAACCAGATCGGTTTTCCAGCGCTGATATCCTGCTGAACCAGTGCTAAACGTTGCGACCAGAAAGGGTTAGCCAGCGTTTCGGTAACGCTCTCAAGACCCTGCAAAAAGGGAATGCCCGCATTTTGCGTTAACGCCAGAACAGTGAATATCTGCGTGAGTTTTTGCCCTCTCACCATCGGCCCTATGACCGGGAGGCTGAGCAGCAATTTCTGGCGCAGAATGAGCCAGTACGGTTTCTGCTTTATCAAATGATGTGTGGCAACTGCTACCAGGCCAAGTGCTACCGTCAGCCATCCCCATTGGCTGCTACAGTGTGCGATGGTAATAATCCACTGAGTGAGCGCCGGTAGCGGGGTGTTGAACGTCTGGTAGATAGCGGCAAACTCAGGGAGTACAAACTGCAGCATCGCAAATACGACCATCACCGCCATTGTTATGATGATGATCGGATAGCGCAGGGATTTTTTAACTTTATCAGAAAGTTGCTGTTGTTTCTTTTGCTGGTAGGCGAGTTCAAAACAGCAGTCGTCCAGCTTACCCGTAAGTTCTCCGGTACGGATCATTGCCTGGTAAAGGGGCGGAAAAACGTGTTGCCATTGTGATAACGAGGTGGAGAGGGTAATGCCCTGTTCCATATCGTAAGCCAGCGTACGCAGTAGCGCCTGCCATTGACTGCTGGGATGCTGTTCAGCAAGCAGAGCTAGCCCTGTTGAGAGCGTTAACCCTGCCTTTAGTAATGTCGCCAACTGGTGTATGGTTTCGGCACTTCTTGTACGGCTCCAGTGCGAGGTTTTGACACGCATACGTTTAATGCGCAGCGGCGTAATCTGTTGTTTCTCAAGAGCCAGCATTAATGACGGTCGGGTATCGGCCCATAGTGTGCCTTCCAGCGATTTACCTTCGTTGTTAATACCTTGCCAGCGCCAAAGCTGTTTAGTGGACATGAGGTATGCCCAGTACACGAATCAGCTCTTCAAATGTCGTTAACCCTTGCTCGACGGCCTGACAGCCATTCTCGAAAAGCGTTCTCATTCCTGATTGCTGAGCATCAGATTCCACTTCGTCTACGGATGTGCCACTGGAAATACTCTGACGTAATGCCGGAGTAACAGGGAGCACTTCAAACAATGCCGCACGACCATAAAATCCGTAATAACAATGTTTGCAGCCAGGGGCCTGCCAATTCGGTAGTGGTGTAGGCCAGACAGCTTTTGGGAGCGTGATAGGCGTACTCTGACGTTGTCGGCAATGGGGGCACAACTTTCTGACCAACCGCTGTGCAATAACGAGCGTCAGCGCGGAGGCGATCATCCAGCGTGCGACACCCATTTGTTGCAGGCGCACCAGCGTTTCACTGGTGGAATTGGTATGCAGCGTAGAAAGAACCAGATGGCCGGTTTGCGCGGCTTTAAGGGCTATTTCGGCCGTTTCGCCATCGCGGATTTCACCCACCATGATAATGTCGGGATCCTGGCGCAGCAGAGCACGTAAGACTCCCTGAAAAGTCAGGCCGGCACGTGGGTGAATTTGCGTCTGGTTGAGACCTGCGATCGGGATCTCTACCGGATCTTCCACGCTACAAAGATTCACATCCGGGGTGTTTCGGGTTTGCAGCGCACTGTACAGCGTGACCGTTTTGCCGCTTCCGGTAGGCCCGGTAACCAGAATCAGCCCCTGAGGCTGCTGCAAGGCTTGCGAAAATGCGGTCAGCTGCGCGTCTTGCATTCCCAGCGCGGCGATCTCCAGTGACTGATCGACCTGATGAAGTAGCCGCAACACGACCTTTTCGCCGTAGCGACAGGGCAGGGTGGCGATGCGAAACGAGACCGGCTCTCCTGAAATCTCAACGGTAAATTGTCCGTCTTGTGGAAGCCGATGCTCGGCGATATCCAGGCTGCCTAATACTTTTAACCTTGCGGTGATGGCAATGCCCATCTCGGTCGTGACTTCCGGTAAAGCGTGAAGCACGCCATCTACGCGTAATCTGATTCGATAGTGATTTTCCTCGGGTTCAAAATGAATATCAGAAGCCCGTTGCGTCAGAGCGGAATGAAACGTCTGATTCAGCAAGTCTGCTGCGCTGGCGCTGCTTTTCGTGACCACTGCCGGGAGCATTGTCTGCGGTGTATGTGTGTGGCCTTCCATTTGCTGACGTGTCCAGCAGACAATGTCGATGCGCCGGGTGGTGGCAAAATGCAGCGCATCCAGCAGCTCGTGTGATGGGGCGTCTACGACGGCGATATGCACTACTTCATTGTCTGCATCCAGTAATATTGCCTGATAACGTTGGCATAGCGCCGTAAGTTGGGTGGTGTTCATCTCTGTTCCTTAGTGGGTATCAAAGCGGAAAACGTCTTCACAGGCCTGCTGCAATGCGCTGTCGTTCTGGATGACGCAGTTTCGGTTCCAACCGGTAATGCCGTTGGCATTGTCCCAACCTGGCGTCATGGTGATGCTTAGCCCGTTCAGGCTTTCCTGCCCACTAAGACTGACAACTCCCTTTTCAACGCTCATGGCTGAGACGTAACGGGTAGTTGTTGGAGAGGGAATACCATTCGTTCCGGCATCGCAGGTATCTGTTCCGCCATGCTCCAGTGCACAGAGCTCAACCGCCGTGCGATAGGGGACAAAGGTTTGCAGCATGTCTGTCAGCGCGGCTTTGCGCAGATAGTTTTGATATGCCGGAATGCCGATGGCGCTAAGGATGGCAATAATGCCAATTACCACCATGAGTTCGATAAGTGTAAAGCCTCGTTGCTTGTTCATCGTTCGCTCCTTGAGTTTGCTGGCGCTACTTTGGCAAACCGACGGGAGGACGACGAGAGACAAAAAACAAAACGGGAAAGCGGGTTCAGAGGATTTTTACGAAATTACAGAGTCAGACAATGTATTTGCGAAGAGACTCGAAGAAACTGCCGGATGGTGGTGTAAATGCCGTATCCGGCTTACAGAATAAACTTGTGTAGTAGGCCCGATAAGCGAAGCGTCATCGGGCAATACAATCAGCAATTAGCGAAATCGCATGGAGAGATCGAGTGCGCGAACATGTTTGGTCAGTGCGCCAACGGAGATAAAGTCGACACCGGTTTCGGCAAATTCTCGCAGCGTTTCATGGGTGACGTTGCCCGACACTTCCAGACGCGCCTGGCCGTTGGTGCGTTTTACCGCTTCGCGCATTTGGTCAGTTTCGAAGTTATCGAGCATGATGATGTCGGCCCCGGCTTTCAGCGCGTCGTCCAGCTCATCCAGACTTTCTACTTCGACTTCAACCGGCACATCCGGGTGCAACCAGAAGGCTTTTTCGACGGCCTGACGTACCGAGCCGGAAGCAATAATGTGGTTTTCTTTTATCAGGAAGGCGTCGGACAGCCCCAAACGATGATTCGCGCCGCCGCCGCACAATACGGCGTATTTTAGCGCGGTACGCAGTCCCGGCAGTGTTTTACGCGTATCCAGTAGTTGGGTCTTGGTTCCCGCTAACAGGTCGACGTATTTACGCACTTCGCTCGCTACACCTGAAAGCGTCTGCACAAAATTCAGCGCAGTACGTTCACCGGTCAGTAAAACGCGGGAAGGGCCGTCCAGTTCAAACAGCGGCTGATTGGCCTTTATGCTGTCGCCATCTTCGACATGCCAGGTGATGTTGACATCATCGCCAGCCAGCTGAATAAAGACCTCTTCCACCCAACGTTTTCCACAAAAAACGCCATCTTCGCGGGTGATTACGGTGGCATGGGAGCGCATATCTTCGGGTAAAAGCTGCGCGGTGATATCGTTATTGGCATCAACTTCTCCGCCTAAATCTTCACGCAGCGCCTGAGCTACAGCGGCAGGGATATCCAGATTTATGCGTTCCAACAGCGCGTCACGTCGGTAGTCAGGGTTATAGCGGCGAGGCGGCATGATAAAACTCCAAATTGCTAACGAATCATAAGGTGGAAACATGCTACCCTGAACCCGATATGAGCACCACCAATAAGGAGATTCTGCATGTTGTTAGACGAGGGTTGGCTGGCAGAGGCGCGACGCGTTCCCTCTCCGCATTACGATTGCCGCCCGGATGACGAAAACCCTTCTCTGCTGGTGGTGCATAATATCAGCTTGCCGCCCGGCGAGTTTGGCGGCCCGTGGATAGACGCGCTGTTTACGGGCACGATTGATCCCAACGCCCATCCTTATTTTGCCGGGATCGCCCATCTGCGTGTTTCGGCCCATTGTTTGATTCGCCGTGACGGTGAAATCGTGCAATATGTGCCTTTTGATAAACGCGCCTGGCATGCGGGTGTGTCGAGCTATCAAGGGCGAGAACGCTGTAATGATTTTTCAATTGGTATTGAGTTGGAAGGGACGGATACGCTGGCCTATACCGATGCGCAGTATCAGCAACTGGCTGCCGTGACGAGTACTCTGATTATGCGTTATCCGGCCATTGCTAACAACATGACAGGACATTGCAATATTGCGCCCGAGCGTAAGACCGATCCCGGGCCGTCCTTTGACTGGGCAAGGTTCCGCGCCCTGGTCACCCCCTCGTCGCACAAGGAGATGACATGACGCTGTTTACAACATTATTGGTGTTGATTGTTGAACGCCTGTTTAAGCTGGGTGAGCATTGGCAGCTTGATCACCGGATTGAAGCTTTTTTCCGCCGGACTAAGCATTTCTCGATGATGCGTACGGTAGGCATGACTCTTATTGCGATGGGAGTGACATTTCTGCTACTGCGCGCACTTCATGGGCTGTTGTTTAATGTTCCGTTGCTGGTGGCGTGGATCTTAATTGGCTTGCTGTGCATCGGTGCTGGCAAGGCGCGCCTTCACTATCACGCTTACCTGAACGCGGCTGCTCGCGATGATGCTCACGCCCGTGATGCGATGGCCAGCGAGCTGACGCTTATCCATGGGGTTCCGCCGGACTGCGATGAGCGTGAATTCTTGCGCGAACTGCAGAACGCGCTGTTATGGAACAACTTCCGCTTTTATCTGGCACCGTTATTTTGGCTGATTGTCGGTGGTCCGTGGGGACCTGTGACGCTGGTTGGTTATGCTTTTTTACGTGCCTGGCAGTCCTGGCTGGCGCGCTATCAGACACCGCACCAGCGTCTGCAATCAGGTATTGATGCGATCCTGCATGTGCTGGATTGGATCCCGGTGCGTCTGGCGGGCGTGGTCTATGCGTTGCTGGGACACGGCGAGAAAGCGCTGCCGGCCTGGTTTGCCTCGCTTGCGGATCTGCACACATCGCAATATCAGGTGCTTACGCGTCTGGCGCAGTTCTCGCTGGCGCGTGAACCGCACACCGATAAAGTCGAAACGCCAAAAGCCGCCGTTTCGCTGGCGAAGAAAACCTCGTTTGTGGTGGTGGTGGTTATTGCGGTGCTCACCATTTATGGGGCATTAGTATAGCGTTGTGCCGGATGGCGCTAACGCTTATCCGGCCTACAATGAAAAAACGTGTAGGCCCGGTAAGCGTTAGCGCCACCGGGCAGTGCAACGGTTTAGTTCGTATCAGCAGGCGGCACGCCAAAATCTGGCATGCCGTTTTCGTCCCAACGCACGAGCTTCAGACGAGTGTGGCGGTTTGGGTCGTACAGCGGATCGCCCTCGATTTCGGTGTAGTTTCTCGCGTGATACACCAGCACATCTTCACCTTCCGGCGTTTGTGTAAAGCTGTTGTGTCCTGGCCCAAACTGGCGGTTTTCATAACTGGTGGTAAAGACCGGGCGCGGTGATTTGTGCCAGTTCTGTGGGTTGAGCGGATCGGCGTTGAGGTCAATCCACAATAATCCCATACAGTAGTTCTCATCGGTGGCGCTGGCGGAATAGCTGATAAACAGCTTATCGCCATGAACCATGACGGCAGGACCTTCGTTGACCCAAAAACCCCGGCATTCCCAGTCATACTCAGGGTGGCTTAGCATGATCGGCTCGCCTTTAATCGTCCATGGATTTTCCAGCTCTGCGAGATAGATATTGGAGTTTCCGGCGATATCGGGAGACTTCTGCGCCCAGAGGTACCACTGTTTTCCCTGATGGTTAAAGGTGGTGGCATCAAGCGCAAAGGTATCAAACTGCGTTTTAATCTGACCTTTCTCAGTCCACTGGCCGGTCAGTGGATCGGCGTCGGCACATTCGAGCGCAAACATGCGATGCTGGAACATCCCCAGCTTGTCGAGCGACTGTGTATGGGTGGCAGCAAAATAGATGTACCACTTGCCTGCCAGATGATGGATTTCGGGTGCCCAGATGAGTTGGCTCATGGGGCCGCTTTCTGGTTTGCGCCAGACGACAACCTGGGCGGCGGTGCGCAACCCTTCCAGCGAGTCGGCCCGGCGTATCTCCAGTCGGTCATATTCGGGTACTGAAGCAATGAAATAATAGTGGCTACCGTCACGTAAGATAAACGGATCGGCACGCTGTTCAATAAAGGGATTTGGCCACTGATTCATTAGGCTTTCCTTACGGTTTCAGTCGTTTTTATATCGTGGTATTCATTCAGTTCACGGTAGTTGGCGCGGCGCTTTTCTAAATCTGTCTGGATTTGCTGCATAAACTCGCGGTCAACTTTCAGCAGACGAACCACGCCTGCGGTAATCAGGTAGCCTACGCCCGGTATGATGGTAAACAGCAGCATAATACCGTTAATGGCAGAGTCGCTTTGCGCTTTCGCCCCAGCGTCGTAGCCGTACCAGGAGAGCAGGAAGCCGACCATCGCTCCGGCAATCGCCAGGCCTAGTTTCAGGAAGAACAGGTTACCGGAGAAGCTGATTCCGGTGATGCGTTTACCGGTTTTCCACTCGCCATAGTCATCGACATCCGCCATCAGCGACCAGTGCAGCGGAGAAGGAATTTGGTGCAGGATGTTGAGCAGGAAGTAGAGCACCATAATCATCATGGTTGCTTTCGGATCGAAGAAGTAAAACGCGGCAGAGAAAATCGCCAGGATAATATTGGTCCAGAAGAAGACTTTCAGTTTGCACCAGCGATCGGTTAATACCTTCGCCAGCATACTGCCGATCATCATGCCGACCACACCAAGACTGATAAACAGCGTTGCGAACTGCGTGCTTTGCTGCATAACCCAGGTCACGTAGTACATGGTGGCAGCCATGCGAATAAAGCCCGGACAGACGTTGCACAGTGTTAACAGCAGAATTTTTACCCACTGATCGTTCTTCCACACGTCTTTCAGATCGGCTTTTAAATCATCATTGGTCTGGACAGCAGGGCGTACGCGTTCACGGACCGTAGCGAAGCAAAACAGGAACATACACATGCCGATGAAAGCCAGAACCGCCATCGCCATCTGATATCCTTTGGCTTTGTCTTCCCCGCCGAACCAGTCGGCCATTGGCAGCAAGGTGAGGGACAGCAGCAGGGTTGCAATGCCTACCAACACAAAGCGATATGACTGGCAGGCGACGCGTTCCTTCGGATCGTTGGTGATGACGCTGCCGAGCGAGCAGTAGGGAATGTTGATCGCTGTATAAGTAATAGATAGCAGGAAGTAGGTAACGAACGCATAGATAACTTTGCTGTTATAGGTCCACTCAGGGGTGGTAAACATTAGTACGCTGAATAATGCGTACGGGAAAGCCATCCATAAAAGCCATGGACGAAATCGACCATATTTACTACGGGTGCGGTCGGCCATTGCGCCCATTATAGGGTCGGTAACGGCATCGATAACGCGTACTGAGAGCAGTAATACGCCGACCAGTGCAGGTGCCAGACCAAAAATGTCTGTGTAAAAATAGTTAACAAACAACATGATGGCGCCAAAGATGATGTTGCATCCGGCGTCGCCCATTCCATAGCCGATCTTTTCTTTCACCGTGAGCTTACTGGTTTCCATCAACTGCTCTCCATTAATGAGATATGGAGAGAATTATTGTCCGGCACTGGTGTTTTTGCGTTGCAGGATAACGCCGCTGATATGGACTAAACAGTCGTGAGTGGGAAAGTGTGAGACAGGTAACAACCCCCACCTGACGCAGGTGGGGGGAGGGGGGATTAATGCGCTTTAACCGCGCCGGCCGTTTTCTGTTTACACAGGTAGCCGATGCCAAGAATGGCAATCCATACAGGGATTAAGTATACCGAGATCGCCATGCCCGGCGTCATCAGCATAATCACCAGTACTGCAGCCATGAAAATCAGGCACACCCAGTTACCCAGCGGATAGAGCAGCGCCGGGAAGCGGGTGGTAACACCCTGCTGCTGTTTGGCTTTGCGGAACTTCATGTGCGCCAGGCTAATCATTGCCCAGTTGATCACCAGTGCGGAAACCACCAGCGCCATCAGCAGGCCAAAGGCGGATTCCGGTGCCAGGTAGTTGATCAGCACACAAAGAGCCGTCACCAGTGCGGAAACCAGAATGGTGTTCACCGGTACACCGCGTTTATCTACGTTCATCAGCGCTTTCGGCGCATTGCCCTGCTGTGCCAGACCGAACAGCATACGGCTGTTGCAGTATACGCAGCTGTTATAGACAGAAAGGGCGGCAGTCAGCACTACGATGTTCAGGGCATTAGCAACAAAGGTGTCGCCCAGCTCGTGGAAAATAAGGACAAACGGGCTGGTATCGGCCGTGACACGCGTCCACGGCATCAGGGAAAGCAGAACCGCCAGCGAACCCACATAGAAAATCAGGATACGGTAGATAACCTGGTTGGTCGCTTTGGGAATGCTTTGCTCCGGGTTATCCGCTTCTGCTGCGGTGATCCCGACCAGCTCCAGTCCACCGAAAGAGAACATAATAATAGCCATCATCATCACCAGTCCGGTGAAGCCGTGCGGCAGGAAGCCACCCTGGTCCCACAGGTTACTAACGCTGGCCTGCGGGCCGCCGTTACCGCTAAACAGTAACCAGCCACCGAACAGGATCATCGCTACAACGGCAATGACTTTAATAATGGCGAACCAGAACTCCATCTCACCAAACACTTTCACGTTGGTCAGGTTGATGGCGTTGATCAACACAAAGAAGGCAGCCGCAGACACCCATGTTGGGATCTCCGGGTACCAGAACTGGATGTATTTACCCACGGCAGTTAGCTCAGCCATGGCAACCAGCACGTACAGCACCCAATAGTTCCAGCCGGAAGAGAACCCCGCGAAACCGCCCCAGTATTTATAAGCAAAGTGACTAAATGAGCCTGCAACGGGCTCTTCAACCACCATTTCACCTAACTGACGCATAATCAAAAAGGCGATAAAGCCGGCAATAGCGTAACCCAGAATAATACCCGGTCCTGCAGACTGGATAACGGATGCGCTACCAAGGAATAACCCGGTACCAATCGCGCCACCCAGCGCGATTAGCTGTATATGGCGGTTCTTAAGGCCGCGCTTGAGCTGATCGCCATGCTGTTGACTTTCCATCATGAAACCTCGTGTGTGGTTTTACTCTTCATATTTCGAGTGCTTATTTTTTGAACTACGCAGCAATGCGTGTGTAAGTTTGCAATTCCGTTTGTTGTATTAATTTGTTTACAGATGCTTTTGATGAAATGTTGCCTTAATACTTTTGTCTTGATCAGAATAATGATATGCGAGCGCGAATGCACCTGCTTTATGCGGGGAAGATGACGAGTTGAATAAAAAGAAACCATTTGTAAATGCGAGTTTATCTACCACAAAATTTCCATTTTGAATTTCTATTCAATAATAGTGGTTGATATATCGATAAATAAGCAGGTGAATCGGTTCAGATGAGATAATCTTTCGTTTCAATTCCGTTAAAACTACCCCGGGATGGGTAAATTTAACATTTGTGCATAGTTACATGTTTGAAACGTTATTTCTGTAATGTTGTTAAAATATGCCTCCTTTACTGATTTCAATCAAAACCTGTATGGACAGAAGGTGAATACTTTGTTACTTTAGCGTCAAGAACATGAAATTGGTAAGACCAATTGACTCCGGGCAAATGGCTTAAGACAGGAAATCATGGCCTACAGCAAAATCCGCCAACCAAAACTCTCCGATGTGATTGAGCAGCAGCTGGAGTTTTTAATTCTTGAGGGGACACTTCGCCCCGGAGAAAAACTCCCACCGGAACGCGAGCTGGCAAAACAGTTCGACGTCTCCCGCCCCTCCTTACGCGAGGCGATCCAACGCCTTGAAGCGAAGGGCTTACTGCTTCGTCGTCAGGGCGGTGGCACTTTTGTTCAGAGCAGCCTGTGGCAGAGCTTTAGCGACCCACTGGTAGAGCTGCTCTCCGACCATCCTGAATCCCAGTTTGACCTGCTTGAGACGCGCCATGCGCTGGAAGGTATTGCGGCTTATTACGCTGCACTGCGCAGCACGGATGAAGACAAAACGCGTATCCGTGAACTCCACCATGCGATCGAGCTTGCTCAACAGTCCGGCGATCTTGACGGCGAATCTGATGCGGTACTCCAGTATCAAATTGCTGTCACCGAAGCGGCACACAATGTGGTGCTGCTCCATTTGCTAAGGTGTATGGAGCCGATGCTGGCCCAGAACGTTCGGCAAAACTTCGAATTGCTGTATGCGCGTCGTGAAATGCTGCCACTGGTTAGCAGTCACCGTACCCGTATTTTTGAAGCAATTATTGCCGGGAAGCCGGAAGAGGCGCGTGAAGCGTCCCACCGTCACCTGGCGTTTATCGAAGAGATCCTGCTGGACAGAAGCCGTGAGGAAAGCCGTCGTGAACGCGCCTTACGCCGTCTGGAGCAACGAAAGAATTAGTGATTTTTCTGGTAGAACGTTAACCAGAAGATGTTGTAAATCAAGCGCCATATAAAGTGCGCGGCAACTAAACGCAGAACCTGTCTTATTACGCTCTCTGGCGAGAACGTAATGGGACAGGTTCCAGATAACTCAACGTATTAGATAGATAAGGAATACCCCCATGTCAGAACGTTTCCCAAATGACGTGGATCCGATCGAAACTCGCGACTGGCTACAGGCGATCGAATCGGTCATCCGTGAAGAAGGTGTTGAGCGTGCTCAGTATCTGATCGACCAACTGCTTTCAGAAGCTCGCAAAGGCGGCGTGAAAGTAGCGGCAGGTGCAGGGGCCAGCAATTATGTAAACACTATTGCCGTTGAAGATGAACCGGAATACCCGGGCAATCTGGAGCTGGAACGTCGTATTCGTTCTGCTATCCGCTGGAACGCCATCATGACCGTACTGCGTGCGTCTAAAAAGGACCTCGAGCTGGGTGGCCACATGGCATCCTTCCAGTCCTCCGCAACGGTATATGATGTTTGCTTCAACCACTTCTTCCGTGCACGCAACGAGCAAGATGGCGGCGATCTGGTGTACTTCCAGGGTCACATCTCTCCGGGCATCTACGCACGCGCATTCCTGGAAGGTCGTCTGACTGAAGAGCAGATGAACAACTTCCGTCAGGAAGTACATGGCAAAGGCCTGTCTTCCTACCCGCACCCGAAACTGATGCCAGAATTCTGGCAGTTCCCGACCGTATCTATGGGTCTGGGCCCAATCGGTGCTATCTACCAGGCTAAATTCCTGAAATATCTGGAACACCGTGGCCTGAAAGATACCTCTAAACAGACCGTTTACGCCTTCCTGGGCGACGGCGAGATGGATGAGCCAGAATCTAAAGGTGCGATCACCATCGCGACCCGTGAAAAACTGGACAACCTGGTCTTTGTTATCAACTGTAACCTGCAGCGTCTTGACGGCCCGGTAACCGGTAACGGCAAGATTGTTAACGAACTGGAAGGCATCTTCGCGGGCGCTGGCTGGAACGTTATCAAAGTCATGTGGGGCGGTCGTTGGGATGAGTTGCTGCGTAAAGACACCAGCGGTAAACTGATCCAGCTGATGAACGAAACCGTTGACGGCGACTACCAGACCTTCAAATCCAAAGATGGCGCATACGTACGTGAGCACTTCTTCGGTAAATACCCGGAAACCGCAGCCCTGGTTGCTGACTGGACTGATGAGCAGATTTGGGCTCTGAACCGTGGTGGTCACGATCCGAAGAAAGTCTACGCTGCACTGAAAAAAGCGCAGGAAACCAAAGGCAGAGCAACTGTAATCCTGGCCCATACCATCAAAGGTTACGGCATGGGTGACACTGCTGAAGGTAAAAACATCGCTCACCAGGTTAAGAAAATGAACATGGACGGCGTGCGTTATATCCGCGACCGTTTCAACGTTCCTGTGACCGATGAGCAGGTTGAAAACCTGTCTTACATCACCTTCCCGGAAGGTTCTGAAGAGCACACTTATCTGCACGCTCAGCGTCAGAAACTGCATGGCTACCTGCCAGCTCGTCAACCGAACTTCACCGAGAAGCTGGAACTGCCGGCTCTGGAAGACTTCGGTGCGCTGCTGGAAGAGCAGAACAAAGAAATCTCCACCACTATCGCTTTCGTTCGTGCCCTGAACGTGATGCTGAAGAACAAGTCGATCAAAGATCGTCTGGTGCCGATCATCGCTGACGAAGCGCGTACTTTCGGTATGGAAGGTCTGTTCCGTCAGATTGGTATCTACAGCCCGAACGGTCAGCAGTACACCCCGCAGGACCGTGAGCAGGTTGCTTACTATAAAGAAGACGAGAAAGGTCAGATCCTGCAGGAAGGTATCAACGAACTGGGTGCAGGCGCATCCTGGCTGGCTGCTGCGACTTCTTACAGCACCAACGATCTGCCGATGATCCCGTTCTACATCTACTACTCCATGTTCGGGTTCCAGCGTATTGGTGACCTGTGCTGGCAGGCAGGCGACCAACAGGCTCGTGGCTTCCTGATTGGTGGTACTTCTGGTCGTACTACGCTGAACGGTGAAGGTCTGCAGCACGAAGATGGTCACAGCCATATTCAGTCTCTGACTATCCCGAACTGTATCTCTTACGATCCGTCTTACGCGTACGAAGTTGCGGTCATCATGCACGATGGTCTGGAGCGTATGTACGGTGAGAAACAAGAGAACGTTTACTACTACATCACCACGCTGAACGAAAACTACCACATGCCGGCAATGCCAGCAGGTGCCGAGGAAGGTATCCGTAAAGGTATCTACAAACTCGAAACCCTCGAAGGTAAGAAAGGTAAAGTTCAGCTGCTGGGCTCCGGTTCTATCCTGCGTCACGTGCGTGAAGCAGCACAGATCCTGGCGAACGACTACGGTGTAGGTTCTGACGTTTACAGCGTAACCTCCTTCACTGAACTGGCGCGTGATGGCCAGGATTGTGAGCGCTGGAACATGCTGCACCCGATGGAAACTCCGCGCGTTCCGTACATCGCTCAGGTGATGAACGACGCTCCGGCAGTAGCATCTACTGACTATATGAAACTGTTTGCCGAACAGGTTCGTACTTATGTACCGGCTGATGATTATCGCGTACTGGGTACTGACGGTTTCGGTCGCTCTGACAGCCGTGAAAACCTGCGTCACCACTTCGAAGTTGATGCTTCCTACGTGGTTGTAGCGGCCCTGGGCGAACTGGCTAAACGTGGCGAAATCGATAAGAAAGTGGTTGCAGATGCAATCATCAAATTCAACATCGATGCAGATAAAGTTAACCCGCGTCTGGCGTAAGAGGTAAAAGAATAATGGCTATCGAAATCAATGTACCGGACATCGGGGCTGATGAAGTTGAAATCACCGAGATCCTGGTCAAAGTAGGCGACAAAGTTGAAGCTGAACAGTCGCTGATCACCGTAGAAGGCGACAAAGCCTCTATGGAAGTTCCGTCCCCTCAGGCGGGTATCGTTAAAGAGATCAAAGTCTCTGTTGGCGACAAAACTGAGACCGGCAAACTGATCATGATTTTCGATTCCGCCGACGGTGCAGCAGCAGCTGCACCTGCTCAGGCAGAAGAGAAGAAAGAAGCAGCTCCGGCAGCAGCACCTGCTGCCTCTGCGGCGAAAGACGTACACGTACCTGACATCGGCGGTGACGAAGTAGAAGTTACCGAGATCATGGTTAAAGTGGGCGATACCGTTGCGGCTGAACAGTCTCTGATCACCGTTGAAGGTGACAAAGCCTCTATGGAAGTTCCGGCGCCGTTCGCAGGTACCGTTAAAGAGATCAAAATCAACACGGGTGACAAAGTGTCTACCGGTTCCCTGATTATGGTCTTCGAAGTGGCGGGCGCAGCGCCTGCTGCTGCACCGGCTCAGGCGGCTGCTCCAGCAGCAGCGGCGGCTCCGGCTGCTTCCGGCTCGAAAGAAGTTAACGTACCGGATATCGGTGGTGACGAAGTTGAAGTCACTGAAGTGATGGTTAAAGTGGGCGATAAAATTGCCGCTGAGCAGTCACTGATCACCGTTGAAGGCGATAAAGCGTCGATGGAAGTTCCGGCACCGTTCGCGGGTACCGTGAAAGAAATCAAAATCAGCACCGGCGACAAAGTTAAAACCGGTTCTCTGATTATGGTCTTCGAAGTCGAAGGCGCAGCACCTGCAGCCGCTCCTGCACAAGCAGTTGCTCCGGCTCCGGCCGCTGCACCAGCGCCTGCGCAAGCCGCAGCTCCGGCCGCAAAAGCGGAAGGCAAATCTGAGTTTGCTGAAAACGACGCTTATGTTCATGCAACGCCGCTGATTCGTCGCCTGGCGCGCGAATTCGGTGTGAACCTGGCGAAAGTGAAAGGTTCTGGCCGTAAAGGTCGTATCCTGCGTGAAGACGTTCAGGCTTACGTGAAAGACGCTATCAAGCGTGCTGAAGCGGCTCCGGCTGCAGCAGCAGGTGGCGGTATCCCGGGTATGCTGCCTTGGCCGAAAGTGGACTTCAGCAAGTTTGGTGAAATCGAAGAAGTGGAACTGGGCCGTATCCAGAAAATCTCTGGTGCTAACCTGAGCCGTAACTGGGTGATGATCCCGCACGTTACTCACTTCGATAAGACCGATATCACCGATCTGGAAGCGTTCCGTAAACAGCAGAACGCCGAAGCTGAAAAACGTAAACTGGACGTGAAATTCACCCCAGTAGTCTTCATCATGAAAGCCGTTGCCGCAGCTCTGGAACAGATGCCGCGCTTCAACAGCTCCCTGTCTGAAGACGGTCAGCGCCTGACCCTGAAGAAATACATCAACATCGGTGTAGCGGTTGATACTCCGAATGGTCTGGTTGTTCCGGTCTTCAAAGACGTGAACAAGAAGAGCATTACCGAGCTGTCTCGTGAACTGACCGTGATCTCCAAGAAAGCGCGTGATGGCAAGCTGACCGCCGGCGAAATGCAGGGCGGTTGCTTCACCATCTCCAGCATCGGTGGCCTGGGTACTACCCACTTCGCGCCGATTGTGAACGCGCCGGAAGTGGCTATCCTCGGTGTCTCCAAGTCCTCTATGGAGCCAGTGTGGAACGGTAAAGAGTTTATGCCGCGTCTGATGATGCCGATTTCGCTCTCCTTCGACCACCGTGTAATTGACGGTGCGGATGGTGCGCGCTTTATCACCATCATCAACAACATGCTGTCTGACATTCGCCGCCTGGTGATGTAAGCGAAAAAGCCGGCCCGACGGCCGGCTTTTTTCTGGTAATCTCATGAAGTCAGTGAGGTTATTGTGCGAAAGACAAATCGGTTGCCGTTTGTTGTTTCAAAATTGTTAACAATTTTGTAAAATACGGGCGGATAGAACGACCCGCTGGACGACGGGTATAAATTAAGAGGTCATGATGAGCACTGAAATCAAAACTCAGGTCGTGGTACTTGGGGCAGGCCCTGCAGGTTACTCTGCTGCCTTCCGTTGCGCAGATTTAGGTCTGGAGACCGTCATCGTAGAACGTTACAGCACCCTTGGCGGTGTTTGTCTGAACGTCGGCTGTATCCCTTCTAAAGCGCTGCTGCACGTAGCAAAAGTTATCGAAGAAGCCAAAGCACTGGCTGAACACGGTATCGTTTTTGGCGAGCCGAAAACCGATATCGACAAGATTCGTACCTGGAAAGAAAAAGTTATCACTCAGCTGACCGGCGGTCTGGCGGGTATGGCCAAAGGCCGTAAAGTGAAAGTGGTTAACGGTCTGGGTAAATTTACCGGGGCAAACACCCTGGAAGTTGAAGGCGAAAACGGCAAAACCGTGATCAACTTCGACAACGCAATCATCGCGGCGGGTTCCCGTCCGATCGAACTGCCGTTTATTCCGCATGAAGATCCGCGCGTATGGGATTCCACCGATGCACTGGAACTGAAAACTGTTCCTAAGCGCCTGCTGGTAATGGGCGGCGGTATCATCGGTCTGGAAATGGGTACCGTGTACCATGCGCTGGGTTCAGAGATCGACGTGGTTGAAATGTTCGACCAGGTTATCCCGGCTGCCGACAAAGACGTGGTTAAAGTCTTCACCAAGCGCATCAGCAAGAAATTCAACCTGATGCTGGAAACCAAAGTGACCGCCGTTGAAGCGAAAGAAGACGGTATCTACGTTTCCATGGAAGGTAAAAAAGCCCCTGCCGAAGCTCAGCGTTACGATGCTGTGTTGGTTGCTATCGGTCGTGTACCGAACGGTAAAAACCTCGACGCGGGCAAAGCTGGCGTGGAAGTTGACGACCGTGGCTTCATCCGCGTTGACAAACAGCTGCGCACCAACGTGCCGCACATCTTTGCTATCGGCGATATCGTCGGTCAGCCGATGCTGGCACACAAAGGTGTTCATGAAGGTCATGTTGCCGCTGAAGTTATCGCCGGCAAGAAACACTACTTCGATCCGAAAGTTATCCCATCCATTGCATACACTGAACCAGAAGTTGCATGGGTTGGTCTGACCGAGAAAGAAGCGAAAGAAAAAGGCATTAGCTACGAAACCGCCACCTTCCCGTGGGCTGCTTCTGGCCGTGCTATCGCTTCCGACTGTGCAGACGGTATGACCAAACTGATTTTCGACAAAGAATCTCACCGTGTTATCGGTGGTGCGATTGTCGGTACCAACGGCGGCGAGCTGCTGGGCGAAATCGGTCTGGCGATCGAAATGGGTTGTGACGCTGAAGATATCGCGCTGACCATCCACGCGCACCCGACTCTGCACGAGTCAGTGGGTCTGGCGGCAGAAATCTTTGAAGGCAGCATTACCGACCTGCCAAACCCGAAAGCGAAGAAGAAGTAATCTTCTCCCTTTTGTGAAAACGCCTCTTCGGAGGCGTTTTTTTTGCCTGAAGCTACCCGTTATTTCGGGCAACATGCCGGGTGGCGCTAGTGCTAACCCGGCCTACGGCTTAACCTCGCTTTACGGTGCTACGGGTTGCCAGTTTTTATCCGGATGGAATGTGGTTAACGCTTGTGCTTTCTGCTGTGATTCAACACCGAGATCGGCCTGGTAGACTTTGTCTTCACCGTTAATCATAAAACTCATCACGCCGGTGTGATCGTAGCTAACGGGCCAGGCCACCATGGCAAAGCCGCTGGTTTTATCGGGAAGGATACGAAAATGATAGCCGTGATAGCCTGTGCCCGGCTCCTGTGGACTGAAGGCTGGGCCAAGCGGGCTTGGCGCTTCGCCGGGCGAAACAGGCCAGTACAGACCATCCTTTTTCCCTTCAGAACTGACAATCTTTTGCGCGTATTTCTGGTTCATCGCAAAATAGCTCTGCTGAGCATCCACATAGGCGTGCAACGCCTCGATGGCAGCAAGTTCGTTGCGTCCAATCTCACGGGTCAGGATCTCTTCGGCCGCTTCCTTGATATCAAATTGCCAGCCTGAAGCGTTTTTGACGACCGGGATTGGCAGTTGCCAGTCGCTGTCCCCAACCACAAGATGCGCCGTATTGCCGTCGATAACGGTGCTATGGCGAACCTTCCAGTCGCGCAGGAAGCGGTCAACCGCATCAGGATCGACGCCTTCTGGCGGCAGAAAATCACGCCAGTTTTCCCCGAGCAGATTGCTCATTGCACTTTCATTTTGCTCACTGATCGCGTTTGCCAGCGCATCGGTTGCCTGGTCTGGTGTACTGAAGGATTGTTGTGCCATCGCGGTGGCCGAAACCATGAACAACACCATTCCACTGAGTAGTTTATTTTTCATGTCGGTTCCCTTAACGATGACGGAATTCACGGTGTTCAGCACGCCCGCCAGAAGGCTGGCGCGATGGCTGATTACGGGCGACCTGCCGGCTCTGGGCACCTCGCTGTTGCTGTGCCTGCCAGTTGGCGGAGCGGCTGTCGTTACCGCTCAGCGCATTGGCGCGTGGCTGGCTGGTCCGCTGCTGAAGATTGCGCTGTTGCACATTGCGTTGCTGTACCGGTTGCGTGACCCGTTTCTCCTGTCGCTGGGCGACTGCCTGACGATTCTCACGTTGCTGTGTGCTTGTCCGTTTCGCTGTTTGCGGTTTGGTATCGTAACCGCGGTAGTTATTACGCTGGGAAATCTGCTTCAGCTGTTGGCTGGACGCCTGACGCTGGGCGTCTTTCGTGCCCGAGCGCGCTGTCTGCGGGAATGTTTTCCCCGTCGATTTTTCCATCTGGCTCATCGCAGCCTGGCGTTGGCTATCACGGTTGACCGGTCTTTGTTGGGTTGAACTTAAGCCCGTAGCCGTGTTAGTGGAGTGGAAGCGGTTATTGAGCTGGTTATTTGGGTATGGCACACCCTCACGATAGGCCGGGTTGTGCTGCCAGGTACGGTTGGCGTCTGTCAGTCGTTGTCCACTGATTTTATTGAAGTTATCAACGTTAATGTTGATGTTGTTATCACCATTACGGTTATAGCCGCCATGGTTATCCCAGTCATCATTATGATGGTGATCATCGTCGTCATCCCAGTCGATGTTGCTGAAGATGGCATAGGTTGTAGCGACGCCGAGGCTGAAGCCTAAACCATTAACGAAGCTGTTGCCAAACTGCTCGCCGGGCGTAGGCGGCAAATAGGTTGGTGGGTAGGCGGTATTTGGCCAGGTACCGTAAACCGTATTCGGGTTATAGGTAGGAACGTACACCACCTGCGGATCGGCGGATTCAATCTTGATAACCGTTGGGCTTGTTGAGGTGGTCGTGGCTGTTGTGGTCGCTGAACTGGTCGTCGACTCGCTGGTGGCGGTTTTAGCTGGCGCTGCTTTGGTCACAGTAGTGACAGTCTGTTGCGGTGTTGATTGCAACGCACCGGTCTGTTGCGCCAGCGCACGCAGACGTTGAACGGAATCCATGACATCTTTCGGTTGTGCGAGGAAAGCATCGCCCAGGCTTTGTACCCACGGCGGATTTTCACCCATCAGCGACATCAACTGAGGAAAGGCGACCAGCGATTTCACACTGGGATCCCAGGGCTGGCTGGCAACGGCCTGAATGGCGGCATCGCCCTGCATTTTGGGATTGTCTTTTGACCACTGTGCGGCCTGGATGACGTTAGCCGGATAAGTTGAGGCCATCAAAATTTGCGACAGCAGCGAGTCTGGATAGAGCGCAATAGGTGCAACCCACTGATCGATTTGTGCTGCCGAGTAGGTTGGTGCCACAACGGGCGCTGTTTGGTCGGCCGGGGCAGGGGCCGCTACGGGAGCTGGAGCCGGTGCTGACGGTTGCTGTGCAACGGGGGCCGGAGCTGCAGGTTCCGTTGTGCGACTTTTAACGAACATCACGCCAGAGGCGGCAAACAGCCCGGCACTGCACAAAAGGACAAGCAGATGTGGCTTAAGGGGCAACTTCATAAAATGACTCCAACGAGACAAGCGCTGTGCCGTGAGGCGTTCCTGTTGCCGCGAGTATTATTCACCCGTGTTAGACAGTTTTGACTTTTATTGGGGATTCGCCCGGTAAGTCCGGAAAAAGAGTGTGAAGATTTATTACACAATTATATCTGATGGCGGGAAAATCGCTGGAATATTCAGCCGATCGCGCTTAAAAATCAACCGTTTCAGGGAGGTTTCAGGCAGCCTAAATTGCGTTGCGCCTTGTCGCTATACCATTCTTAACGATTCAGCCAATTTTTTATGTTGCTTTTTTGTAAACGGATTAACACTTAGTGAAAATCCTGTTATTGTGCCTTATGCGGTACCGGGCATTTACCCTACTAACTACTGTCTCACAGGAGCGTGAAGAGAATCGCCCATCTACAAAAGCGCCGCATTATGACAATGAGAGCGAGGAGATATCGTCGTGCTAGAAGAATACCGTAAGCACGTAGCTGAGCGTGCTGCCCAGGGGATTGTGCCAAAACCTTTAGACGCAACCCAAATGGCTGCACTTGTCGAGCTGCTGAAGACCCCGCCTGTGGGCGAAGAAGAATTCCTGTTAGACCTGTTGATCAACCGCGTTCCTCCTGGCGTAGATGAAGCCGCTTATGTTAAAGCTGGTTTTCTCGCCGCTGTCGCGAAAGGCGACACCACCTCCCCGCTGGTTACCCCAGAAAAAGCCATTGAACTGCTGGGCACTATGCAGGGTGGTTACAACATTCATCCGCTGATCGACGCGCTGGACGACGCAAAACTGGCACCAATTGCCGCTAAAGCGCTCTCTTCAACACTGCTGATGTTCGATAACTTCTACGACGTAGAAGAAAAAGCCAAAGCGGGCAACGAATATGCGAAGCAGGTAATGCAATCCTGGGCTGATGCCGAATGGTACCTGAACCGTCCTGCCCTGGCTGAAAAAATCACCGTTACCGTCTTCAAAGTGACGGGTGAAACCAACACCGATGACCTTTCTCCGGCACCGGATGCATGGTCTCGTCCGGATATCCCTCTGCACGCGCTGGCGATGCTGAAAAACGCCCGTGAAGGTATCGAACCGGATCAACCGGGCGTTGTTGGCCCGATCAAACAGATTGAAGAATTGCAGAAAAAAGGTTACCCGCTGGCTTATGTGGGTGATGTTGTCGGTACCGGTTCTTCGCGTAAATCCGCAACCAACTCCGTGCTGTGGTTCATGGGTGACGACATTCCTCATGTGCCGAACAAGCGCGGCGGCGGCCTGTGCCTCGGCGGCAAAATTGCACCTATCTTCTTCAACACCATGGAAGATGCGGGCGCACTGCCGATTGAAGTGGACGTGTCGAACATGAATATGGGCGACGTGATTGACGTTTACCCGTTCAAAGGCGAAGTACGCAACCACGAAACCGGCGAACTGCTGGCAAGCTTTGAGCTGAAAACTGAAGTCCTGATCGACGAAGTTCGCGCCGGTGGCCGTATTCCGCTGATCATTGGTCGCGGCCTGACTACCAAGGCGCGCGAAGCGCTGGGTCTGCCACACTCAGACGTATTCCGTCAGGCGAAAGACGTGGCGGAAAGCAGCCGTGGCTTCTCCCTGGCACAGAAAATGGTTGGCCGCGCCTGCGGCGTGAAAGGTATCCGTCCGGGCGCGTACTGCGAACCGAAGATGACCTCCGTCGGTTCTCAGGATACCACTGGCCCAATGACCCGTGACGAACTGAAAGACCTGGCGTGCCTGGGCTTCTCTGCTGATCTGGTGATGCAGTCCTTCTGCCACACCGCGGCCTATCCGAAGCCGGTGGACGTCAATACGCACCATACGCTGCCAGACTTCATCATGAACCGTGGTGGTGTCTCCCTGCGTCCGGGCGATGGCGTTATCCACTCCTGGCTGAACCGTATGCTGCTGCCGGACACCGTTGGCACCGGCGGTGACTCCCATACCCGTTTCCCTATCGGGATTTCCTTCCCGGCAGGTTCTGGTCTGGTGGCGTTTGCTGCGGCGACCGGCGTGATGCCGCTGGATATGCCGGAATCCGTTCTGGTGCGTTTCAAAGGCAAAATGCAGCCGGGTATCACCCTGCGCGATCTGGTACACGCCATTCCGCTGTACGCGATCAAACAGGGTCTGCTGACCGTTGAGAAGAAAGGTAAGAAAAACATCTTCTCTGGCCGCATCCTTGAAATCGAGGGTCTGCCGGATCTCAAAGTGGAGCAGGCGTTCGAACTGACCGATGCTTCCGCTGAACGTTCCGCTGCCGGTTGTACCATCAAGCTGAACAAAGAGCCGATCGTTGAGTATCTGAACTCTAACATCGTTCTGCTGAAGTGGATGATCGCGGAAGGTTACGGCGATCGCCGTACGCTGGAGCGTCGTGTGCAGGGCATGGAAAAATGGCTGGCGGATCCGCAGCTGCTGGAAGCCGACGCTGATGCAGAATACGCGGCGGTGATCGACATCGATCTGGCGGATATCAAAGAGCCAATCCTGTGTGCGCCGAACGATCCGGACGATGCGCGTCTGCTGTCTGACGTACAGGGCGAGAAGATTGACGAAGTGTTCATCGGCTCCTGCATGACTAACATCGGGCACTTCCGTGCCGCTGGTAAGCTTCTGGATGCGCACAAAGGCCAGCTGCCGACGCGTCTGTGGGTGGCTCCGCCAACCCGTATGGACGCCGCTCAGCTGACTGAAGAAGGCTACTACAGCGTATTCGGTAAGAGCGGTGCGCGTATCGAAATTCCAGGCTGCTCTCTGTGCATGGGTAACCAGGCGCGTGTAGCCGACGGCGCAACGGTGGTGTCGACCTCTACCCGTAACTTCCCGAACCGTTTAGGTACCGGGGCAAACGTCTACCTGGCTTCTGCGGAGCTGGCGGCGGTTGCGGCGCTGATCGGCAAACTGCCGACGGCGGAAGAGTACCAGACCTATGTGGCGCAGGTAGATAAAACGGCCGTAGATACTTACCGTTATCTGAACTTTGACCAGCTGTCTCAGTATACCGAGAAAGCCGATGGTGTGATTTTCCAGACCGCGGTGTAATGCGCTAACGCATTTGTGTAAAAACACATCAATGCCCGGAGAAGTCTGCTTCTCCGGGCATTTTTATTTCTATTCCTTATACCCGCTACGCTTTTTTTCTGCCGCGCTGCTGCGATAATTACAGCAAGGCGCAATGCGGTATTGGCGCATTGCCGGGAGCAGAGGAAGACATTATGGATTACGAATTTCTGCGCGATATTACCGGAGTGGTAAAAGTGCGTATGTCCATGGGCCACGAGGTGGTGGGGCACTGGTTTAATGAGGAAGTGAAAGAAAACCTGGCCTTACTTGATGAAGTGGAACAGGCAGCGCGTGCGGTTAAGGGCAGTGAGCGCTCCTGGCAGCGAGCAGGGCATGAATACACGCTCTGGCTGGATGGCGAAGAAGTGATGGTCCGCGCTAATCAGCTGGAGTTCTCCGGCGATGAGATGGAAGAGGGGATGAGCTACTACGACGAAGAAAGTTTTTCGCTCTGTGGTGTAGAGGACTTTCTTCAGGTTGTGGCGGCATACCGCGAATTTGTGCAACAGCGTTAATTCATGCGGAGCCTGAGGGCTCCGCAAAACTATCTATTTAACGTAGGCCAGCAGGCTCAGAGAGTCACGTGCCAGCGCTTTGCATTTCTTTGCCGTTGGGATGCCGATACCGCTGAGATCGCGGTAGCTGTCTTCACCCAGCGCTTTCATATTGAAGGTGTCGTAATTACTCAGGTCCCACTGGTTTTGCTGGGCAAAAAAGACCAGTGCGCGACGAATCTGCCCATTAGGCAAATTCTGGTATCCACAGTCATTTTTCAGAAAAACAAAAACTGCCGTTAAATCGGCCATATCTTCGGCTTCGGACTCGCTGAGCGCGTAGCTATTTGCGCATACGGCCATCAGGCTGCCGAACAAAACTGTTCTGAAAAACGTCTTCATTGCTTCTACCACTGCATCACGGAATTTAAACGTTAGCATACTGCGAGCGAAGCGACGACCTTTATTATTAGCCGTTCACTTGACCTTCCCGTAAGGGGAAGGCTTATGCTTAAAAGATAGCCTGCTTAAGCTGCTGAATATAAGGAAGTGATTATGCAACGTCGTGACTTTTTAAAGTACTCCGTGGCGCTGGGCGTCGCGTCAGCGTTACCTCTGTGGAGCCGGAGCGTATTTGCCGCAGACCGCCCTGCATTGCCCATTCCTGACCTGCTAACCGCGGATGCCTCAAACCGTATGCAATTGGTGGTGCAAGCCGGAAAATCGAGCTTTGCTGGTAAAACAGCGACGACCTGGGGATATAACGGCAATTTACTCGGACCTGCGGTCAAGCTGAACAAAGGGCAATCGGTGACCGTGGATATCCATAACCAGCTTGCCGAAGAGACGACGTTGCACTGGCACGGTCTGGAAATCCCCGGTGAAGTCGACGGTGGGCCGCAAGGCATTATCCCGGCGGGCGGGAAACGTTCAGTGACCTTCACGCCGGATCAGCGCGCGGCAACATGCTGGTTCCACCCGCATCAGCATGGAAAGACCGGCCGTCAGGTAGCGATGGGGCTGGCCGGACTGGTGCTGATTGAAGATGAAGAGATTCGCAAGCTGATGCTGCCTAAGCAGTGGGGCATTGATGATGTACCGGTGATTATTCAGGACAAACAGTTCTCTGCTGATGGGCAGGTTGATTATCGACTGGACATCATGACCGCCGCCGTCGGCTGGTTTGGCGATACGCTGCTGACCAATGGGGCGATTTATCCTCAGCATGCCGCACCGCGTGGCTGGTTGCGTCTACGCCTGCTGAATGGTTGTAATGCACGCTCACTGAACATTGCGGCCAGCGACAATCGTCCTTTGTACGTCATTGCCAGCGACGGTGGACTGTTGGCGGAACCGGTAAAAGTGACCGAGCTTCCTATGCTGATGGGTGAGCGCTTTGAAGTGCTGGTGGATGTCAGTGACGGCAAAGCTTTTGATCTGGTCACTCTGCCAGTCAGCCAGATGGGGATGGCAGTTGCGCCATTTGATAAGCCGCACCCGGTGATGCGCGTTCAACCGTTGCTGATTACCGCTTCCGGCACGCTACCAGATTCGCTGACATCCATGCCATCGCTGCCGTCACTGGAAGGGCTGACGGTGCGCAAACTGCAATTGTCGATGGATCCGATGCTCGACATGATGGGCATGCAAATGCTGATGAAGAAATACGGCGCTCAGGCCATGGCGGGTATGGATCATGGGAAGATGATGGGCCATATGAATAATGACAATATGGGCCACGGCAATATGAATCATGGCAATATGAACCACGGTGAGATGGGGAATATGCAGCATGGTGATATGGGCAACATGAAGCATGGCGGATCGTTTGATTTCCATAACGCCAACCGGATTAATGGTCAGGCGTTTGATATGAATAAACCGATGTTTGCCGCGGCGAAAGGGCAGCACGAACGCTGGGTAATTTCCGGTCAGGGCGACATGATGCTGCATCCGTTCCACATTCACGGCACGCAGTTCCGCATTTTGTCTGAGAATGGCAAAGCGCCAGCCGCACACCGCGCGGGATGGAAGGACACGGTGCGGGTAGAAGGCGGCGTGAGCGAGGTGCTGGTGAAGTTTGACCACGATGCACCAAAAGAGCATGCCTATATGGCGCACTGTCATCTGCTAGAGCATGAAGATACCGGGATGATGCTCGGCTTCACTGTCTAAAAAAATCGCGTTGTGCTTATCCGGCCTGCAGAAATCTCTCGTAGGCCGGATAAAACACAGTCTCTTTACAGCGTTTCATCGCACGACTCCCTCCTCCTGCAAATTCTGCTATTGCACATAAAGTAATCGCCTTTGAAGCCGATAATCATTGGGTACCCAATGTGAGTTCAATGGATGAAATACTATGATTAAAAATGTGCGCGTTATTACCGGCATTCTTCTGGTTCTCGCCATTTTCTGTTTGCTACAGGTCGTGACAGGAAGCTTTTTTTATTCTGCGGTAAACAATGATCGCCATAATTTCCAGAACTCAGGCACCCTGAACGCCCAACAGGAAAATCTGAGTGATAGCGTCAATACGCTGATTAAAACCCGGGTAACGGTAACCCGTGTAGCAATTCGTTTCTTAAAGAACCAACGCGATCCGGCCTCACTGGCGGCAATTGATACTTTGCTGAAAACGGCGAGTGAGTCAATGAAGAAGGCTGAGGGATACTTCGCGCATTATCAGTCATTGCCGCAGGTGTCGGGGCAGAATCCGCAAATTGCATCTGAAATGGAAAAACAGTATCGGCAGATGCACGACGTGATGGCGTTATCGATAGAGTATCTGCGCGCGAATAACTATCAAGCCTATGGCGATCTTGATGCTCAGAAGGCGCAGGATGAGATGGAAGCCAGCTATGACCAGTGGCGTAACGAAAATAACGCGCTGCTTCAGCACGCGGCGGCGGAGAATCAGCACAGCTTTACCCGCATGCAATGGACATTAGGGGCAATTGTCGTCGCTGTGCTCATCGTTCTGGGCATGATCTGGAGCGGGTTGCAGCATATGCTGCTTAAACCCCTGGCGCAGATTATGGAGCATATTCGCATTATTACCCGTGGTGATTTGACCCATCAACTCGACGTCCAGGGACGTAATGAAATGGGGCGTTTGGCGACGGGCTTAGATGAAATGCGACAGTCGCTGATTTCGACAGTCACGTCGGTGCGTAACAGCTCAGAAACGATTCATAGCGGTGCAGCGGAAATCTCATCAGGTAACAACGATCTGTCTTCGCGTACCGAGCAGCAGGCCGCTTCACTTGAAGAGACAGCCGCCAGCATGGAACAGCTTACCGCGACCGTGAAGCAAAATACGGACAATGCGAAACAGGCGACTCAACTGGCTAAGAATGCGTCTGATACTGCCGCGCGTGGTGGACGGGTTGTTGATACAGTCGTGCACACAATGAGTGAAATTGCCGGTAGCTCACAGCAAATTGCGCAGATCACCAGCGTCATCGACAGTATTGCTTTCCAGACCAATATCCTGGCGCTCAACGCGGCGGTTGAGGCAGCCAGAGCAGGAGAGCAGGGACGCGGATTTGCTGTTGTGGCGGGTGAAGTCCGTACCCTGGCAAGCCGTAGCGCTCAGGCAGCCAAAGAGATCAAGGCGTTGATTGATAACTCAACCCACAGCGTGGGGATGGGATCTCAGCAGGTGTCGGACGCGGGTAAAACGATGAAAGAGATTGTCGCTGCGGTTACCCGCGTGACGGACATCATGGGGGAAATCGCCTCCGCCTCGGAGGAGCAGAGTCGGGGGATTGAGCAGGTGAGTCTCGCGGTCTCGCAGATGGACAGTGTCACACAACAAAACGCCGCGCTGGTAGAGGAGTCTGCCGCCGCCGCCGCTTCGTTGGAACAACAAGCTGAACAGTTACGCCTGGCCGTGGCGGCATTTCGCATCACTCGCGATGCCTCCAACAGTGAGCATCGAAAACCACCTAAGGATGCTCCGCAAGCGACCTCCGCGGGGAGTTCGCCACAAGACCCACACTGGGAAACGTTTTAGCCACAGTCTGCCGTGCGCTCCTGGTGTTGATTAATAAGCGTACAAAAAACGCCGCAAACGGGTTCTCCTGTGAACTATCAGAGGAACCCGCTCTCTTTACTGGTATACTTCATCAACTGAATTGTTTGTATGCTGTCGCAAGTTTTGTGGTTAGAGCGGGTCGCCGTCTGTCAGTCGGTGTATCAACGTAAGCGCTTTCTTTCGATCTGCATGATGTGTCAACTGATAAAAATCAGTGAGTTATAGGGTTTATGAAACATACTGTTGAAGTGATGATCCCGGAAGCGGAGATCAAAGCGCGTATTGCTGAACTGGGGCGCCAGATTAACGAACGTTACAAGGACAGCGGCAGCGATATGGTGCTGGTTGGTCTGTTACGTGGCTCATTTATGTTTATGGCGGATCTGTGCCGTGAAGTGCATGTCTCCCACGAAGTCGATTTCATGACGGCATCCAGCTATGGCAGCGGAATGTCTACCACGCGTGATGTTAAAATCCTGAAAGACCTGGATGAAGACATTCGTGGCAAGGACGTGCTGATTGTCGAAGACATCATCGACTCCGGCAATACGTTGTCCAAAGTGCGTGAAATTCTGAGCCTGCGCGAGCCGAAATCCCTGGCTATTTGTACGCTGCTGGACAAACCTTCTCGTCGTGAAGTGAATGTTCCGGTCGAGTTTATCGGCTTCTCAATTCCTGATGAGTTTGTGGTCGGTTACGGCATTGATTATGCGCAGCGTTATCGCCATCTGCCGTATGTTGGCAAAGTGGTGCTGCTGGACGAGTAACTGGCTGGAGCGCCTGATGGCGCTTCGCTTATCAGACCTACGGTGTAGGTTTGTAGGCCGGGTAAGGCGTCGCCGCCTCCCGGCAATGTCACATTATTTATGGTTGCTGTGTTTCTGACTCAGGTTAGACAACCCTTGGCGATAGCGCTGCTCCAGCGTTTCGCGGCTGGTGGCGGTGACGTCCAGATCGCGCAGCAGACCGTCATGAATACCGTATGCCCAGCCGTGAATGGTCACTTTCTGACCGCGATTCCAGGCTGAACGCATAATGGTTGAGTGGCCCAGGTTATAGACCTGTTCCATCACATTCAGTTCGCACAGGGTGTCCATGCGACGTTCCTGCGGCATTTCACCCAGCAGTGAGCTGTGTTTGAACCAGATATCGCGGATGTGCAGTAACCAGTTATCAATCAGCCCCTGTTCTTTATTTTCAATCGCCGCCTGGACGCCGCCGCATCCATAGTGGCCGCAAATAATAATATGTTCCACTTCCAGCACATCCACCGCATACTGAACCACTGAGAGACAGTTCAGGTCGGTGTGAATAACCAGATTAGCAACATTACGGTGAACAAACAGTTCACCCGGTTCAAGACCGGTTAAACGTTCAGCGGGAACGCGGCTATCGGAACATCCAATCCATAGAAAACGCGGATTCTGGGCATGCGTCAGCGTTTCAAAAAATCCGGGATCCTCTTCTACCAGCATCTTTGACCATAGTGCATTGTTGCTGATGAGTGTATCTATGTCTTTCATGGAGTTGTACGACCCGAAGCCAGATAAATTCGATGGGCTAATATAGGGTAACTCCAGCATTAATTAAACTATATATAAAATGTCAGAACGTAAGGTAAGTAAAAAACCATGACCATTGCTCTGGAACTTCAACAACTTAAAAAAACCTATCCCGGTGGCGTTCAAGCGTTACGCGGCATAGATTTGCAAGTCGAAGCGGGTGATTTCTATGCGCTTTTGGGACCGAATGGCGCAGGAAAGTCCACCACCATTGGGATAATCAGCTCGTTGGTGAATAAATCTTCCGGACGGGTGAGCGTCTTCGGATACGATCTCGAAAAAGACACGGTTAATGCTAAACGTCAGCTTGGTCTGGTGCCGCAGGAGTTTAACTTTAACCCGTTTGAAACCGTGCAGCAGATCGTGGTCAACCAGGCGGGTTACTACGGTGTTGAGCATAAAGAAGCGGTCAAACGCAGCGAACTATATTTAAAGCAGCTCGATTTATGGGAAAAACGTAACGAGCGCGCACGCATGCTGTCTGGTGGGATGAAACGTCGTCTGATGATTGCCCGTGCGCTGATGCACGAGCCGAAATTACTCATTCTGGATGAACCAACGGCGGGCGTCGACATTGAGTTACGTCGTTCAATGTGGGGCTTTTTAAAGGATTTAAACGACAAAGGCACCACCATTATTCTGACCACCCACTATCTCGAAGAAGCGGAAATGCTGTGTCGCAATATCGGCATTATTCAGCATGGTGAGTTGGTGGAAAATACTTCGATGAAGAGCCTGCTCTCCAAACTGAAATCCGAGACTTTTATCCTCGATCTGGCGCCGAAAAGCCCGCTGCCGAAACTGGAAGGTTATCAGTACCGGCTGGTCGACACTTCCACGCTGGAAGTGGAGGTTCTGCGTGAACAAGGGGTCAACAGCGTCTTTTCTCAGCTGAGTGCGCAGGGCATTCAGGTATTGAGTATGCGTAACAAAGCGAACCGACTGGAAGAACTGTTTGTTTCTCTGGTTCATGAAAAACAAGGAGATCGCGCATGATGCAGCTTTACTGGGTTGCGCTGAAAAGCATCTGGGCGAAAGAGATCCACCGCTTTATGCGTATCTGGGTCCAGACTTTGGTGCCTCCCGTCATCACCATGACGCTCTATTTTATTATTTTTGGTAATTTGATTGGCTCGCGTATCGGCGAAATGCATGGCTTTAGCTACATGCAGTTTATTGTGCCGGGGCTGATTATGATGGCAGTGATCACCAACTCGTACGCCAACGTGGCCTCGTCGTTCTTTAGCGCCAAGTTTCAACGCAATATTGAAGAGCTGCTGGTAGCCCCGGTGCCGACGCACGTCATTATCGCGGGCTTTGTCGGCGGCGGCGTGGCGCGTGGCCTGTGCGTAGGGATCCTCGTAACGGCTATTTCACTGTTCTTCGTGCCGTTCCAGGTGCACTCCTGGGTCTTTGTAGCGCTCACGCTGGTATTAACGGCGGTACTGTTCTCGCTGGCCGGTCTGCTGAACGCGGTCTTTGCCAAAACTTTTGACGATATCAGCCTGATCCCGACCTTCGTACTGACGCCGTTGACCTACCTGGGGGGCGTTTTCTATTCGTTAACGCTGCTGCCGCCGTTCTGGCAGGGGCTGTCGCATCTGAACCCAATTGTCTACATGATTAGCGGCTTCCGCTACGGCTTCCTGGGTATTCATGATGTTCCGCTGGTCACCACGTTTGGCGTGCTAGTGGTGTTCATTGCGGCGTTTTACTTGCTGTGCTGGTACCTGATTCAGCGCGGACGCGGCCTGCGTAGCTAATTCTTTCTTCCTCTTCCTGGCCGGGAGAGGAAGACTTTTGATGCTTATCACCATTACCGATTTATCACCCTGATAAACTACTTGCCTGCTAAGGAGGTAGGCAATGTTAGGTTGGGTAATTACCTGTCATGACGATAAGGCACAGGATATGCTGCATCGTCTGGAGAAAAAGTACGGTCCGTTGGAGCAATGTCAGGCGGTAAGTTTCTGGCGTGGGCTCAGCTCGAATATGTTAAGCCGCATGATGTGCCATGCCCTGCATGCCACCGACTCAGGCGAGGGCGTGATCTTCCTGACGGATATGGCCGGGGCCGCGCCGTACCGCGTAGCCTCGTTAATGAGCCACAAACACCCCCAGTGTGAAGTGATTTCAGGTATCAGCTATCCATTGCTTGAGCGAATGATTTCGTCACGGGAATCGCTGAGCAGTTCTGCGTTTCGCGATTGCATCGTCGCGCTTGGCGGCCCCGAAGTCTCCAGCCTCTGGCATCAACAACAAAAAAATCCCCCCTTCGTGTTGAAGCATGATTTGTATGAGTATTAATCATTGGTATTGATGATGCTTTTGCTACAATAACCGAGGTTTCTCGCCTCGGTTATCTCATATGGTTATGCGCGTTCTGCTTGTTGTAGTGCTCCTGTTCTCTGGCAGCGTCGCCGCGGCTTTGCCTGCTCGCTATATGCAAACCACCGAAGCGGCCGCCGTATGGGCGCAGATTGGCAATAAGATGGTGACGGTCGGGAATATTCGCGCCGGGCAGATCCTTGCCGTTGAGCCCATCGCGGCAGACTATTACGAATTTACCTTTGGCTTGGGTACCGGGTTTATTGATAAGGGACATCTGGAGCCGGTTCAGGGGAGGCAGAAAGTTGACGATGGTCTGGGCGATCTCAATAAACCGCTCAGCAATCAAAGCCTGGTCACCTGGAAAGATACACCGGTTTATAATGCCCCAGATGTCGGTAGCGCGCCGTTTGGCGTGCTGGCGGATAATCTGCGCTATCCCATTATCAGTAAGCTTAAGGACCGACTCAACCAGACCTGGTACCAGATCCGCATTGGCGGCAGACTGGCTTATATCAGTGCTCTGGATGCGCAGGAAGACAACGGTATCCCGGTGTTAACCTATCATCATATTCTGCGCGATGAAGAGAACACCCGCTTTCGCCACACCTCCACGACAACCTCCGTACGCGCGTTTAGTAACCAGATGGCCTGGCTACACGATCGCGGCTACACGACGCTGACGATGTATCAACTGGAAGGCTATGTACGCAACAACATGAATCTCCCGGCGCGGGCGGTGGTGCTGACGTTCGACGATGGCCTAAAGTCGGTGAGTCGTTATGCTTATCCGGTGTTGAAACAGAACGGTATGAAGGCGACGGCGTTTATTATCTCGTCACGCATTAAGCGCCACCCGCAGAAGTGGGATCCGAAATCGCTACAGTTTATGAGCGTCTCTGAACTGAATGGGATCAGGGACGTGTTTGACTTCCAGTCGCATACCCATTTTTTACATCGGGTGGACGCTCATCATCGGCCGATCCTGCTGAGTCGCAGCTATCACAATATTCTGTTCGATTTTGCCCGTTCGCGTCGGGCGCTGTCCCAGTTCAATCCTCACGTCCTGTATCTTTCGTATCCGTTTGGTGGGTATAACGCCACGGCGGTAAAAGCGGCGGGCGATGCGGGATTCCACATGGCGGTGACCACGGTGAGAGGGAAGGTGAAACCGGGAGATAATCCGATGCTGCTCAAAAGGCTGTATATTTTACGCACGGATTCGCTGGAGACGATGTCGCGGCTGATTAGTAATCAGCCGCAGGGGTAGCTTATTCGTAGGTGACCTGGAAAGTCACCGTGGTGCCGAAAACGCCCGCAGTCACCGCTTCAGAGCCGGTTTTCACCAGTTTCGCCTTCATGGTGTAATCGACGATATTGACCGGATCTCCATAGCTGATTTCACCTATCGCCAGGGTGAATCTAGGACCATCGGCGTACAGATGATGGCTTGCTGATGAACTGAGTTGTACCCCAACGCCACCCGCGGCGGTAATGGCAGAATTGCTGGTGATAGCATTAGTAAAATAGCCTTTATCCGCCGTGGTGTGCGAGGAGCTAATGGTGGAGTATACCGCCATAGTATTAACGCAGGTGCCGGTAATCTGAAACGACACCTCTTTGGTGCTGTCGTTTTCCAGGTCGGAACGATACCAGTCTCCCAGGTCAACGGTGGTGGGCGCGCGTAACGCGCAGGTCGGCTCGTTTAAGGGAATATTAAACGACATTTCCGAGATGTTGATCAGCGGGCGGGGGTGATCATCGACTGTTCCCGTCATCGGATTGCCCAGCACTATTTCCCCCAGCGGGCCGCCGATGGCGGTTAGCATGGTCGTACCGCTCGGTACGCCGTTAAAATCGGGATACTGGTAAATCTCCATCCGTGCACGCCAGATTTGGTCGTCAACAATGCCTTCATCTTCATGGATGTCACCGGTGAGAGTCCATCCCCCTGTACCTGGCGGGAACCAGGCCGCGATGCGGTTATCATCAGGGTAGATCGCAATGGCGTAATAAATACCTGGAATGTTCGTTCTGAACATGGCTTTATTATCCACGTAACCCCACAGCAGTGAGTTATCCGTCTTCTGGTAAACGTTATCGCCGTCATCGCCGACATCACAGTAAGACGTTAACGCTGGCTGCATCTCCATCAGGATGGTGGTGCTTATTTGCGTAGGCGCCGTGATGGTTCCCGGCGGCAGCGGAGTGATTACCGGTTGTACGCCCGGCATCATAATTTGCCGTGGAAGGTTGTTTACAAAGCGACACTCATAGGCCGCATGGGCTGCACCCGATGCGCCCAGGATCATCAGTGCCAGTGATAAACGACTCAATTTCATCATAAATCCTTTTATTCGTATTTGACGTCTACAACGACATTGCTGGTGACGATGCCTGCGGTGACCGCCCCGATATTCTGATAGCGCGCATAGAACTGATAATCCGTTAAATACTGTGCGCTGCTTTTGTTCGAGACATCGTACATCACCGCTGAACTGCCATCGCTGTTCAGTACGTTGGTTTTATAGTCGCTGGAAAATATCACCACGCCGACATTTTCCGCCGCGCCTGCCGTGGCGTCGTTTTTAAATACCTGATTCTGGTTGCTCCAGAACCCGGACTGCGGGCTGAAGCTGAACGTCAGTTGTTTATGCCGCTACTGACATAGCATTCATCAACGTGGAGTGTAAACGGCGTACCGCCCGCTTCGTCGGTGGGGGTGTAGCGGTTGCTGCCGTCGGCGTTATAAAACCAGTTACGCATTACGGTTGGCAGATACACATCATCGCCGTTTTCCACGCTGAATTTACAGGTGGTATCAACAATTGTCGCATTGAGGTTCGCATCTAACTCTCCTGCATGGCTGAAACCTGCCAGGCAAAACAACCCAGCCAGCAGCGTCAGGACTCGTCGGCGTAGAAAAAACGGTAGTGAGTGCATTCGTGTGGTCTCTGGGTTTTATTTATAGGTAATAACAAAGGTGATAGGGGCGGAGACTGCACCAGGATCCACCTTGGTAATATCTTCTCCTTTGGCGACGACGATACGGGAGCTGAAGAGCATCGAAGATGCTCCTTCGAGAGGAGTCCAGGACATAATATAATATTTTCCTGAGCATAACATTTCGACATCTCTGTCAACGTTGCCATACCAGAGTTCGAAGGCGGCATTATTACCAGCTGCATAGGAATTACCGTCGGCATTAACCCCGGAACAGCTCCCTCCAGCACCGGGCTTCGCTTTTATGTCGAGACTGGAAATGCCAGAACAGTCGGTATAGTTAATTTTAAATTGTACCACCCGCGATTTATTGGCTATCTCTGATTTAAACACATCACCATAGTCAATGATGCTGGTCGGGGTACCTGCCATATCAATAATTTGAGCGTTACAGGTGGTGCTGGTAAGTGTAGCGTTAAACGTCATTTCGACGTCATCGGTTCCTGTAATGGCCGCCGTTGTCGTTGCTGAGAATAAAATGGCAGAAAGAGACAGGACGGTTAAAAAGTTAATATTTTTCATCAAAGCGCTCCGTATTCTGCGCAACTTATTCATAACTAAAGTTGAAGGTAGCAATCGTCGTAAACTTGCCGATGGTCATAAGACCGGACTGTGTCTCTCGTAGGGTGGCCGTCAGCGACACTTCTTTTTGATCAATTTCGTCTCGTGTCCACACCAGACCGCCAGTTTCCGAGCTATCGCCAATGGTGAAAGGGGCATCTATTGCTATGCTGCGGGCAATCTCAAGGGCCGCATATTCTGCGCCGCCCTCGGCTTTCGCAATTTGATTTGCCAGACCGGTGGTTAACCGGCTGTCAGCCGTTCCGTTAATCGTGGTTTTTAATGATGTCAATGACTCCGGGCACTCGACAATCACCAGTTTAAATGTCGCTGAGGCTTTACCCGCTTGCCCATCAGCAAGCGGGATAAAGTAGTTAGAACGGCCTGGAATGGATACTGTTATATTTTGTTTGGTGTCACTGCCGGTCCCACCCACCAACTTCATATCACAGGTGGTTTCTTTAATGTTGGCGGTCAGGGTGGCATCCAGGGTGCTTTCTTCTGCGAACGCGGTGCCAGAGGCCGCTATTAACACAAAGGCGGCAACAGGCAGGCTTAAATAGCTTTTATTTCTGTTTACTCTCATGGTTTTTCCCTAAACACAAAATTACAATGAAATGGCTGCTAATACAGCGTCACTCCAGCTTTGGCAGATAATTACGGGTAGGTCACAACAAAGGTGACAGGGGCAGAAACGTTACCCATCTCGACAGTCGCCGCAGTTTGCCCCTCGGCAGCGACAATCCTTGACTGCATCGGGTATTGCCCACTGCCGTTGGATATCGTCACCACCTGCGCTGCTGGCGGTGTCGTGCAGGAAAGCTGCACGCCGGTATCCACCGCGCCGCTCCAGATTTCAAACGCCGTTTTCAGGCCGCCGTCATACGATTTACCGGAGCACTTACCGCCTGAGCCCGGTTTGGCGGCGACCGTCGCGCTGGTCACGCCGGAGCAGTTGCTCAACTGGATTGAAAGCGGGACGGTGCTTTTGCCGATATCCGAACGATAAATATCGCCATATTTAATTTCGGCAGTGCTGGCACCGCTGCCGTCTACCACTTTTGCCGTGCAGGTTCCGGTGACGACGGTCGAGGTAAATTTCATCTTCGCCGAAGTGGTCCCGGAAATAACGGCGCTGCTGGCTACTCCCGAAAAGAGAACGGCAGAAACGGATAACGCGAGTAAAGCTGGGGTCAATTTCATGATAGTGCTCCGTATTCTGCGCAATTTATTCGTAGCTGAATTCAAAGGTAGCGGTGGCTTCAAAAGTGCCAGTGGTTACCCTGCCATCCTGTGTCGCCTGTAACACGGCAACCAGGGGCACTTCGCCAGCTTTAATTTCATCGTTTGTCCAGATCAGACTCTCGCCTGCGGCCGTTGAGTTGATCACGAACGGTGCGTTTGGCGTTGTCATACGTGCGATAGACACGGCGGTATAGTCGGCTCCGCCATTTTCTTTTTTAATGGCGTTAAGAATGCCCGTGGTTAAATAACCTGATTGACTCCCGGTTATTTTCGTTTTTAACGACGTCAGCGTCGGCGGGCATTCCACGATCATGATTTTGAAATTACCCTGTGCGGCCGCGTTGCCAGCCCGGTTGGCTGATGTGCCAAAGTCGCTAATTCGCACGCCAATATCGTTGCCGATTTGCAGCGTCTGGTCGGTGTCCGAGCCATTGCCGCCCTGTAGCTTCATATTGCAGGTGGTTTCGTTCACGGTGGCAGTAAAGTTGACATCAAGGTTAGTCCCTTCCGCCAGCGCTGCTCCTGAGGCCGCCATCGCGATGAGAGCGATAACAGGCAGTCTGAGCATATTTTTTTTCATATTCCCTCTCACTGATTTCCCTAAGGTTACATCTGGCAAACCTGGTCACTCAGAACCGGCGTTAACCCTGCTTTCGTTGTATTTCCTGTTACCTGATAATGAACGGTACAGGTACTTTCTTTGCCGCTGCCCCAAACCACACGCAGCACGCCCTGATCCTCAACGCCGCGCACATAGGCCTGGCCCGCCTGGCCCACGGTGCCGATAGGCTCGTTCTTTTCATTCAGTACATCTGCACCCAATGGAATAAAACCTTTATCGCTGCGCTGTAATTCCAGAATCAGTGAACGGCCTTCATCGGTTTCAAAATTCACCAGTACCACAGCACCGCTGCGCGGTACGGTCACGGCGCTGGTGTTTTTCACTTCAACGTCAGTTTCCAGTGTGCTGATATCCAGCGATACGCGGTTCTCACGGTAAGCCGACATATACGGCATGATGCCGTAGCCGGATTTGCCTATTTCACTGTTGCCGTAGCCGATGCCAGCACCCTCTGCGCCGCTGGCCTTCACCAGCGCCAGCGCATCGGCATCACCGATACTGCCCGGTGCGAACGCTACCCCGCCAGAGTGCAGCACCATACCGCCGCTATAGGTGGCTGAATACTGTTTACTATTATCATCGCTATACGATGCTGAAACGCCCAGTGGACCATAACTGCTGTTCAGCGAGGTAAAACCGCTCACCTGATTAAGGTTGCCGTAGTTGCCACCGCCGCTGGAGGAGGCACTCACGGAATAACTGATATCGTTATTTTTCGTATTGCCACTGGCCGTTGAGTTGAAGCTGGCGCCGCCCTTCATATCTGAGTGCAGCCCCATATTGATATTGCTGAACCCGCCTGAACGATCGTAGCTATTCGAGAAGACGTTCAGCGGGATGCTGAGACTCAGATAGATGCTGTCATCTTTGGCTCCGTTTTGATCGTAGGAGCGTTGTAGCGACAGGCTGTAACTGCCGTAAGCAAAACTGTTGTTGTAGCCGAGGCTGTAATTGGAGGTAGAGCTGTCGCCATTCCAGTAATCCTGCCAGGTCCCGCTGACGTATACCGATCCGTAAGTAGAGTCGCTGGACTGTAGCGGCTGGTTAATACTGATCTGTACCTGATTTTTAGTGCGCTGGTAATCGGAATAGAGTTCGGCGCTAGACTGGTAAGCCTGGTTTTCATATTTCTGCCGCTTAACGCTATCCCGAAGGGAAGCGGCGTCGTTCAGGCTGAGATAATCTTCGGTTGAAAAACGATAAGCCGCCACGTTAAAGGAGGTATTCGTCGCCTCGACCATTTTACTGTAGGTCAGGCGATAGCTTTGCCCGCTTAACGTCCCCAGCTCGTCAACTTCGGCATGAGATTGGGTAATGTCGAAAGCAAATGCGCCGATGCGGGTGTTCATGGCCAGCCCCAGTAGCCCGGCATAGAAATCCATGTCGGTATACTGCGCGCCGATATAGCCGGTAAAGGTATTATTCAGACCGTAGTAAAACTGGGCGTAACCGACCTGCGGTTTGTCAGCGTAAGAATCGTTGTTCAACTCACCGACGCCGATATCCCAGCGCGTAGCGCCGGGGCGCAGCATTTGAGTCACGGAGGAGAAGGGCACGGTAAACGTGCGCTTGCTGCCATCAGATTCTTCAACGGTAACCAACAGGTCGTTACCGTAGCCGGTGGTGCTGAGGTCGTTTATCTCAAAGGCACCCGGTGGTACGGTAGTTTCGTAGATTTTATTGCCGCTTTGCGTAACGGTAACTTTGGCGTTACTGTTCGCCACACCGCGAATGACCGGCGCATAGTTGCTGGTGCCGATCGGTAACATACGGTCATCGTTATACATCCGTGCGCCACGCAGGCTGAAGGAGTCAAACGCATCGCCACGGGTGTAGGAATCGCCGAGCACCATTTGCGCGCTTAATGGCGTAATATCACGCTGTAAATAGATATCCTGGCTGGTGTATTTGCTGCCGTTGTCTTTATCCCAGTTCAGGTTGCCGCGTGAGCGTAAACGCCACGGCCCCATATTCAGACCATAACGCAAGCCCATATATGCCGTGTCGGATGTACTGCCGTTGCCTTCGCTATGCCAGGCGTTCATATCATAAGAAACGAGGGCGGCAGGGACGCCATCTTCCCACAGGGAGGGATCGACATAGCCCGCAGGGCGTTTCAGGATATAAATCTGGGGGAAGTTCAGATCGAGCGCCTGTTTACCTGTGTCATAATTTGCAGATGCACCGGGGTAATATTTTTTAATATCTATACAAGATGCATTATCGTCAGCAGCGTAATCACTGCTAATTGTTTTTGTATCAACGCCGGCTTGTGCTAATAATAATGGCGTAATACAGGCGCTGGCGCGATACGTACCATTTTCTTTGAAAGTAACTTCAGAGGTGATTTTTAAATTATTATTAAGGTTAATTTTAACCCGATAAACCCCGGCTAATACCGGGTTGCCATTCGCAAAACGGCTGACATCAATGTTTGTACCGCTGTTGAATAAGAATTGATCGTTAAATTCTACAGTCTCTTCTGTTTCCGGTACGGATTCCACAGCGCAAACAGAAAATGGAAGTGCGGCACTGACGGCAAGACATAATAGCGAACGTTTAAAAAGCATGGCATTCCCGCATAGTTAGCGTGGGTAGTTCCTTACCCACGACATCGACGCAAATAATAATTATTCAGATTAGTTAATTTTGGCTTCGCGTTTCTCAGAACCGCCGTTATCGTTAATGGTGTAATACATAACGGTTCCGCCGGTGTTATTTGTTAAACCTTTAACCGGCATATTGATATTACTAAAAGGCAGTATAGATTTACTTTCTACTTCGTAATTCTTGCCGCCGACTTTAAACGAGACGCTGGAAATAGAAACGTTGTAAGGCGCGTCATTTTGGGCAACCAGAGAAAGGGTATTCCCCTCTTTTTTCTGCGACCATTTGATATGCTCTGCGGCGTCGCCTGGCGTGCCTTTTAAGCTGTCCGGGCGGAAGAAAAGCTTGATGCGAGTACGAAACGCGAGCTGCAGCTGGTTCAGGCTTTCACCTTCTTTAGCTTTAGATTTTGGCGGAATCTCCAGAACGTTAAACCAGAACAGCGATTCACGATCCTGCGGCAAAGCGCCACCCATATAGGTAATACGCACCGACTGACCTTTTTGCGGATCAACACGAGAAACCGGCGGGGTAATGACAAACGGCAGCTTGAGTTCTTGTGGATTGGTTCCGTCACGCCCGTCATCCAGCCAGGTTTGCACCAGCAGCGGCTTATTGCCCCGGTTATCGAGGTTAACAATCACGTCTTTGGAGGATTGCGGATAGATAATACGCGTCCCGGAAATGACGATATCGGCGCTGGCCGGGAGAGAGGCGCAAATTGCTGCGGCAAAGCAGGTGGTTTTTAATCCCTTATAAAATGTTGTGCTGATCATTTTCCACTTCCTGTTGGAATGTTATTAAAAACCCCCTAACAATGTTAAGGGGTTGATTTTATATACTTAAAAAAACAGGACTTAATTATAGATAACGGTAAATGCTACCTGTGCCTGTACGGTACCAGCGGTTACCGGGTTGTTTGTTGTATCCCAGCCCTGACCTTGGGTATAGGCTACGCGGTAGAATAAATTGCCAATGCCGTTGGTGACAGTCGCGATCTGGGTGTTATTGGTCTGGTCAACTTTTACCTGATCTGTGTTGCTATTGCCGTTGTTAGACAATACCAGGTTTACGTTGGCAGCAGCATCTTGCAGGTTTGCCGGTGGCACCAGCATACCTTCAGAAGTGGAGGTGGAACCGCCCCAGGAGTCAAACTGTGCAGAGGCGCTGGTGACAGTTGCGGGATCGCACTCGGTCAGGTTCAGCGTGAAGTTCTTTTCACCTAAGGTGCTGCCGGCGCCCAATGCGTTAGCAAAGTCTTTCACAAACACGGTGTCCAGGTTAACGTCGAAGTCGTTACCGTTCTGGTCGATTTTGTTATCGACGGAAATTTTACAGGTATTGCTAGACACCAGTCCGTGGAAAGTAACAGTACCGGTATCCGATGGTACATCTGCCGCCATCGCAGAACCTGCGCTCATAACCAGTGCAACAACTGCTGCCAGACTATTTTTTTTAAAAGACATTTTAATATCCATATTCTTGCTAAATAAGAATTAACAATACATATTGTATCGTGTTGTATTTTGAATTAAATTAATTCGCGGAGAGTTTATCGAGTGTGGCTATGAAAAGAAATAGCATGCATTGTTATAAAAACTTAAATGAATATTAATTGTTGCTAATACTAGATGGTATACATAAGGTTACATTGGTTTTTGGATTGTACGAAATATAATATATTTATATGAGTTTGCTTTTAAAATAAAGATGGATTGTATTTTGTATTTTTGAAATTCACTTGATAAATGTATTTACCAAGTGAATTCTTAAAAAAAATATCAGGCAACCTGGACCGGAATGGCTTTCGCGGTGCGCTTCATTTCGTTGTCGCCTTCAAAGTAGGCCACTTTCGGGCGCCATGTCCGGGCTTCTGCATCAGACATGGTGACGAAGCTGGCGATAATCACAATATCGCCAACCTCAGCGCAGTGCGCCGCGGCACCGTTGACCGAGATGATTTTAGAGCCGCGTTCAGCCGCAATCGCATAGGTTGAGAAGCGTTTTCCATTGGTCACGTTCCAGATATCAATCGCTTCGTTTTCCAGAATACCGGAGGCATCGAGGAAATCTTGGTCAATGGCACAGGAACCTTCGTAGTGCAGGTCCGCCTGCGTGACTTTTACGCGGTGGAGCTTGCCTTGCAGCATGGTGCGAATCATAACTTCTATACCCTGTCGTTTATCTTGGCTAAGCAGGCGATTGTGGCCTGCTTTGGAAATTCTCAGGCAGTATTGCCCGATTTTTAACCCCTGTCTACTGGGCTAATGTAACGCTTTGATTATCGATCAGACGTGCCTGTCCCAGCCATGCGGCGACCAGAATGACCGCGCGTTTGCTGTTTTCAGTAAGTTCAAGCAGCGTGTCGGCGTCGCGGATCTGAATATCGTCGGCGCGGAAGCCTTTTTCATTCAGTTCTTGCGCTGCAATGGCAATCATCTCGTCCTGATCACGCTCGCCAGCCTGTAATTTTTCGCCGATGCTGCTCATCACTTTGGATAATCCTGGGGCGATTTTACGCTGCTCTGCCGTCAGGTACCCGTTACGCGAGCTGAGTGCCAGACCATCTTTGGCGCGGATAATCGGCACGCCGACAATCTCAATGTCGTAGCCCATATCGGCGACCATTTTACGAATCAGCGCCAGTTGCTGGAAATCCTTCTCGCCGAAGCAGGCGATATCCGGCTGAATTAGGTTAAAAAGTTTGCTGACGATGGTGGAAACGCCGCGGAAGTGGCCTGGGCGGCTCGCACCTTCCAGCATGGTAGAGAGTCCCGGAACATCAACGTACGTCTGGCCTTCCAGTCCCTGCGGGTAGATTTCCTCAACGGCTGGAGCAAAGACATAATCGACTTTGCGTTTGTTCAGCTTTTCGCAATCTTCCTGCAGCGTGCGCGGATAGCGTACCAGATCTTCCGGTCTGTCGAATTGCATCGGGTTGACGAAAATGCTGACGATGACCACATCAGCCCGCGCTTTTGCCTCATCGACCAGTTTCATATGACCGTCGTGCAGATTACCCATGGTGGGAACCAATGCGATGCGTTTGCCTTCCAGACGCAGACGACGAATATGCTGGCGCAGCAGCGGCAGGGTTTCAATAATTAACACAACAAGGCTCCTTAATGGAAACTGTGTTCTTCGCCCGGATAAACGCCGGACTCCACTTCAGCCATATACTGCCGCACGGCGGCGCGCATGTCGCCTGCTTCATTGAGGAAATTCTTGGCAAATTTCGGGATGTGGCCGCCGGTAATGCCAAACGCATCATGCATAACGAGAATTTGCCCGTCGGTGACGTTACCGGCACCAATACCAATCACCGGAATCGACAGCGCTTCCGTGACGCGCTTCGCCAGCTCAACCGGCACGCACTCCAGCACCAGCAACTGTGCGCCAGCGGCTTCTAAGGCCAGCGCATCATCCAACAGTACCTGTCCGGCGTCGCCGCGGCCCTGAATTTTATAACCGCCGAAGATATTCACCGACTGGGGCGTTAATCCCAGATGACCACAAACCGGCACGGCGCGTTCAGTGAGCATTTTCACCGTATCGACCAGCCAGGCGCCGCCTTCAATTTTGACCATATTAGCGCCCGCACGCATGACTACAGCAGCATTTTCAAACGCCTGTTCCGGGGTGGAGTAAGCCATAAACGGCAGGTCGGAGAGCAATAGACAGTTGGGCGCGCCACGACGCACGGCACGAGTGTGGTAAGCGATATCCTCAACAGTCACGGGCAGGGTGGAGTCGTGCCCTTGTACCGTCATGCCCAGCGAGTCGCCAACCAGCATCACATTGATACCTTCGTCGGCAAATAACTTCGCGAAGCTGTAGTCATATGCGGTGATAGTTGCGAAGCGCTTTTTCTCTTGCTTGCATTTCTGCAGCAGTGAAATGGTGGTGGGTTTCATAACATTTCCTGATGATGAAAGTCATATTTATCGGCATTCTAACAGTCACATTCAGGGGGGCAATTGTTTTAAGCAATCGTTTGGCGCTAAAGCAGTAAACGCTAAAGGGGAAAGGATACTTTACCAGTGTGCAGGTTTTGCAACACCAAGTTGGGTGAGGTGCTGATGCAGGCTTGTACCATCCGGAAAAATAAGTTCAGAAGCAATTTCGAATAACGGCCACAGCATAAAACCACGGTTTTTCATGTCGTAGTGCGGTACGGTCAGACGTTCGGTGTTAATCACTTCATCGCCAAACAGCATAATGTCGAGGTCCAGCGTTCGTGGCCCCCAGCGTTCGGCTTTGCGCACCCGACCCTGTTGTAACTCAATGTGTTGGGTGTGATTGAGCAATTCTTCCGGCGCGAGGGTGGTTTCCAGCGCGACGGCGGCGTTCAGGTAATCGGGTTGATCCTGTGGGCCTAATGGTGGCGTACGGTAAAATGAGGAGACAGCCACGATTCGGCTGTCAGGGATTTCACCGATCGCTTTCACGGCAGCATTAACCTGCTCCAGAGGGGAGGCTAAATTACTGCCGAGGGCGATATATACCCGCCGTTTTTCACGCTGCATCTGTGTCACCACCTTGATGCGACTCGAAATTTGTTGGGTATACGTGATGGGTCATGCGGAACCTTCACGGCGTGGCGCGCGTTTACGCGGGCGACGATGGCGCCGACGTGCGTCTGGCTCTTCATCCAGCTCGTTCAGCATACCTTTTTGTTCCGGCGGCGCAGAAACCTGGAATTCACCCCACCATTTCGCCAGTCGCTGCAATTCCGCATTGTGTTCGACTTCGGCACGCAGCGCTAACAGGTCGTAAGCTGCGCGGAACTTTGGATGTTCCATCAGCTTCCAGGCGCGTTTACCCTGGCGACGGGACATCCGTAGCTGCAACTGCCAGATATCGCGGGTCAGCGAGGTCAGACGTTTCGGGATCGCCAGCGAGCGGCAGGCTTCGTCCAGCACGTCGTTCATTGCCAGCGCGAAAGCGTCGTAGTAGGCCAGACCGCTTTCTTGCGCAATTTTCTGTGCGGCTTCCAGTAGCGGATACCAGAACATTGCCGCGAACAAGAAGGCCGGGTTAACGCGCATATCATTGTGAATGCGGTTGTCGGTATTCTTCAATACCTGGGCAATGATGCGTTCCATTGGGCTGTCACCGTCTTCGGTGAAGTAGCGCGTAATGGTGGGGAACAGCGGCTGGAACAGGCTGTACTCACGCAGCTTTTTATAGGTTTCGTATCCATAGCCCGCCTGTAATAGTTTGAGTGCTTCTTCAAACAGGCGTGCGGGAGGAATATCGTTAAGCAGCGTTGCCAGACGCGGGATCGGCTCTGCGGTTTCCGGGCTGATACGCATGTCGAGCTTGGCGGCAAAGCGTACGGCGCGCAGCATGCGCACAGGATCTTCGCGATAGCGCGTTTCCGGATTACCGATCAGGCGAATGATACCCTCTTCGAGATCCTGCATTCCCCCGACGTAATCACGTACGGTGAAATCGGCCACGCTGTAATACAGGCTGTTAATCGTGAAGTCGCGACGCTGGGCATCTTCTTCAATGGAGCCGAAGATGTTGTCGCGCAGCAGCATACCGTTTTGCCCGCGCTGCGATGTTGTGCGATCGGACTCGCTGCCTTCATGATGACCGCGGAACGTCGCCACTTCGATAATTTCAGGGCCGAACATGACATGGGCCAGACGGAAACGGCGACCGACCAGGCGACAGTTACGAAACAGTTTGCGCACCTGATCTGGCGTTGCGTTAGTGGTGACATCAAAATCTTTCGGCTTTTTGCCCAGCAAAAGATCGCGTACACCACCGCCAACCAGCCATGCCTCGTATCCGGCCTTATTGAGCCTGTACATTACCTTCAGGGCATTTTCACTGATATCTTTGCGGGAGATAGAGTGCTGCTCACGCGGAATTACCGTCATATGTGGACGGGCGACGGCGAGCTCAGCCTCGCGCTCCTCGCGGCTTAGCACCTTGCGGCAAAAATTAGCGACTCGGGTAAAAATAGTGCACCTCGGTAGTGTCAAACTTCAATCAGAACAAGTGTTGCTGTGTAAAAATAGCGGCTAATCATAGCTCAGCATGATGCATTTGAGAATGCCGGATTTAAGATCGCCGATTCAGGCACTGTTGTCAGACGCCAGTTCTCAACGGCAAACATCAGGATCTGGTCCACTCGCATCTCCTGCCACGGGATATCGGCACGCTGGCCGAGAAAGCGTAGCGCGGCAATAATCACCGGGCGCGGATCGCCTTGTGGCAGCGCAGGTGCATGATTTTGTTTTGAAAGTTTAGCGCCTTGTTCGTTGAGCGCCAGTGGAAGATGAATATAGTCAGGCGCTTGCCAGCCAAACTGCTGATACAAAGAGATTTGCCGCACTGTGGGTTCGATAAGATCGGCACCGCGTACAATCTCCGTTACGCCCTGAAAGTGGTCATCAACCACCACGGCGAGGTTATAGGCAAACAGCCCGTCGCGACGGTGAATGATAAAATCTTCCCTCGCAAGCGGCGGGTCAGCCTGAATCTCACCGCGCAGTTGGTCCGTAAACTGCATTACCGGATGGCGTTGCTTGATGCGCACTGCCGCCTGCTCTGGTCCGTGGCGTAACTCACGGCAGTGACCGTCGTAAATACCGCCGACGCTTTGAATACGCGCCCGCGTGCAGGTGCAGTAATAGCTTAGATCCTGCTGATGCAGCCAGGTGAGCGCCTCGCGGTAGGCGTCATGACGCTGGGATTGCCATAAAATGTCGCCATCCCAGTACAGTCCGTAATGTTCCAGCTGACGCAGAATCGTGTCTGCAGCACCGGGAACTTCACGAGGGGGGTCAATATCTTCAATGCGCACTCGCCAGATTCCGCGCCGGGCACGAGCCTGCAGGTAACTGCCGAGGGCGGCAATCAGTGAACCGAAATGCAGTTCGCCGGAGGGGGAAGGGGCGAAGCGGCCAATATAATGTGAATCGCTCATTTTGCGGACTAACAAATAATAAGGCGGGAGATGCTCCCGCCTGTAGTAAACGTGGTAAAAATGACCGGAATTAACCTGCCATTTGTTTTTCGCGGATTTCTGCCAGCGTTTTACAGTCGATGCACAGATCGGCTGTCGGACGCGCTTCCAGACGGCGAATACCAATTTCTACGCCGCATGATTCGCAGTAGCCGAAATCTTCGTCTTCTACTTTCTTCAGCGTCTTCTCGATCTTTTTGATCAGTTTGCGCTCACGGTCACGGTTACGCAGCTCAAGGCTGAATTCTTCTTCCTGTGCGGCGCGGTCCACCGGATCAGGGAAGTTAGCCGCTTCGTCTTGCATATGAGTTACGGTGCGATCGACTTCATCCCTAAGTTGATTGCGCCATGCCTCAAGAATACGCCTGAAGTGCGACAGCTGGGCTTCGTTCATATACTCTTCGCCCGGTTTCTCCTGGTACGGCTCCACCCCAGCGATGGCGAGAATACTCAGGGACGATGTTTTACGGTTTTGCCCTTCTTGCATGTTGCTTCTCCTTAACACGCACTATCGATCCCCATGTTCGGGGGAAAAATCAGGTCGCTATAAATAGCAGATGCTTTTCCGGATAGCAATTATCTAAACGTAACACTTGACAACCCTGTGAGGAAAAGCGTATTTGCCCACGCGCCCGGAATACTAATTGACCAGATATTTACACCATTACAAGGTAATGGGCAACGGCTCTTTAAGAGTCATACCGTGGGCAGAAAGTTCCGCTTTATAAACCAGAATTTCTACCCCCTTAAGCTGTGCTTCAACTAATAATTGCGCATATTTCGCATCGATATGGCGCGCGGGTGAAAACCGTGTAATGGCTGAATGTAGCACGGCGAAAAATATCACTGCCCGCTTGCCTTCAGCCGCTACGCTCATCAATTCCCGAAGATGCTTCTGACCTCGTTCAGTGATGGCATCGGGAAAATAACCCTGCTCTTTTTCCGCCAACGTGACTGATTTCACTTCAATATAGCAGTCAGGTCGGGAATCTGCCTGTAACAAAAAGTCGATGCGGCTCCCTTCGGCGCCGTATTTTACTTCACTTTTCAAGATGCTGTAGCCTGAAACTTCTGAAATTAACGATTGCTGAATCGCCTCTTTCGTTAATCTATTGGCCCACAGCGTGTTAACACAAATAAATGCCCCGGATTGAGTTTGCGTTAATTCCCAGGTATGTGGATATTTGCGTTTAGTATTTTCTGATGTCGAATACCAAACGGTGTCACCTGGCATTGCGCATCCGGTCATCGCACCGGTATTTGGGCAGTGTAGCGTTAACTCTGTGCCAGCTGGTGTGATCACATCCGCTAAAAAGCGCTTATAGCGCTGAATGAGCGTTGCAGGTTGTAAAGGTGGAGAAAATTGCATAAACAGTCCCTTTGATTATTCAGTCAGCGTCCAGCGTTGCAGCGGCGTATAACGCGTGCGTCCTCGTGCAAATGAGGAGGAATAAAGCGCAAACTCCGTGACCGGAAATGACCAGCCAAAGCCCGGTGGCGGGATTGGCACCGCGTGACCGGCATCGCGTAGCAGCGTGATATGCGGATGAAACGGCTGCGGGCTTTGGTAGCATCCACTGCGCGCGGCCTGTGCCCGCAGCATATTCGCCAGTTGCAGCAGCCCGCGCGGCGGCTGACGCATACCCAGCCACACGACCCTGGAGCGCAGCCATTGCCCGGCATCATCGAATTTGAGCGTAAAACCCGGCTGGCGAATACGCCCCGCGAGCTGCGACAGCGCCTGTTGCTTCTCGTCGCTGACGTCGCCTAAAAAGGCCAGTGTCAGATGCAGATTATCGGCGGCGACGGGACGACCCGCTTCAGGGGGGAACTGCGCGGCTCGCCAGTGGATTAGCTGCTCCCGAACCTCGCCTGGCAATTCAATCGCAAAGAACAGCCTTTTTGGCTCAGACATGATGGATACTCGGTTATGAATTAACGCGATGCTACAATGCAGCGCGAAGAATGTTAACCCTCTGGAGCCATTTGTGACGTCGTTGCCCGTTGCCGCCGTAGTGCCTGAACTGCTTACCGCCCTTGATGCCTCGTCGCAGGTTCTGCTGACGGCGCCGACCGGTGCCGGGAAATCGACCTGGTTGCCGTTGCGGCTTCTTGAGCATCGCGGTATCCAGGGGCGGATTATTTTGCTGGAGCCGCGTCGCCTGGCAGCGCGTAATGTGGCGCAGCGATTAGCGGAATTGCTGAACGAAAAGCCGGGTGAAACCGTGGGTTATCGCATGCGCGCACAAAGTTGCGTAGGGCCGCAGACCCGGCTGGAGGTAGTAACAGAGGGCGTCCTGACGCGGATGATCCAACGCGATCCTGAGTTGGCGGGCGTCGGATTAGTGATTCTCGACGAATTTCACGAACGGAGTTTACAGGCTGATCTGGCGCTGGCGCTATTGCTGGATGTGCAGCAAGGGCTGCGTGACGATCTGAAACTGTTGATCATGTCCGCCACTCTGGATAACGGGCGTTTGCAGCAGATGTTGCCCGATGCGCCGACGATCGTTTCTGAAGGCCGCGCATTTCCCGTTGAGCGGCGGTATCAGCCGTTGGCGGCGCATTTGCGTTTTGATGAAGCGGTGGCGATAGCGACGGCGGAGCTATTGCGCCATGAAAGCGGGTCACTGCTGCTATTTTTACCGGGTGTGGGCGAAATCCTGCGCGTACAGGAACAATTGGCTACGCGTGTGGGCAGCGATGTTGTGCTGTGTCCACTGTATGGCGCGTTAACGCTTTCCGAGCAGCGTCAGGCGATTGTGCCGGCGCCACAAGGCAAACGCAAAGTGGTGCTGGCCACCAATATTGCTGAAACCAGCTTGACGATCGAAGGCATCCGGCTGGTGGTGGACTGCGCCCAGGAGCGCGTGGCGCGCTATGACGTGCGTACCGGTCTGACGAGACTGATTACCCAGCGCATCAGCCAGGCTTCGATGACTCAGCGCGCGGGACGTGCAGGTCGTCTGGAGCCCGGTATTTGCCTGCATCTGCTTGCCAAAGAGCAGGCAGAAAGAGCGGCAGCGCAGGGTGAAGCGGAAATATTGCAGAGCGATCTGTCCGGGCTACTGATGGAGTTGCTGCAATGGGGATGTACCGACCCTGAGCAACTGAACTGGCTGGATACGCCGCCCGCCATCAACCTGCAGGCGGCAAAACGGCTGTTGCAGATGCTGGGCGCGCTTGAGGGCGACAGGCTTAGCGCCACGGGGCAGAAAATGGCGGCGTTGGGTAACGATCCTCGTTTAGCGGCGATGCTGGTCGGTGCCAAAAATAATACCGAAGCGGCTACGGCGGCAAAACTGGCTGCGATTCTGGAAGAGCCGCCGCGCGGTGGCAGTACCGATCTGACCGTGGCGTTTTCACGAAATCAGCCCGCCTGGCAGCAGCGCAGTCAACAGTTGCTGAAACGGCTTAACGTTAGCAGCGGGCAGCCCGACAGCACGCTGCTCCCCTCGCTGCTGGCGCGGGCGTTCGCCGATCGGATCGCGCGTCGACGTGGGCAGGAAGGACGCTATCAACTGGCGAATGGCATGGGCGCAATGCTGGATGCCGATGATGCCTCAGGACGCCATGAATGGTTGATAGCGCCACTTTTGTTGCAGGGCAGCGCTTCTCCAGACGCGCGTATCTTGCTGGCTCTGCCGCTGGATATCGAGTCGCTGATGCAGGCATGTCCTGGACTGCTACAACAGTCCGACACCATCGAATGGGATGAAACCCAGGGAACGTTAAAGGCATGGCGTCGGTCGCGCATTGGTCAGCTCACGGTAAAAGTACATCCATTGGCCAAACCCTCGGAAGAGGAGTTGCATCAGGCGATGTTGAACGGCATTCGCGATAAAGGGCTAAGTGTGCTCAACTGGACGCCGGAAGCCGAGCAGTTTCGACTGCGTCTGCAATGTGCGGCAAACTGGTTGTCAGAATACGACTGGCCCGCGGTAGATGAGGATTCTCTGCTGGCGACGCTGGAGGGCTGGCTGCTGCCGCACATGAGCGGTGTACACTCGTTACGTGCATTAAAAGCGCTAAATGTGGGGCTGGCGTTGCGCGGTTTGCTGGATTGGTCAATGCTGCAACGTCTGGATAGTGAACTGCCAGCGCATTACACTGTGCCGACGGGAAGCCGGATTGCCATTCGCTATCATGAGGATAATCCTCCGGTATTGGCAGTTCGGATGCAGGAAATGTTTGGTGAAGCAAAGACCCCAACCATTGCCCAGGGGCGCGTGCCGCTGGTGCTGGAGCTGCTGTCTCCGGCCCAAAGACCTCTACAGGTGACGAGCGATCTGAGCGCGTTCTGGCAGGGATCGTACCGCGAGGTGCAAAAAGAGATGAAAGGGCGTTATCCCAAACATGTCTGGCCGGACGATCCGGCGAATACCGCGCCAACGCGGCGTACCAAAAAGTATTCGTAATGTAACTGTAGGCCGGATAAGGCGTTATGCCGCATCCGGTGAAAGAGCGGTAATAATTGAGAGATTTCTTCTTCTGTCGCAGGACGGAAGAACAGAGAATCGGGCCCTTGCGCCTGAATGTTGCGGAGAAAAAGCATGGCGGGGAATGACCGCGAGCCAATTGGACGTAAAGGGAAACCCTCGCGTCCGGTGAAACAAAAGGTGAGCCGTCGTCAACTCAGAGATGAAGAGTATGACGACGATTATGATGATGATGACTATGAGGATGAAGAACCGATGCCGCGTAAGGGTAAAGGCAAAGGGCGTAAGCCTCGTGGTAAGCGCGGCTGGTTCTGGCTGCTGGTAAAACTGTCGATTGTCTTTTTGGTGCTGATCGCCATTTATGGTGTTTATCTGGACCAAAAAATTCGTAGCCGTATTGATGGCAAAGTCTGGCAGCTTCCTGCGGCAGTATATGGCCGCATGGTTAACCTTGAACCAGAAATGCCTATCGGCAAGAACGAGATGGTGAAGCTGCTGGAGGCCACGCAGTACCGTCAGGTGACGAAGATGACGCGTCCGGGCGAATTTATCGTGCAGGCGAAGAGCATTGAGATGATTCGTCGTCCGTTTGACTTCCCGGACAGTAAGGAAGGGCAGGTGCGCGCGCGTCTGACCTTTGACGGCGATCATCTGGATACCATCGAGAATATGGATAACAACCGCCAGTTCGGTTTCTTCCGTCTCGATCCGCGTTTGATCACCATGCTCTCTTCACCTAACGGCGAGCAGCGCCTGTTTGTTCCGCGTGGCGGCTTCCCGGATCTGCTGGTGGACACGCTGCTGGCGACCGAAGACCGTCACTTCTATGAGCATGACGGTATCAGCCTTTATTCCATTGGTCGTGCGGTGCTGGCGAACCTGACGGCAGGCCGTACAGTTCAGGGGGCCAGTACGCTGACTCAGCAGCTGGTGAAAAACCTGTTCCTCTCCAGCGAGCGTTCCTACTGGCGTAAGGCCAACGAAGCCTATATGGCGCTGATCATGGATGCGCGTTACAGCAAAGACCGCATTCTTGAGCTGTACATGAACGAAGTCTATCTCGGACAAAGCGGTGATAACGAGATTCGCGGCTTCCCGCTGGCGAGCCTCTATTATTTCGGCCGTCCGGTAGAAGAGCTGAGCCTCGACCAGCAGGCGCTGCTGGTGGGGATGGTTAAAGGGGCATCGATCTACAACCCGTGGCGTAACCCGAAACTGGCGCTGGAGCGTCGTAACCTGGTTCTGCGTTTGCTGCAGCAGCAGCAGATTATCGACCAGGATCTGTACGACATGCTGAGTGCGCGTCCGTTAGGCGTACAGCCGCGTGGTGGGGTTATCTCCCCGCAGCCTGCCTTTATGCAGATGGTGCGTCAGGAGCTACAGGCGAAGCTGGGCGATAAAGTTAAAGATCTCTCTGGCGTGAAGATTTTCACCACCTTTGATTCCGTGGCGCAGGACGCTGCAGAAAAAGCGGCGGTGGAAGGCATACCGGTGCTGAAGAAACAGCGTAAGCTGAGCGATCTGGAAACGGCGATTGTGGTGGTTGACCGCTTTAGCGGTGAAGTCCGCGCTATGGTCGGTGGAGCCGAACCGCAGTTTGCGGGCTATAACCGTGCGATGCAGGCGCGTCGTTCGATTGGTTCTCTGGCCAAGCCTGCGACCTATCTGACCGCGCTCAGCCAGCCGAAGCTGTACCGCCTGAATACCTGGATTGCCGACGCCCCGATTGCGTTGCGTCAGCCGAACGGTCAGGTGTGGTCGCCGCAGAACGATGACCGTCGCTATAGCGAAAGCGGGAAAGTGATGCTGGTGGATGCGTTAACGCGTTCAATGAACGTGCCAACGGTAAATCTGGGGATGGCGTTGGGTCTGCCTGCGGTAACCGATACCTGGTTGAAGCTGGGCGCGCCGAAAGATCAGCTTAACCCGGTTCCGGCCATGCTGCTGGGGGCGTTGAACCTGACGCCAATCGAAGTAGCACAGGCGTTCCAGACTATCGCCAGCGGCGGGAACCGTGCGCCGCTGTCGGCGCTGCGTTCGGTGATTGCCGAAGATGGTACCGTGCTGTACCAGAGCTTCCCACAGGCTGAGCGCGCTGTTCCGGCGCAGGCGGCGTATATGACGCTGTGGACCATGCAGCAGGTGGTTCAGCGTGGTACGGGTCGTCAGCTTGGCGCGAAGTATCCGGGTCTACATCTGGCAGGGAAAACCGGGACCACCAACAACAACGTGGATACCTGGTTTGCCGGGATCGATGGCAGCCAGGTGACCATCACCTGGGTGGGCCGCGATAACAACCAGCCAACCAAGCTGTACGGTGCCAGCGGCGCGATGTCGATTTATCAGCGTTATCTGGCCAACCAGACGCCAACACCGCTGGTGCTGACGCCACCGGAGGATGTGGTGGATATGGGCGTAGACTACGACGGTAACTTCGTTTGCAGCGGGGGTATGCGCACGCTTCCAGTATGGACCACCGATCCGGATTCACTGTGCCAACAAGGTGAGATGTTGCAGCAGTCGGGTAATCCGTTCGATCAATCTTCCCAACAGCCGCAGCAACAGCAGCCTCAACAGCAGCAACCGCCGCAGCAGGAGAAGAAGGACGGCGATGGCGTGGCCGGTTGGATTAAAGAGATGTTTGGCGGTAACTAACGCCTGCCTAAAAACCCGCTTCGGCGGGTTTTTCTTTTTTGCGCTATTTGGTTTTAGCTTGCCTTACCTGACGGCGCTGCACTTATCAAGCCTACGGGATTAAGGCAGCCATCCGGTACGTTATCCGTTAAAACATTTCAGCCTAATTTATTAACCCTTTCTTTTCATCTGGTTATTTCTTAACCCCTCAGTTTTAGTAGGGACGCGTATTGCTTGCTATCTCGCCAGAGTTTCGAATATTATGCTGCCGTTATAATAATAATTCTCGTTTACGTTATCATTCACTTTCATCAGAGAAATACCAATGGCGCGTCTTAAAACTGCTCAGCCAAGTTCATCGCTGCGTAAACTCGCAGTAGTGGTAGCCACAGCGGTTAGCGGCATGTCTGTCTATGCACAGGCGGCGGTTGACCCGAAAGAAGAAACCATCACCGTAACTGCTGCACCTGCTCCGCAGGAAAGCGCATGGGGGCCAGCGGCAACCATCGCTGCACGACAGTCTGCTACGGCGACCAAAACAGATACTCCTATTCAGAAAGTTCCGCAGTCTATTTCAGTGGTCACCGCCGAAGAGATGGCGTTGCATCAGCCGAAATCGGTTAAAGAAGCACTCAGCTACACCCCGGGCGTTGCCGTGGGCACGCGTGGTGCTTCTAATACCTATGACTACCTGATTATTCGCGGATTTGCCGCCGACGGCCAAAGTCAGAATAACTATCTGAATGGCCTGAAGATGCAGGGCAACTTCTACAACGATGCGGTTATCGACCCCTATATGCTGGAACGCGCTGAAGTGATGCGTGGTCCGGTTTCCGTTCTGTACGGAAAGAGCAACCCGGGTGGGTTGTTGAACATGGTCAGCAAGCGCCCGACAACGGAGCCGCTGAAAGAAGTTCAGTTCAAAATGGGCACAGACAGTCTGTTCCAGACAGGTTTTGACTTCAGCGATGCGCTGGATGACGATGGTGTGTACTCATACCGTCTGACCGGCCTGGCGCGTTCCGCGAATGCGCAGCAGCAGGGCGCAGAAGAACAACGTTATGCCATCGCGCCATCTTTCACATGGCGTCCGAATGATAAGACGAATTTCACCTTCCTCTCCTACTTCCAGAACGAGCCGGAAACCGGTTATTACGGCTGGTTGCCGAAAGAGGGGACCGTGTCTAAGCTGCCAAATGGTTCACGTCTGCCGACCGATTTCAACGAAGGTGCGGACAACAATACCTACTCTCGTAACGAGAAGATGGTGGGCTACAGCTTCGACCACGAATTTAACGACACCTTTACCGTACGTCAGAACCTGCGTTATGCCCAAAACAAAGTGTCGCAGAAAAGCGTGTACGGCTACGGCATGTGCTCCGATCCGCTGTATACCAAAGATCCGGCTAACAGCCCTTGCGCCAGCATCCCTCAGTCTGATTGGGATCACACGCTGACTCGTCAGTACGTTGACGATAATGAAAAATTGCAGAATTTCTCTGTTGATACCCAGTTGCAGAGCACATTCGCCACCGGTTCCCTGGATCACACATTGCTGACCGGCGTTGACTATATGCGTATGCGTAACGATATCAACTCCTGGTTCGGTTGGGCTGGTTCGGTAGCGCCGTCTGATATCTATAACCTTGACCGTAGCGACTTTGATTTTGGGGCGCATAATGGACCAGGCGCACCTTATCGCGTTCTGAATAAACAGGAACAAACTGGCCTGTACGCTCAGGATCAGATGCAGTGGGATAAGGTGCTGTTCACTCTGGGTGGCCGTTACGACTGGGCTAAGCAGGACTCACTGAATCGTGTGTCTGGCGTGCTGGATTCCCGTGATGACAGAGAGTTTACCTGGCGTGGCGGTGTTAACTACCTGTTCGACAACGGTGTGACCCCGTATTTCAGCTACAGCGAATCGTTTGAACCAAATTCTCAGGTTGGGGAAAGCGGTAATATCTTTGCGCCATCTAAAGGTAAGCAGTACGAAGCGGGCGTGAAGTACGTACCGAGCGATCGTCCGATCGTGTTGACCGGTGCTGTTTACCAGTTGACCAAAACCAACAACCTGATGGCCGACCCGAATGGATCGATTTGGTCAGTTGAAGGCGGCGAAATTCGCTCACGTGGTGTAGAAATTGAAGCGAAAGCGGCGCTGTCAGCCAGCGTTAACGTGGTTGGTTCTTATACCTATACCGATGCGGAATACACCACTGACACCAACTACAAAGGCAATACGCCTGCCCAGGTGCCAAAACATATGGCATCACTGTGGGGGGATTACACCCTCTATGATGGTGCGCTTTCCGGGCTGACGTTGGGTACGGGTGTTCGTTATACTAGTTCCAGTTATGGCGATCCGGCAAACTCCTTCAAAGTGGGAAGCTACACGCTGGTAGATGCGTTAGTGCGTTACGATCTGGCGCGTGTAGGTATGGCTGGCTCCAACGTGGCGCTGCATGTGAACAACCTGTTTGACCGTGAATACGTCGCCAGCTGCTTCAATACCTATGGCTGCTTCTGGGGCGCAGAACGTCAGGTCGTTGCAACTGCAACCTTCCGTTTCTAATTTCTCTTTGGGCACGCTTTGCGTGCCCGTTTTACAAGTTGGCTGCTATGCAGGAAAACAGATCCCATCCTGACACCACTTTTGCGTTGCGTAATGTCTCCTTTCGTGTGCCTGGCCGCACGCTATTGCATCCTCTCTCATTAACTTTTCCTGTGGGAAAAGTGACTGGTCTTATCGGCCACAACGGTTCCGGTAAATCGACGTTATTGAAAATGCTGGGACGTCATCAGCCGCCGTCAGAAGGTGAAATCCTGCTCGATGAACAGCCGCTGGAGAGCTGGAGCAGCAAAGCGTTTGCCCGCAAGGTTGCCTATCTGCCGCAACAGTTGCCGCAGGCAGAAGGGATGACCGTACGCGAACTGGTGGCGATTGGTCGTTATCCATGGCACGGGGCGCTGGGGCGTTTTGGCGTTGCCGATAGAGAGAAAGTAGAAGAAGCGATTTCGCTGGTCGGTTTAAAACCACTGGCGCACCGTCTGGTCGATAGCCTGTCCGGTGGGGAACGCCAACGTGCGTGGATTGCCATGCTGGTGGCACAGGACAGCCGCTGCCTGCTGCTTGATGAACCAACATCCGCGCTGGATATCGCCCATCAGGTTGACGTGCTGGCGCTGGTGCACCGCTTAAGCCAGCAGCGCGGACTGACGGTGGTTGCGGTGCTGCATGATATCAACATGGCGGCCCGTTACTGCGATTACTTAGTTGCGTTGCGCGGTGGTGAGATGATTTCTCAAGGAACGCCTGCTGAACTGATGCGCAGTGAAACTCTGGAACAAATTTACGGTATCCCGATGGGCATTTTGCCGCATCCGGCCGGTGCCGCACCCGTGAGTTTTGTCTATTAATGATCGGATTACATCATATTACCCGTCGGCGATTGCTTACGGCGATGGCGCTGTCGCCTCTGCTGTGGCGGATGAATACGGCGCACGCCGCGGCGGTTGATCCACAGCGCATTGTCGCGCTGGAATGGCTGCCGGTAGAGCTGCTGTTGGCGCTGGGGATTACGCCGTACGGCATCGCAGATATCCCTAACTACAAGCTGTGGGTCAGTGAACCTCCTCTGCCTGATTCGGTGATTGACGTCGGGCTACGTACGGAGCCCAATCTCGAACTGTTGACCGAAATGAAGCCCTCATTTCTGCTCTGGTCGGCAGGCTATGGTCCTTCCCCTGAAAAGCTGGCGCGGATTGCACCTGGCCGGGGATTTAACTTCAGCGATGGCAAAAAGCCGCTGGCCGTTGCGCGACAATCGCTGCAGGAAATGGCGCAATTGTTCAATCTGCAAGCCTCTGCTGAACGCCATTTGACTGAGTACGATCGTTTTATCGCCAGCCTGAAACCGCGCTTCATTCAACGTGGCGCGCGCCCCGTATTGCTTACGTCCTTGCTTGATTCGCGACATATGCTGGTGTTTGGCTCAAACAGCCTGTTCCAGGACGTACTGGACGAATATGGGATCCCAAATTCCTGGCAGGGAGAAACAAACTTCTGGGGTAGCACTGCCGTGAGTATTGACCGTCTGGCTGCTTATAAGGATGTCGATGTGCTGTGCTTTGATCACGGCAACGATAAAGAGATGGCTGCGCTGATGTCTACGCCATTATGGCAGGCGATGCCGTTTGTCCGTAGCGGACGTTTTCAACGTGTGCCTGCCGTTTGGTTTTATGGCGCAACGCTATCGGCCATGCATTTTGCCCGTATTCTGGATAATGCGTTGGGAGGCAAAGCGTGAGCAGGAAACTTGAAATGCCGGATGGCGGCGCAAAAAGCGCCTTATCCGACCTACGGTTCGGGCGCTTTCCAGGCCGGATAAGGCGAAGCCGCCATCCGGCGTTGCTGTTGTTGGTGCTGTTTGTTGCGGCCTGCTGGCTGACATGGGTTAACTTCTCCGTTGCGCTACCGCGCAGTCAGTGGCAACAGGCTATCTGGTCACCGGATATCGACATCATTGAGCAGATGGTTTTTCACTATAGCCTGCTGCCGAGGCTGGCGATTTCTCTGCTGGTCGGCGCCGGGCTGGGGCTGGTCGGCGTATTGTTTCAGCAGGTGTTGCGTAACCCTCTGGCGGAGCCAACCACGCTGGGTGTTGCGACCGGGGCGCAGTTGGGCATTACGGTTACCACGCTGTGGGCTATTCCAGGCGCGCTGACCACGCAATTTGCGGCGCTGGCAGGGGCATGTGTTGTTGGGGCGCTGGTGTTTGGCGTTGCCTGGGGCAAGCGCCTTTCTCCGGTGACGTTAATCCTTGCCGGGCTGGTGGTCAGCCTGTACTGCGGGGCGATTAACCAGTTGATGGTTATCTTCCATCACGATCAGCTGCAAAGCATGTTTTTATGGAGCAGTGGCACGCTAACGCAAACCGACTGGAGCGGCGTACAGCGTCTGTGGCCGCAGCTGCTGGGCGGCGTGATGCTGACTCTGTTGTTATTACGCCCAATGACGTTGATGGGACTGGATGACGGCGTGGCGCGTAACCTTGGTCTGGCGTTGTCGCTGGCGCGTCTGGCGGCGTTATCGCTGGCCATTGTCATCAGCGCCTTACTGGTTAACGCGGTTGGGATTATCGGCTTTATTGGTCTGTTTGCACCGCTGCTGGCGAAAATGCTCGGTGCGCGTCGTTTGCTGGCTCGTCTGGTGCTGGCCCCGCTGATTGGTGCGTTGATCCTCTGGCTCTCCGACCAAATCATTCTGTGGTTGACCCGCGTATGGATGGAAGTCTCCACCGGTTCAGTGACGGCGCTGATTGGCGCACCGTTGCTGCTGTGGTTATTGCCGCGCTTAAGGAGTATGAGCGCCCCGGATATGAACGCCAGTAATCGCATCGCCGCTGAGCGTCAGAATGTGCTGATGTTTGCGCTGGCAGGTGGTGCAATCTTATTGTTGACTCTGGTGGTGGCGCTGTCGTTTGGCCGCGACGCACATGGCTGGACTTGGGCCAGCGGTGCGATGCTGGATGAGCTGATGCCCTGGCGCTGGCCTCGCATTCTGGCGGCCCTGATTGCGGGGGTGATGCTGGCGGTAGCGGGCTGTATTATTCAGCGTCTGACCGGCAACCCAATGGCCAGTCCGGAAGTGCTGGGCATTAGCTCCGGTGCGGCATTTGGCGTGGTGCTCATGCTGTTTTTGGTCCCCGGAAATGCTTTTGGCTGGCTGCTGCCTGCCGGAAGCCTCGGGGCCGCGGCTACTCTGCTTATCATTATGATTGCCGCCGGGCGCGGTGGTTTTTCACCGCACCGTATGCTGCTGGCCGGCATGGCGCTCAGTACGGCGTTTACTATGCTGCTGATGATGCTGCAGGCCAGCGGCGATCCGCGCATGGCGGGCGTGCTGACCTGGATCTCCGGTTCAACCTATAACGCGAGCGGAGAGCAGGTACTGCGTACCGGGATTGTGATGGTGATTCTGCTGGCGCTGACGCCGCTGTGCCGCCGTTGGCTGACAATTTTACCGCTCGGCGGCGATACGGCGCGGGCTGTCGGTATGGCTATCACGCCATCACGCGTGGGGTTACTGCTGCTGGCGGCAGGGCTGACGGCGACAGCCACCATGACTATTGGACCGTTGAGCTTTGTCGGGCTGATGGCGCCGCATATTGCCCGTATGATGGGTTTTCGTCGGGCGATGCCGCATATGCTGATTTCTGCGCTGGCGGGTGGCGTGTTGCTGGTCTTTGCTGACTGGTGCGGCAGGATGGTGCTGTTTCCGTATCAGATCCCGGCGGGGTTATTGTCGACGTTTATTGGCGCGCCGTACTTTATCTATCTGCTGAGAAAGCAGAGCCGCTGAGGCTGACCCCTTTCATGTAGGCCGGATAAGACGTTTTGCATCGACATCCGGCAATAAAAAAGCCGGGTGGGGGCTTCGCCTTACCCGGCCTACATTTCTGCACGTTCTCTTTTTTACAATTTCGCAAACACCCGGCGCGCGGCGTCGATGGTGTTATTGATATCTTCTTCACTGTGCGCCACGGACATAAAGCCCGCTTCGAATGCGGACGGCGCCAGATAAATTCCTTCATCCAGCATCATGTGGAAGAAACGCTTGAAGCGTTCAACGTCGCATGCCATCACATCCTGATAGCAGGTCACGGTTTCTGCATCGGTGAAGAAAATCCCGAACATCCCGCCCACATGGTTAACTACCAGCGGAACATTCGCTTCTTCGGCTGCTTCCAGCAGACCTTCCGCCAGACGTGTCGTCAGTTCGTTCAGCGTTTCATGAATACCCGGCTGAGCGACTTCGGTCAGACAGGCATAACCTGCCGCCATCGCGATTGGGTTACCGGAAAGCGTCCCCGCCTGGTAAACCGGACCGGTCGGCGCCAGCGCGTCCATCACATCGCGGCGGCCACCGAATGCGCCAACGGGCATTCCGCCACCGATGATTTTACCGAGGCAGGTCAGATCCGGCACGACGCCGTAATAATCCTGCGCTCCGGCCAACGCCACGCGGAAACCGGTCATTACTTCATCAATGATCAACAGCGCGCCAAACTCATCGCACAGGGCACGCAGGCCCGGCAGGAATTCCGGCAGCGGCGGGATGCAGTTCATGTTGCCGGCGACCGGCTCAACGATGATGCAGGCGATCTCCTGCGGATACTGTTCAAATGCCGCACGTACTGAAGAGAGATCGTTGTAGGTGCAGGTCAGGGTGTGTTTCGCGAAATCGGCCGGAACGCCCGGAGAGTTCGGCTGACCCAGCGTTAACGCGCCGGAACCGGCTTTAACCAGCAGGCAATCGGCGTGGCCGTGGTAGCAGCCTTCAAATTTGATGATTTTATCGCGACCGGTGAAACCGCGCGCCAGACGGATTGCGCTCATCGTCGCTTCCGTACCGGAGTTCACCATACGCACCATGTCCATGGTCGGCACGAGTTCAGTGACCAGCTCCGCCATTTTCACTTCCATTTCGGTCGGTGCGCCGAAGCTTAAACCGCGCTCCGCTGCTTCAATCACCGCATTACGGATTGCCGGGTGATTATGGCCCAGCACCATCGGTCCCCAGGAACCGACGTAGTCAACATAGGCTTTACCATCGACATCGTACAGATACGCGCCGTCGGCTTTTTCGATAAACAGCGGAGTACCACCCACGCCAGTAAAGGCGCGAACGGGGGAGTTAACGCCGCCTGGGATAAGTTCGCGTGCTGCGCTGTAGAGATTTTCAGACTTACTCATGGATGGGGTCCTGGTTCGTAGAAAAAGTAAATGCCCGCTATTCTAGTTATTCAGAGAAGGTTATGAAAGTTTTACGCATTTGAAACAATACGATTTGCAGGGGATTTTCGTGAAATGTGCGAGTAGAATGCCGATTCCGTATTTGTATTACCAATTAATGATCATCTGATGAAGACAGACACTCCCTCTTTTGAAGCACAACAAATTGTGCGTTTACGCCGCAGGGATCAAATTCGTCGTCTCCTGGAACGAGACAAAACGCCGTTGGCGATCCTGTTGATGGCTGCCGTAGTGGGTACAGTGACAGGGCTTGTTGGCGTGGCATTTGAGAAAGCGGTGACCTGGGTGCAGAATCAGCGCATTGGCGCGCTGGCTCAGGTTGCGGACCATGCCATTCTGCTGTGGCCGCTAGCGTTTATTCTTTCCGCGTTGCTGGCGATGGTCGGCTATTTCCTGGTGCGTAAGTTTGCGCCGGAAGCCGGTGGTTCGGGGATCCCAGAGATTGAAGGCGCGCTTGAAGAGCTGCGACCGGTGCGCTGGTGGCGCGTTCTGCCGGTGAAATTTATTGGCGGCATGGGCACGCTGGGAGCCGGCATGGTGCTTGGGCGGGAAGGTCCGACCGTGCAGATTGGTGGTAACCTCGGGCGCATGGTGCTGGATATTTTCCGCATGCGTAGCGCCGAAGCGCGACATACCTTATTGGCTACCGGTGCGGCAGCGGGTCTTTCGGCGGCGTTTAATGCCCCTCTGGCGGGGATCCTGTTCATTATTGAAGAGATGCGCCCGCAGTTTCGCTATAACCTCGTGTCGATCAAAGCCGTGTTTACCGGCGTTATAATGTCGAGCATTGTGTTTCGTATTTTCAACGGCGAAGCCCCGATTATTGAAGTCGGAAAGTTGTCTAATGCGCCAGTAAATACACTGTGGCTGTATCTGGTGCTCGGACTTATTTTTGGCTGTGTCGGGCCGTTGTTCAACACTATGGTGTTGCGTACCCAGGATATGTTCCAGCGCTTTCACGGCGGTGAAATTAAAAAATGGGTGCTGATGGGCGGCGCGATCGGTGGCCTGTGCGGGATCCTCGGATTAATTCAACCTGAAGCGGCAGGCGGTGGCTTTAACCTGATCCCGATTGCCGCAGCAGGCAATTTTAGCGTCGGTCTACTGCTGTTTATATTTATCACCCGGGTGATCACCACGCTACTGTGCTTCTCATCCGGCGCGCCCGGTGGGATCTTTGCCCCGATGCTGGCGTTGGGCACGTTGCTTGGTACGGCGTTCGGTATGGCTGCGGCAGCCTCTTTTCCGCAGTATCACCTGGAGGCCGGAACCTTTGCCATTGCCGGAATGGGGGCTTTGTTGGCTGCTTCGGTGCGTGCGCCGCTAACGGGTATTGTGCTGGTGCTGGAGATGACTGATAACTATCAGCTCATTTTGCCAATGATTATTACCTGTCTTGGCGCAACACTATTAGCCCAATTTATGGGCGGAAAGCCGCTATACTCGACTATCCTGGCTCGTACGCTGGCAAAACAGGAAGCGGAGCAGGCGGCGAAAAGCCAGGGGACTGCCGCTGGCGAGAATACTTGAACGAAATACCAGGGTATTAGATAATGGCCCAAAATATTGGGTTGAAATTTACCCAATTGCCGATGTCGTTTGGAGCAAAATATGAGTGATGACGTAGCGCTGCCACTGCAATTTACTGAAGCAGCAGCCAATAAAGTAAAAAGCTTGATCGCTGACGAAGAAAACCCGAATCTGAAATTACGCGTGTATATCACTGGCGGTGGTTGCAGCGGTTTCCAGTACGGTTTCACCTTTGATGACCAGGTGAATGAAGGTGATATGACCATTGAAAAACAAGGTGTTGGTCTGGTCGTTGATCCGATGAGTCTGCAATATTTGGTGGGCGGTGCGGTTGACTATACCGAAGGTCTGGAAGGTTCCCGCTTCGTTGTGACTAACCCGAATGCGAAAAGCACCTGCGGGTGTGGTTCTTCTTTCAGCATCTGATTGCTGTCTGTAATACTGATGGTCTGATGGTGTAGGCCCGGTAAGCGTAGCGCCACCGGGCAATGTGCCGGATGGCGGCGTAAACGCCTTATCCGGCCTACATGTTCTGTATCGTCACATCAACGCCCGTTATCATCCAGCGCAAACGTCGGCAATTTCAGATGCCAGCGAATGGCGGCAAGCCGAATCAGCAGGGTGACAATCATCCCCATCATACTGGCGTTTTCCAGTGAAACATCAAAGGTATAAAACGCCGTTGCATGCACGATCCCGCCGATAATACAGGCTGTGGCATAGATCTCGGTGCGCAAAATCATCGGGACTTCACGAGCTAACACATCGCGAATGATCCCACCACCAACGCCGGTAATCACTCCCATACAAATCGCCACCAGCGGCCCTGTTCCTGCGAGAAATGCCTTGTTGACGCCAATACCCACGAACACCGCCAGGCCAACGGCATCCAGCACCGGAAGGATCCATTTCGGTATGCGTCTTGGTTGACGTACCAACAGGATCGTCAGCATGCTGGTGATCATCGCCACCACCAGATCGGTCGGATCCTTAACCCAAAAAACCGGTCCATTATCCAGCGCCATATCGCGGATCGTACCACCACCAACGGCGGTAACCACGCCGAGTACCAGGACGCCAAACGGATCCATACGTAATTTTCCGGCCAGTAATACGCCAGAGATTGCAAATACCGCGGTGCCGATAATATCAAGCCAATAGACGAGCATTTTTAAATCCTCACAACAGACCTGGTGGGGCAGGCGCTAATTTATCTGTGAAAGCGCATTACAGAGTTGTTTTGCGGCGAGGATAATACGCGGGCTCGCGCGTTCGAACCAGTCACTATTAAGTGTAATAATGGGTATTTTTAGCTGGTTTCCCCAGTATTGCTCAATTTTCAGAGTTTCACCCGGACCGCCTGTGGCAACAATAGCCTGGGGGGCTCGTGCCAGGACCTGCTCACGGCTAACCTGCGGCCAGGGAACCCGACTACCGGCAAAGATGTTTTCTCCGCCGCATACCTCAAGAACTTCGTGCTGAATAGAACCTTTTCCACTGGTAAACAGGGGATTGGCGCCAAACTGGAGAAACACGCGTTTTTTCGGTTTGTTGGCATACTGAGATTTAAGTAAAGCATAGTCATCAAGCATGGTTTGCGCCGCCTGTTTAGCTTGTTCAGGCTTGGGGCTCCATGCTGCTAATTGGCGTAGCGCATCGGCAACCTGCTCAATGGTAACGGCGTCCACCCAGATGACCTTAATACCCAGAGAGGTCAGTTGATTCACCTGCCGCTCAGCATTTCCCCCGCGCCAGGCGACAACCAAATCAGGTTTCAGCGCCACAATACGTTCAAGATTCATCCCTTGCCAGGTTGAGACTTCCTCAATATTTTTGGCTTCTGGCGGGTAGTTTGAATAGCTGCTGACGCCAACGGGGGTAATGCCAGCGGCAAAAGCGAGTTCAGTATTGGCAGGAGAAAGCGTCACAACACGCGGCGCGGCGTAAAGGAACGCCGGGAGAGTGAAAAGCAGGGCGACCAGCGCCCTGGAGAGTAATTTAGCCATGCGCCAGTTTCTGTACCAGCGTTTCAACCATCAGACTTGACTGCTTCGCGGCAACCACCAGGAATTCGTCAAAGCTGAGATGGGACTGCTGATCGGCAACGTCAGAGATAGCGCGAACCACGACAAATGGCACGTTAAAGTTGTGGCAAACGTGCGCAATTGCGGTCGCTTCCATCTCAACGGCAATCGCCTGCGGGAAGTTATGCTTAATTTTAGCCAGTCCCACGGAACCATTAATGAAGGCATCGCCACTGACGATAAGTCCGCGAACGGCGTTCAGATTGAGTTCGGCGATGCAAGACTCTGCGGCAGCAATCAACGCAGGATCGGCTTTAAAACCAGCCGGGCAGCCCGGTAGCTGACCAAATTCATAGCCAAAGGCAGTGACGTCGGCGTCGTGATAGCGCGCTTCGTCAGAAACTACGATATCCCCGACTTTCAGCGTAGAGGCCAGGCCACCTGCAGAACCGGTATTAATGATGGCGTCCGGCTTGCAGCGTTCAAGCAGCAGCGTAGCGCCCAGTGCCGCAGCCACTTTACCGATACCCGATTTCAGCAGCGCAACCTCTGTACCGTTCAGTTGGCCGGTGTAAATTTCACAACCGCCGAGCGCGATGGTCTGACGGTTTTCGATTTTGTCACGCAGCAGCGTAACTTCTTCTTCCATTGCACCAATGATGCCGATTTTCATAGATTTACTCGCGATAAGCCAGATTTGAGGGCATAGTCTATCATGCGCTTAAGGGGTAGCGCATTTCTCAGGCGGGAGAGGACATGGCACAGATCGATTTCCGAAAAAAAATAAACTGGCATCGTCGTTACCGTTCGCCGCAGGGCGTGAAGACTGAGCATGAGATCCTGCGTATTTTCGAAAGCGATCGCGGACGTATTATCAATTCACCGGCCATTCGCCGACTGCAACAAAAAACGCAGGTCTTTCCGCTGGAGCGTAATGCGGCAGTACGCACGCGCTTGACGCACTCGATGGAAGTTCAGCAGGTTGGGCGCTATATCGCGAAAGAGATCCTCAGCCGACTGAAAGAACTAAAGCTGCTTGAGCAGTATGGCCTGGATGAACTGACAGGGCCATTTGAGAGTATTGTCGAAATGTCCTGCCTGATGCATGACATTGGCAATCCGCCGTTTGGCCATTTCGGGGAGGCGGCAATTAATGACTGGTTTCGCCAGCGGCTGTATCCTGCCGACGCGGAAAGTCAGCCCCTGAGTGATGACCGCTGCCAGGTGACGGCATTACGATTGCGTGAAGGCGAGGAGTCGCTGAATGATATTCGCCGCAAGGTGCGCCAGGACCTGTGCCATTTTGAAGGCAATGCACAGGGTATTCGCCTTGTGCATACGTTGATGCGTATGAACCTTACCTGGGCGCAGGTCGGCGGTATTTTAAAATATACCCGTCCGGCGTGGTGGCGCGGCAGTGCACCCGAGACGCACAACTATTTAATGAAGAAACCGGGTTATTACCTTTCTGAAGAACCGTATATTGAGCGGTTGCGTAAAGAATTATCATTAGCGCCTTACAGTCGCTTTCCATTAACCTGGATTATGGAAGCTGCCGATGATATCTCTTATTGCGTAGCGGATCTGGAAGATGCCGTTGAGAAAAGAATCTTTAGCGTCGAGCAGCTTTATCACCATCTGCATGAGGCTTGGGGGCACCACGAAAAAGGTTCCCTGTTTAGTCAGGTTGTTGAGAACGCCTGGGAAAAATCACGTTCAAATACATTAAGCCGGAGTACCGAAGATCAGTTCTTTATGTATTTACGCGTCAATACGCTGAATAAACTGGTGCCGTATGCGGCCCAGCGGTTTATTGATAATTTGCCGCAGATCTATGAAGGCAGCTTTAATCATGCACTGTTAGAAGATGCCAGTAGCTTCAGCCAGTTACTGGGTGTTTATAAAAATGTGGCGGTAAAACATGTATTTAGCCATCCGGATGTTGAGCAACTGGAATTACAGGGCTATCGGGTGATCAGCGGGTTGCTGGAGATCTATCAACCGTTATTGAAAATGTCTCAGTCAGATTTTTCTGAACTGGTCGACAATGAAAGAGTAAAACGTTTTCCTATCGAGTCCCGTTTATTTCAGAAGTTGTCTACCCGCCATCGTCTTGCGTATGTTGAGGCGGTTAGTAAAATATCGACGGGGTGCGCCGAGTCTTCGGTTCTGGAATATTATTATCGCTGCCGGTTGATCCAGGATTATATCAGCGGGATGACAGATTTGTATGCCTGGGATGAATATCGTCGCTTGATGGCCGTAGAACAATAAATACTCATTTGTAAAGACGGCCAATAAAATTTTACTTTTTCCTTAAACTCAATTCCGGAACTTAGCGTTATAAAACGACTCTGACGTATACAGCAATTTTGCGTTACCTGTTAATCGAGAACGAAACACATGAAAAAAACCACATTAGCAATGAGTGCACTGGCTCTGAGTTTAGGTTTGGCGTTGTCCCCCCTGTCTGCTACAGCGGCTGAGACGTCGTCTTCAGCAATGACCGCCCAACAGATGCCAAGCCTGGCCCCGATGCTCGAAAAAGTGATGCCATCGGTGGTAAGTATTAACGTCGAGGGGAGCACGACGGTAAATACGCCGCGCATGCCGCGTAATTTCCAGCAGTTCTTCGGTGATAATTCACCGTTCTGCCAGGACGGTTCTCCGTTCCAGAGTTCACCGTTCTGCCAGGGCGGCGCACCGGGCGCTGGTAACGGCGGCGGCCAGCAGCAGAAATTTATGGCACTCGGTTCCGGCGTAATTATTGATGCCGCGAAAGGGTATGTCGTGACCAACAATCACGTGGTGGATAACGCCACGGTGATTAAAGTTCAGTTAAGCGATGGTCGTAAATTTGACGCGAAGATCGTGGGTAAAGATCCGCGCTCCGATATCGCGCTGATCCAAATTCAGGATCCGAAAAACCTGACGGCGATTAAGCTGGCAGATTCCGATGCGCTGCGCGTGGGTGATTACACCGTGGCAATTGGTAACCCGTTTGGCCTCGGTGAAACGGTGACTTCCGGTATTGTTTCTGCGCTGGGACGTAGTGGCCTGAATGCGGAGAACTATGAAAACTTTATTCAGACGGATGCTGCGATCAACCGGGGTAACTCCGGTGGTGCGCTGGTCAACCTGAACGGTGAGCTGATCGGTATTAACACCGCGATCCTCGCGCCGGACGGCGGTAACATCGGTATCGGTTTTGCGATCCCAAGCAACATGGTGAAAAACCTGACCTCGCAGATGGTTGAGTTTGGCCAGGTTAAACGCGGTGAGCTGGGCATTATGGGTACCGAGCTGAGCTCTGAGCTGGCGAAAGCGATGAAAGTTGACGCCCAGCGTGGCGCATTCGTCAGCCAGGTGATGCCGAACTCTTCCGCAGCGAAAGCGGGGATTAAAGCTGGGGATGTGATTACCTCCCTGAATGGCAAACCGATCAGCAGCTTCGCCGCCCTGCGTGCGCAGGTCGGTACGATGCCGGTTGGCAGCAAAATCACCCTGGGTCTGCTGCGTGACGGTAAGCCGGTCACCGTGAACCTGGAATTGCAGCAGAGCAGCCAGACTCAGGTTGACTCCAGCTCTATCTTTAAAGGCATCGAAGGTGCCGATATGAGCAACAAAGGCCAGGACAAAGGTGTCGTGGTAAGCGACGTGAAACCGAATTCTCCGGCTGCACAGATTGGCCTGAAGAAAGGGGATGTGATTATCGGCGCGAACCAGCAACCGGTGAAAAACATCGCTGAACTGCGCAAAATCCTCGACAGCAAACCGGCTGTGCTGGCGCTGAACATTCAGCGCGGTGACAGCTCCATCTATCTGTTGATGCAGTAATCTCCCTGAACCCCTTCCTGCACAGGAAGGGGTTTCTTTTTGTGATACTTCCCACAACTCCATACTTCTCCCTTTCGCTTTGTGCATTTGCACAATGTTGCCGCTTATTATCTTCCCTATGCTTGAGCTCTGCTCACAGGAGGGTTTTATGGCTGGTTGGCATCTTGATACCAAAATGGCGCAGGATATCGTGGCGCGTACCATGCGCATCATTGATACCAATATCAACGTAATGGATGCCCGTGGGCGGATAATCGGCAGCGGCGATCGCGAACGTATTGGTGAATTGCACGAAGGCGCACTGCTGGTGCTTTCGCAAGGGCGGGTGGTCGATATCGACGATGCGGTTGCACGTCACTTGCACGGTGTACGACAGGGGATAAACCTGCCGCTGCGTCTGGAAGGCGAAATCGTTGGCGTTATCGGCCTTACCGGCGAGCCGGAACATCTGCGCAAATACGGCGAGTTAGTGTGCATGACCGCCGAGATGATGCTGGAACAGTCGCGCTTGATGCATCTGTTAGCGCAGGATAGCCGTCTGCGTGAAGAGCTGGTGATGAACCTGATTCAGGCGGAAGAGAATACGCCAGCGCTGATGGAATGGGCCCAGCGTTTAGGCATTGATTTGAACCAGCCGCGCGTGGTGGCGGTATTGGAGGTCGATAGTGGCCAGCTTGGCGTCGACAGTGCAATGGCGGAGCTACAGCAATTGCAGAATGCGTTGACTACGCCCGAACGTAATAATCTGATTGCGATTGTTTCTCTGACTGAGATGGTGGTGCTGAAACCGGCGCTCAATCAGTTTGGCCGCTGGGACGCTGAAGATCATCGTAAGCGCGTTGAGCAGCTTATTGCCCGTATGAAAGAGAACGGACAGCTGCGGTTTCGCGTATCGCTGGGCAACTATTTTACCGGGCCCGGTAGCATTGCCCGTTCGTATCGTACGGCGCGCACTACCATGATGGTCGGTAAACAGCGGATGCCGGAAAGCCGTAGCTATTTCTATCAGGATTTGATGCTGCCTGTGCTGCTGGACAGCCTGCGCGGTGGCTGGCAGGCCAATGAGCTGGCGCGTCCTTTGGTGAGGCTGAAGGCGATGGATAACAACGGGTTGCTGCGTCGGACATTGGCGGCATGGTTTCGTCATAACGTCCAGCCACTGGCCACCTCAAAGGCACTGTTTATTCATCGCAATACGCTGGAATATCGCCTGAATCGTATTTCAGAACTGACCGGGCTGGATCTGGGGAACTTTGACGACCGACTGCTGCTGTATGTGGCGTTACAACTGGATGAACAGCATTGATTAATTGCCTGATGGCGCTAGCTTAACAGGCCTACGAGGATATACCTGTAGGCCTGATAAGGCGTAAGACGCCGCCATCCGGCAACAAACGGCTTATTTACGCGTCAGTTTTTCGAGATCGGCTTCAATTTCGCTGATCTTGTTGGTCACAACGCTTTCAAGATGACGTAAATCATCAAGGATCTTGCGTTTAAGATCGACTTCGCTGCGATCACGCTGGCAGATCTGATCCAGTTCGTCGATCACATAGCGCAGGTTGGGACTGATCTCCTGCACTTCTTTGTAACCCTGGCCGACGCCATCGGCAACCACCGTTTTGCGCTGACGGGGATATTTGAACTTCACGCTCTTGGCAAAAAACTCGCCTTTATCCTTCTGGAAATAGATTTTCAGGATATCGTTGTTGGCTTCTTGCCGCAGGCTGTAACGATCGATCTCTTCAGGATTAGTAATGCCCAGACTTTTCAGATTGTCATACATAGCGGTACCCTTAAGCTCACTATAACCATTGAATAATTAACGAAAAGCCTTGTTTATGCCACTCGCAGATGTAAAAAAAGCGGGCTAAGCCCGCTTTTTCAAATCGCTGTTAGTCGATGGTGCGTAACAGCTCATTGATTCCCACTTTGCCACGCGTTTTGGCATCGACTTTCTTCACAATCACCGCGCAGTACAGGCTGTATTTGCCATCTTTTGACGGCAGGTTGCCGGAGACGACCACGGAGCCTGCCGGAACGCGACCATAATGCACTTCGCCAGTTTCACGATCGTAAATACGGGTGCTCTGACCGATGTACACGCCCATAGAAATAACAGAGCCTTCTTCGACGATTACGCCTTCAACCACTTCAGAACGTGCGCCGATGAAGCAGTTGTCTTCGATGATGGTCGGGTTAGCCTGTAACGGCTCCAGTACGCCGCCGATGCCAACGCCGCCGGACAGGTGTACGTTTTTACCGATTTGCGCGCAGGAACCGACTGTCGCCCAGGTATCAACCATCGTACCTTCATCAACATAAGCGCCGATGTTTACGTAAGATGGCATCAGCACGGTGTTACGGGCGATAAACGCACCCTGACGCACGGCCGCAGGCGGAACCACACGGAAACCTTCCTTCTGGAAGCGCGCTTCGTCATAGTTGGCGAATTTCATCGGTACTTTATCGAAGTAACGGCTTTCCGCACCTTCGATGACCTGATTATCGTTAATACGGAAAGAGAGCAGGACCGCCTTTTTCAGCCACTGATGCGTGACCCACTGACCCTCAATCTTCTCTGCGACGCGCAGTGCACCGGAATCCAGTAAAGAAATAACCTGATTCACCGCTTCGCGGGTTACGGTATCTACATTTGCCGGAGTAATGTCGGCACGGCGCTCGAAAGCGGACTCAATAACGTTCTGTAACTGCTGCATTGTTAAACTCTTTCCATAATAAATAAAAACATCACCCTTTATCGTTTGGATTGAGGGCCTCTGTCAACCGTTGATGCACTTCCTGCTGCAGCTCATTATTAAGGGCGCGCCGGTCGGCGGTGGCGATTATGAATAAATCTTCTACTCGCTCACCAATGGTTGTAATTCGGGCGCCATGCAGCGAAATTCCCAGATCGGCAAAAATCTGCCCGACCCGCGCCAGCAGGCCGGGCTGGTCGAGAGCGATAAGCTCCAGGAATGATTTTCGGTCGGTATGGGTCGGCAAAAAGGTGACCTCAGTATCGACGGTAAAGTGGCGTAATTTTGCCGGCTGGCGACGCGGTTGCGGTGGCTGCCAACTGCGCTGCGTGATGGCCTGTTCCAGTCCAAAACGGATCGCTTCATGTCGGTCTGAAGACAGCGGGCTGCCGTCCGGTTCCAGTACGATGAACGTATCCATCGCCATCCCATCGCGGGTAGTGAAAATCTGCGCATCGTGGACGCTAAGATTACGCCTGTCCAGTTCAGCGCAGACGGCGGCAAACAGGTAAGGACGGTCAGGGCTCCAGATGAAAATTTCTGTCCCGCCGCGCGTGGCCTGTGGGCTGAGCAGGATCAGCGGCTTGCTGAGATCGTGTTGCAGCAGATGGCGCGCATGCCAGGCCAGCTGATTTGGGCTGTGACGCACGAAGTAGTTGGCGCGACAGCGTGACCAGATGTGGTGCAACGCTTCTTCATCAATGTTGTCCATTCGCAGTAGCGCCAGCGCCTGAAGCTGATGATGGCGTACACGCTCACGCATATCCGGCGTATTTTGCATGCCACGACGCAGTTGTTTTTCCGTTGCGAAGTACAGCTCGCGTAGCAGGCTTTGCTTCCAGCTATTCCACAGTGTTTCGTTGGTGGCGCAAATATCCGCGACGGTCAGACACACCAAAAAGCGCAGACGGTGTTCCGTTTGTACCTCTTCGGCGAATTGCTTGATCACTTCGGGATCCTGAATATCGCGGCGCTGAGCGGTCACCGACATCAGCAAATGCTGGCGCACCAGCCACACGATCAGCTGCGTTTCGCGGGAATTCAGGCCGTGCAGTTCGGCGAACTTGAGCACGTCCTGAGCGCCGAGCACCGAGTGATCGCCGCCGCGGCCTTTGGCGATATCGTGGAACAGCGCGGCAATCAGAATCAACTCCGGCTGTCGCAGACGCGGCCATAGATCCACACACAGCGGATGGCGCTGACGGGTCTCTTCGTTGGCAAAACTTTCCAGCTTGAGCATTACGCGGATGGTGTGTTCATCCACCGTATAGGCATGAAACAGGTCAAACTGCATTTGGCCGACAATATGCGACCATTGCGGCATATAGGCCCACAACACGCTGTGGCGATGCATCGGCAGCAGACCGCGGCTCACCGCACCCGGATGGCGTAACATACTGAGAAACAGCGATCGTGCTTCCGGGATGTAGCACAGCGGTTGGGTTAAATGACGGCGGGCATGACGCAGATGGCGCAACGTGGTGGAGTAAATCCCGCTGATCGCGCTGTTACGCACCATGATGTAAAACATCCGCAGTATCGCTTCGGGTTTGCGGATAAACAGATCGTCGTTGCGCAGATCGATCAACGTGCCGCGCAGTTGGAAGTCGTCATCAATCGGGCGAGGTTTTTCATCGGCGGGCATGGCGAGGATCGCCTCGTCGAACAGTTGCAACAGCATGTGATTCAGTTCGCTGACCCGTCGGGTGACGCGGAAATAGTCTTTCATCATCCGCTCGATAGGTTCGTTGCCTTCGCCGCCGTAGTTTAGCCGTTGCGCCACGCTGAGCTGGCGGTCAAACAGCAGGCGGTTGTCGTAACGACTAACGACCAGATGCAGGGCGAAGCGAATCCGCCACAGGATATGCAAACATTCATTGAGCTCGGCACGTTCTGCCAGCGTCAAAAAGCCGAAACCGACCATTTCGTCCAGTGAGGTGGCGCCAAAATGGCGACGGGCCACCCACTGCAGGGTATGGATATCGCGCAGGCCGCCGGGACTGCTTTTGATATCCGGCTCCAGGTTGTAGCTAGTGCCGTGATAGCGCTGGTGGCGCTGATTCTGCTCTTCCACTTTGGCGGCGTAAAACTTGTCGGAAGGCCAGAAACCTTCGCTAAAAATATGCTTTTGCAGCTCTAGAAACAGCGCCACATCGCCGATCAGCAGGCGAGTTTCAATCAGGTTGGTGGCGACGGTTAAATCTGATAATCCTTCCAGCAGACACTCTTCCAGCGTACGCACGCTATGTCCAACCTCCAGCCTCACGTCCCATAGCAGCGTTAACAGCTCACCGACTTTCTCGGCCTGCGCATCAGGCAGCTTTTTACGACTCAGGATCAGCAGGTCAATATCGGAAAGCGGGTGCAATTCGCCTCGCCCGTAGCCGCCAACGGCAACCAGCGCCAGATCGGCTATTTGCCCGAACCCAGCTTCTATCCACAAACGCTGTAGCAGTTGGTCAATAAATTCGGTGCGGGCCTCAATGAGCTGTTCTGCAGAAATTCCACTGTCAAACGCTTCGCCTAACCAGCTCTGGAAGGTGTCGATATGCGCTTTAATGCCGGAGCAGTTGAGGTCGTGTTGTGGCCATGTCCCTGGGTTTTGTGGCTGGCCTGGCAGGGTGGGGAGGGCAGTATTTGCGTGCTGTTCAGGAAGAGTATTCATTATGCGCCACCCATTAAAAAGCCGGATGACGCTTACGCTTATCCGGCCTACGGGAGAGTGCTATTTGTAGGCCTGATAAGCGACAGCGCCATCAGGCAAAACATTATTCGCCGTGTGTGATGATCGCCGGGATGGTGTCATCCTTGCGTAACGTCAGAATTTCACAGCCGTTTTCCGTCACTACAATAGTATGCTCGTACTGTGCAGACAAGCTCCGGTCTTTGGTTTTCACCGTCCAGCCGTCTTTCATGGTACGGATACGGTAATCACCGGCATTCAGCATCGGTTCTATGGTGAACGTCATGCCCGGTTGCAGTACCACACCACCGTCGTCTGCATCGTAGTGCAGAACCTGCGGCTCTTCATGGAAGCCGCGACCGATACCGTGACCGCAGTATTCACGAACGACAGAGAAACCTTCACCTTCCGCGTATTTCTGAATTGCAGCGCCCAGCGTGCGCAGGCGAATACCCGGTTTCACCATCCGCAGTGCCAGATACAGGCTTTCCTGCGTGACGCGGCACAGACGCTCGCCCAGAATAGTTGGTTTGCCGACGATGAACATTTTCGAGGTGTCACCGTGGTACTCATCTTTAATCACGGTAACGTCGATGTTGACGATATCGCCGTCTTTCAGGAGCTTGGCGTCGTCCGGGATCCCGTGGCACACCACTTCATTAATAGAGATACATACGGATTTCGGATAGCCGTGATAGCCCAGGCAGGCGGAAATGGCCTGCTGCTCATTCACGATATAGTCATTACAGAGGCGATCCAGCTCGCCGGTGCTGACGCCCGGTTTAACAAACGGCGCGATCATTTCCAGTACATCAGCGGCCAGGCGGCCAGCGACGCGCATTTTTTCGATTTCTTCAGGGGTCTTGATTGAGATAGCCATAAATTCTGTCCATCAGTGTCGATTATTTCGACAATAATTGTGTAAGTGCTGTCAATGGTATCAGTCTGGGGTGTACCCTGCCAAATTGAGAATCATTCTGAACTTCGCCTTTCGTGCCACAAATGCGTTGGCTACATTTTTTCACCCCAGTCACTTACTGGTTGTAAGCTCCCGGGGATTCAAAATTTTGCCGCCTTCCTGTAACACGAAATTCATCGTTCATTCAGCACAGACCGCCAACAATTATTGGTGTCGGTGGCGTATTTGTGGTATAAAGCGCGCCGGACTTCCGATCCATTCGAAGACTACACACGATGGACGGGAGCGACAAATCTCACTTTGTGTAACAACACACACGTATCGGCACATATTCCGGGGTGCCCTTTGGGGTCGGTAATATGGGATGCGTGGAGGCTTAACCCCAACTTTTATATATAGAGGTTTTAATCATGGCAACTGTTTCCATGCGCGACATGCTCAAGGCTGGTGTTCACTTCGGTCACCAGACCCGTTACTGGAACCCGAAAATGAAGCCGTTCATCTTCGGTGCGCGTAACAAAGTTCATATCATCAACCTTGAGAAAACTGTACCGATGTTCAACGAAGCTCTGGCTGAACTGAACAAGATCTCTGCTCGTAAAGGTAAAATCCTTTTCGTTGGTACTAAACGCGCTGCAAGCGAAGCGGTGAAAGAAGCTGCTAACAGCTGCGACCAGTTCTTCGTGAACCATCGCTGGCTGGGCGGTATGCTGACTAACTGGAAAACCGTTCGTCAGTCCATCAAACGTCTGAAAGATCTGGAAACTCAGTCTCAGGACGGTACTTTCGAAAAGCTGACCAAGAAAGAAGCGCTGATGCGTACTCGTGAGCTTGAGAAACTGGAAAACAGCCTGGGCGGTATCAAAGACATGGGCGGTCTGCCGGACGCTCTGTTCGTAATCGATGCTGACCACGAGCACATTGCTATCAAAGAAGCAAACAACCTGGGTATCCCAGTATTTGCTATCGTTGATACCAACTCTGATCCGGACGGTGTTGACTTCGTTATCCCGGGTAACGACGACGCAATCCGTGCTGTGACCCTGTACCTGGGCGCTGTAGCTACTACCGTTCGTGAAGGCCGTTCTCAGGATCTGGCTTCCCAGGCGGAAGAAAGCTTCGTAGAAGCTGAATAATAAGGCACGCTCGTTAGAGCCCTTATAGACCAGGTAGTATCACGTTTGGTTAGGGGGCCTGTATATGGCCCCCTTTTTCACTTTTAAATCTGTGCGGTTTCATGCCGGGCAGATCAAATCTTCCGAGGATTTTAGAATGGCTGAAATTACCGCATCCCTGGTAAAAGAGCTGCGTGAGCGTACTGGCGCAGGCATGATGGATTGCAAAAAAGCACTGACTGAAGCTAATGGCGACATCGAGCTGGCAATCGAAAACATGCGTAAGTCCGGTGCAATCAAAGCGGCGAAAAAAGCAGGCAACGTTGCTGCTGACGGCGTAATCAAAACCAAAATCGACGGCAACATCGCTTTCATTCTGGAAGTTAACTGCCAGACTGACTTCGTTGCTAAAGATGCTGGTTTCCAGGCATTTGCTGACAAAGTACTGGACGCTGCCGTTGCTGGCAAAATCACTGACGTTGAAGTTCTGAAAGCACAGTTCGAAGAAGAACGTGTTGCTCTGGTTGCTAAAATCGGTGAGAACATCAACATCCGTCGCGTTGCTTCCCTGGAAGGCGAAGTTCTGGGTAACTACCAGCATGGTGCTCGTATCGGTGTTCTGGTTGCTGCAACTGGCGCTGACGAAGAACTGGTTAAACAGCTGGCAATGCACGTTGCTGCAAGCAAACCAGAATTTGTTAAGCCGGAAGACGTTTCCGCTGAAGTGGTAGAAAAAGAATACCAGGTTCAGCTGGATATCGCTATGCAGTCTGGCAAGCCGAAAGAAATCGCAGAGAAAATGGTTGAAGGCCGCATGAAGAAATTCACCGGCGAAGTTTCTCTGACCGGTCAGCCTTTCGTCATGGAACCGAGCAAATCTGTTGGTCAGCTGCTGAAAGAGCATAACGCTGACGTAACGGGTTTCATCCGCTTTGAAGTGGGTGAAGGCATCGAGAAAGTTGAGACTGACTTTGCAGCAGAAGTTGCTGCGATGTCCAAGCAGTCTTAATTTTTAAAGGAGCCGCCTGAGGGCGGCTTCTTTTTGTGTCTGGCTTGTAAATTCAGCGAACCGCTATAGTGGTCATGCTGAAAAGCGACATACAATGTCGCCGGAATTAACTCATCTCATTCGTTGACAGTCTCAGGAAAGAAACATGGCTACCAATGCAAAACCCGTCTACAAACGTATTCTGCTTAAGTTAAGTGGCGAAGCTCTGCAAGGTTCAGAAGGCTTCGGTATTGATGCAAGCATCCTCGACCGCATGGCTCAGGAAATCAAAGAGCTGGTTGAGCTGGGTATTCAGGTTGGCGTAGTGATTGGTGGTGGTAACCTGTTCCGTGGCGCTGGTCTGGCGAAAGCGGGGATGAACCGCGTTGTGGGCGACCACATGGGCATGTTAGCCACCGTAATGAACGGTCTGGCGATGCGCGATGCGCTTCACCGCGCCTATGTGAACGCTCGCTTGATGTCCGCAATTCCTCTGAACGGCGTGTGTGATAACTACAGCTGGGCTGAAGCTATCAGCCTGCTGCGTAACAACCGCGTTGTTATTTTGTCTGCGGGTACCGGCAATCCGTTCTTCACCACCGATTCTGCAGCCTGCCTGCGCGGTATTGAAATTGAAGCGGATGTGGTTCTGAAAGCCACCAAAGTCGATGGCGTATTTACTGCCGACCCGGCTAAAGATCCAACGGCGACTATGTACGAACAGTTGACCTACACTGAAGTACTGGATAAAGAGCTGAAAGTAATGGATCTTGCCGCGTTCACGCTGGCTCGTGACCACAAATTACCGATTCGTGTCTTTAACATGAACAAACCAGGTGCACTGCGCCGTGTTGTTATGGGTGAAAAAGAAGGCACGTTAATCACGGAATAATTCCCGTTGCGGCTAAATGCAGGTAATATTCCGCTTTAATGTCGCGGGATACGTCCCTCAAAATTAATCAAGACTATACTTGTCACATCTTGCGTGGCGGGTATGGTCTGACTGAAACAAGCTTTCAAGGATTCGTAACGTGATCAACGATATCAGAAAAGATGCTGAAGTACGCATGGACAAATGCGTCGAAGCGTTCAAAAACCAAATCAGCAAAATTCGCACGGGTCGTGCTTCTCCTAGCCTGCTGGATGGTATTGTCGTGGAATATTACGGCACGCCGACTCCGCTGCGCCAGCTGGCAAGCGTAACGGTTGAAGATTCCCGTACCCTGAAAATCAACGTATTTGACCGTTCTATGGGTCCAGCCGTTGAGAAAGCAATCATGGCTTCCGACCTCGGTCTGAATCCAAGCTCTGCGGGCTCTGACATCCGCGTTCCGCTGCCGCCGCTGACCGAAGAACGTCGTAAAGATCTGACCAAGATCGTACGTGGTGAAGCTGAAGGCGCGCGTGTTGCGGTACGTAACGTACGCCGTGATGCAAACGACAAAGTGAAAGCGTTGTTGAAAGAAAAAGAGATCAGCGAAGATGACGATCGCCGTTCTCAGGACGACGTACAGAAACTGACTGACGCAGCAATCAAGAAAGTTGATGCGGCGCTGGCAGAGAAAGAAGCAGAACTGATGCAGTTCTGATTCGCCTGTACGCTAAAAACGCCGCTTAGAAGGCCTGAGAAGGCTGGATGGCGGCGTTTTGCTTTTTTCTGTCTACATACTCTAAATATTTCAAGTTGCAGGAAGGCGGTGACGCCAAAGGCCGAGTAAAGCCAACGTACATGCAACTTGAAGTATGACGAGTAAAATTCTTCTGGATGTCCGATGAAGCAATTAACCATCCTGGGATCAACCGGTTCCATTGGTTGCAGTACGCTGGATGTAGTACGCCATAACCCGGAAAAATTTCGTGTTGCTGCGTTGGTGGCGGGTAAAAATGTTGCCCGTATGGTAGAGCAATGCCTGGAGTTTGCGCCTCGCTATGCGGTAATGGATGATGAAAAAAGCGCGGCACAGGTAAAAGCTGCTCTTTTGGCACAGGGTAGCCGTACCGAGGTGATGAGCGGGCAGCAGGCTGCCTGTGATATGGCTGCGCTGGATGATGTTGATCAGGTCATGGCGGCGATTGTCGGCGCAGCGGGTTTGCTGCCGACGCTGGCGGCAATTCGTGCGAGTAAAAGCATTTTGCTGGCGAATAAAGAATCGCTGGTGACCTGCGGTCGTCTGTTTATGGACGACGTGAAACGCCACAAAGCGCAGCTTTTGCCGGTAGATAGCGAGCATAACGCGATTTTTCAGAGTTTACCGCAACCTATCCAACACAATCTGGGATACGCTGACCTTGAGCAAAACGGCGTCATGTCAGTTCTGCTTACCGGGTCTGGTGGCCCATTCCGTGAAACGCCATTGCGCGATCTGGTCTCTATGACCCCCGATCAGGCATGTCGTCATCCGAATTGGTCGATGGGACGAAAAATTTCTGTCGATTCCGCCACCATGATGAACAAAGGTCTGGAATACATTGAAGCGCGTTGGTTATTTAATGCCAGTGCAAGCCAGATGGAAGTGCTGATCCACCCGCAGTCGGTTATTCATTCGATGGTCCGTTATCAGGATGGTAGTGTTCTGGCGCAGTTGGGTGAACCTGATATGCGTACACCTATTGCCCATACGATGGCATGGCCAGAACGTGTGACGTCTGGTGTTAAGCCTGTCGACTTTTGCAAACTCAGTGCGTTGACGTTTTCCGCACCTGACTACCAGCGTTATCCGTGCCTGAAACTGGCGATGGACGCGTTTGAGCAAGGTCAGGCGGCGACGACCGCACTCAATGCCGCGAATGAAATTACCGTTGCCGCATTCCTGGCGCAGCAGATCCGATTTACCGATATTGCCGATCTCAATTTATCCGTACTGGATAAGATGGATTTGCAGGAACCACAGAGCGTTGACGACGTGTTGAAGGTCGATGCCATCGCGCGGGAAGTCGCCAGAAAAGAAGTGATGCGACTCTCAAGCTGATGATAATCCCTCTACGGAGAATCGTGCTATTTGTTAGCGTTGGGCTTCAGTGATATAGTCTGCGCCACCCGATCGCGGGTATTTGCTTTTTTTCGGTCGGGTAAGCCGTGGTTTGACACGGCTTTTTTGTGGATAGGCTTCAGTATTCCTGAGTACCGTAAATCCTTTCAGGGACTAATAACGCGTTATGTTGTCTGCAACTAAACCATTAAGCGAAAATTTGCCAGCACATGGTTGTCGCCATGTCGCAATTATCATGGATGGCAATGGCCGCTGGGCGAAAAAGCAAGGGAAGATTCGCGCCTTTGGGCATAAGGCTGGAGCAAAATCCGTCCGCCGGGCTGTCTCTTTTGCTGCAAATAACGGTATTGATGCGTTAACGCTGTATGCCTTTAGCAGTGAGAACTGGAACCGACCTGCGCAGGAAGTGAGCGCGTTAATGGAACTGTTTGTGTGGGCACTTGATAGTGAAGTGAAAAACCTGCATCGCCATAACGTACGCCTGCGTATTATCGGGGATATCAGTCGATTTAACTCACGTTTGCAAGAACGGATTCGCAAATCAGAAGCGATTACCGCCCAGAATACCGGGTTGACGCTGAATATTGCAGCGAATTACGGTGGACGGTGGGATATTGTCCAGGGAGTCAGGCAACTGGCACAACAGGTGCAGGACGGTGTGCTGCATCCTGAGCAAATCGATGAAGAGATGCTTGGGCAGCAAATTTGTATGCATGAGCTGGCTCCTGTGGATTTAGTGATAAGGACTGGGGGAGAGCACCGAATTAGTAATTTTCTGTTGTGGCAAATTGCCTACGCCGAACTTTACTTTACCGATGTTCTCTGGCCCGATTTCGATGAACAAGACTTTGAAGGTGCGCTGCATGCCTTTGCTAATCGTGAGCGTCGTTTCGGCGGCACCGAACCCGGTGATGAAAAAGCCTGATGGGGGTCGCTTTTGCTGAAGTATCGCCTGATTTCTGCTTTTGTTTTAATACCCGTTGTCATCGCGGCGCTGTTTTTGCTGCCGCCGGTGGGGTTCGCCATTGTTACGTTGGTCGTCTGTATGTTGGCCGCCTGGGAATGGGGACAGTTAAGCGGTTTTACCACGCGTACGCAGCGAGTCTGGCTGGCGGTTTTGTGCGGGCTATTGCTGGCACTGATGCTATTTTTGCTGCCAGAATACCATCGCGATATCCATCAACCGCTGGTTGAAGTATCGCTGTGGGCGTCGCTGGGCTGGTGGGTCGTAGCGCTATTACTGGTATTGTTTTACCCAGGGTCTGCGTCGGTCTGGCGTAATTCCAAAACATTACGCATAATTTTCGGCGTGTTAACCATTGTCCCGTTCTTTTGGGGAATGCTGGCGTTACGTGCATGGCACTATGATGAGAATCATTATAGTGGCGCGCTATGGCTGCTATATGTCATGATCCTCGTTTGGGGAGCAGACTCTGGTGCGTATATGTTTGGTAAGCTGTTTGGCAAACATAAGCTGGCACCGAAGGTTTCTCCTGGTAAAACCTGGCAGGGTTTTATTGGCGGACTCGCCACTGCGGCCGTGATCTCATGGGGTTATGGCATGTGGGCGAATCTTGAAGTTGCGCCTGTCACCTTGCTCATTTGCTCCATCGTTGCAGCCCTGGCCTCCGTGCTGGGTGACCTGACCGAGAGTATGTTTAAGCGTGAAGCAGGTATTAAGGACAGTGGTCACTTAATTCCAGGACACGGTGGTATTCTGGATCGTATTGATAGCCTGACGGCTGCGGTACCGGTCTTTGCCTGCCTGTTGTTACTGGTGTTCAGGACGCTCTAACGGATGGTCTTATGCTGAGTATTCTCTGGAATTTGGCTGCGTTCATCATCGCACTTGGTGTGCTTATCACCGTGCATGAATTTGGTCATTTCTGGGTTGCGCGGCGCTGCGGAGTCCGCGTCGAACGCTTTTCCATTGGCTTTGGAAAAGCGCTTTGGCGGCGTACCGATAAATCAGGTACGGAATACGTCATCGCCATGATTCCCCTCGGCGGTTACGTCAAAATGCTGGATGAGCGCGCTGAACCGGTCGCACCGGAATTGCGCCATTACGCCTTCAACAATAAAACGGTTGGACAACGTGCTGCTATTATCGCCGCGGGTCCGATTGCAAACTTCCTTTTTGCTATTTTTGCTTATTGGCTGGTGTTTATCATTGGTGTCCCTGGCGTTCGTCCTGTTGTTGGTGAAATAACACCCAACTCGATTGCTGCACAGGCGCAAATTCAGCCGGGTACGGAACTAAAAGCGGTTGATGGCATCGAAACCCCTGATTGGGATGCAGTGCGATTGCAACTGGTATCCAAAATCGGCGATGAGCATACAACCCTCAGCGTGGCGCAGTTTGGCAGCAACCAGCGGCAGGACAAAACGCTGGATTTACGCCATTGGGCATTTGAGCCAGACAAAGAGGATCCTGTCTCTAGTTTGGGCATGCGTCCGCGTGGTCCGCAGATTGAACCGGTACTGTCAGAAGTGCAGGTTAATTCCGCTGCAAGTAAGGCAGGTTTGCAAGCTGGCGACAGGATCGTTAAAGTCAATGGTCAGTCACTGACGCAATGGATGACGTTCGTGACTCTGGTGCGCGATAATCCGGATACGCCGTTAGCGCTAGATATTGAAAGACAAGGAAGTTCCTTGTCTTTAACGTTAACCCCAGATTCAAAACAGGTTAACGGGAAGGCAGAAGGGTTTGCGGGCGTGGTGCCTAAAGTTATTCCTCTGCCTGATGAGTATAAGACTGTACGCCAGTATGGGCCATTCAGCGCCATCCTCGAAGCCTCGGATAAAACGTGGCAGTTGATGAAGCTGACGGTCAGTATGCTGGGAAAATTGATTACCGGTGATGTAAAACTGAACAACCTCAGTGGGCCGATTTCTATCGCCCAGGGGGCTGGGATGTCAGCGGAGTTCGGGATTATTTATTACCTGATGTTCCTTGCGCTTATCAGCGTGAACTTAGGGATAATCAACCTGTTTCCGTTGCCCGTTCTTGACGGGGGGCATCTGCTGTTCCTGGCGATTGAAAAGCTGAAGGGCGGTCCGGTATCCGAGCGGGTTCAAGACTTTAGTTATCGCATTGGCTCTATCTTGCTGGTGTTGTTAATGGGGCTTGCACTTTTCAATGATTTCTCTCGGTTGTAAGAGAGTGTTAGGAAGAACGCATAATAACGATGGCGATGAAAAAGTTGCTCATAGCGTCGCTGCTGTTTAGCAGCGCCACCGTATACGGTGCTGAAGGGTTCGTAGTGAAGGACATTCATTTCGAAGGCCTACAGCGAGTCGCCGTTGGTGCGGCTCTCCTCAGTATGCCGGTGCGCACAGGCGACACGGTTAATGATGAAGACATCAGTAATACCATTCGTGCTCTGTTCGCCACCGGTAACTTTGAGGATGTCCGCGTCCTGCGCGATGGTGATACCCTTCTGGTTCAGGTAAAAGAACGTCCGACGATTGCCAGCATCACTTTCTCCGGTAACAAATCGGTGAAAGATGACATGCTGAAGCAAAACCTCGAGGCGTCTGGCGTGCGTGTTGGCGAGTCTCTGGATCGCACAACGCTTGCCGATATCGAAAAGGGCCTGGAAGATTTCTACTATAGCGTCGGTAAGTACAGCGCCAGTGTGAAAGCGGTGGTGACGCCGTTGCCGCGTAACCGTGTTGACCTCAAGCTGGTCTTCCAGGAAGGTGTTTCGGCGAAGATCCAACAGATCAATATCGTCGGCAACCATGCCTTCTCAACTGACGAACTTATCTCTCACTTCCAGTTGCGTGACGAAGTGCCGTGGTGGAATGTGGTAGGCGATCGTAAATACCAGAAACAGAAGCTGGCGGGCGATCTTGAAACCCTGCGCAGCTACTATCTGGATCGCGGTTATGCTCGCTTCAATATTGATTCCACTCAGGTCAGCCTGACGCCGGATAAAAAAGGCATCTACATCACCGTTAACATCACTGAAGGCGAGCAGTACAAGCTTTCTGGGGTTCAGGTGAGCGGTAACCTGGCCGGGCACTCCGCCGAAATTGAGACCCTGACGAAGATCGAGCCAGGTGAACTCTATAACGGCACCAAAGTGACCAAAATGGAAGATGACATCAAGAAGCTTCTGGGTCGCTATGGCTATGCCTATCCGCGCGTTCAGTCGCAGCCTGAAATCAACGACGCTGACAAAACCGTTAAATTGCGTGTAAACGTGGATGCGGGTAACCGTTTCTATGTGCGTAAGATCCGTTTTGAAGGTAACGACACTTCTAAAGACTCCGTTCTGCGTCGCGAAATGCGTCAGATGGAAGGCGCATGGCTGGGCAGCGATCTTGTCGACCAGGGTAAAGAGCGTCTGAACCGTCTGGGTTACTTTGAAACCGTTGATACTGATACTCAGCGTGTTCCGGGCCGCCCGGATCAGGTTGATGTAGTCTACAAGGTTAAAGAGCGTAACACCGGTAGCTTTAACTTCGGCGTCGGTTACGGTACCGAGAGCGGCGTGAGCTTCCAGGCTGGCGTTCAGCAGGATAACTGGTTAGGTACCGGTTATTCTGTCGGGATTAACGGCACCAAAAACGATTACCAGACCTATACTGAGTTGTCTGTCACTAACCCGTACTTCACCGTTGATGGTGTGAGCCTTGGTGGCCGCGTCTTCTATAACGACTTTGAAGCGGATGATGCAGACCTGTCCGATTATACCAACAAAAGTTATGGTACAGACGTGACGCTGGGCTTCCCGATCAACGAATACAACACGTTGCGCGCGGGCCTGGGTTATGTACATAACAAACTGTCCAATATGCAGCCGCAGATCGCAATGGATCGTTATCTTGAGTCGATGGGACAATCCGCTGATACCAGCAGTTTTGCCGCTGATGATTTCACCTTTAACTACGGTTGGACATACAACAAGTTAGACCGTGGTTATTTCCCGACAGACGGTTCGCGTGTCAACCTGAACGGTAAAGTCACCATTCCGGGTTCTGACAACGAATACTACAAACTGTCGATGGATACCGCGACCTATATGCCGATCGATGACGACCACAAGTGGGTTGTTCTGGGTCGTACCAAGGTAGGTTATGGGGATGGCATTGGCAGCAAAGAGATGCCGTTCTACGAGAACTTCTACGCCGGTGGTTCCAGTGGCTTCCAGTCGAATACTATCGGCCCGAAGGCGGTTTATGGCTATGGCGCTCACACTGATCCTAATGATAACAATGATGATTACGAAGCCTGTACTCAGTCTTCAGGCTGTAAATCAGATGATGCGGTAGGTGGTAACGCCATGGCTGTCGCCAGCCTGGAATTTATTACCCCGACGCCGTTTATCAGCGATAAGTATGCTAACTCGGTCCGTACTTCCTTCTTCTGGGATATGGGTACCGTTTGGGATACTAACTGGGATCCGTCATCTGCGCCGTCGGATGTGCCGGACTATAGTGATCCGAGCAATATCCGTATGTCAGCGGGTATCGCGTTACAATGGATGTCCCCATTGGGGCCGTTGGTTTTCTCCTACGCCCAGCCGTTCAAGAAGTACGATGGAGACAAAGCGGAACAGTTCCAGTTTAACATTGGTAAAACCTGGTAACTGTTCTTCGCAAAGGAATGTAGTGGTAGTGTAGCGATGACTTTAGGCGATCTTGCATGGGATCGCCTGGCCACGCAAAGAACTGCACCTTCGGGTGCAAATGGGATGGTAAGGAGTTAATTGTGAAAAAGTGGTTATTAGCTGCAGGTCTCGGTTTAGCGATGGCAACGTCCGCACAGGCTGCTGACAAAATTGCAATCGTCAATATGGGTAGCCTGTTCCAACAGGTTGCACAGAAGACGGGTGTTTCTGCTACGCTGGAAAACGAGTTCAAAGGCCGTGCCAGCGAACTGCAGCGTATGGAATCCGATCTGCAATCTAAAATGCAGCGTCTGCAATCAATGAAAGCGGGTAGCGATCGTACCAAGCTGGAAAAAGACGTTATGGCTCAGCGCCAGACTTTCTCTCAGAAAGCTCAGGCTTTCGAGCAGGATCGTGCACGTCGTTCCAACGAAGAACGTGGCAAACTGGTTACTCGTATCCAGACAGCTGTGAAATCTGTTGCCAGCAGCCAGAGCATTGATCTGGTCGTTGACGCAAACACCGTTGCATACAACAGCAGCGATGTAAAAGACATCACCGCTGACGTACTGAAACAGGTTAAATAAGTAATGCCTTCAATTCGACTGGCTGATTTAGCAGAGCAGTTGGATGCAGAATTACACGGTGATGGCGATATCGTCATCACCGGCGTAGCGTCCATGCAATCTGCGCAAACTGGCAATATCACGTTCATGGTGAATCCTAAATACCGTGAACACTTAGGCGTATGCCAGGCGTCTGCCGTTGTGATGACGCAGGACGATCTTCCTTTTGCTAAGAGTGCGGCGCTGGTAGTGAAGAATCCCTACCTGACCTATGCACGTATGGCGCAAATTTTAGATACCACGCCTCAGCCTGCACAGAACATTGCACCCAGTGCAGTGATCGATGCAACGGCGAAGCTGGGTAATAATGTCTCTGTGGGCGCAAATGCGGTCATTGAGTCTGGCGTAGAACTGGGCGATAACGTGGTTATCGGTGCAGGTTGTTTCGTCGGAAAAAATACCAAAATCGGTGCAGGTTCACGCTTGTGGGCGAATGTGACGATTTACCACGACATCCAGATCGGTGAAAATTGCCTGATCCAGTCCAGCACCGTCGTTGGATCTGATGGATTTGGTTACGCGAACGATCGTGGTAACTGGGTGAAGATCCCCCAGCTTGGTCGCGTGATTATCGGCGATCGCGTCGAGATCGGCGCTTGTACCACCATTGACCGTGGTGCTCTGGACGATACTGTGATCGGTAATGGTGTTATCATTGATAACCAGTGCCAGATTGCGCATAACGTTGTGATTGGCGACAATACGGCGGTAGCCGGTGGCGTCATTATGGCGGGTAGCCTGAAGATTGGCCGTTATTGCATGATTGGCGGCGCCAGCGTGATCAATGGGCATATGGAAATATGCGACAAAGTCACGGTGACTGGCATGGGTATGGTGATGCGTCCTATCACCGAACCTGGCGTCTACTCCTCAGGCATTCCGCTACAACCCAACAAGGTATGGCGTAAAACAGCTGCACTGGTGATGAATATTGATGATATGAGCAAGCGCCTCAAAGCGATTGAGCGCAAGGTTAATCAACAAGACTAAAGCACCGTTTTTGCATGTCTGACTTTTCGGCCTGTCCCATTCATACGATTGCGACAGGCCGTGTTATTATTGCCTTTTAGTATATTTTGACAGGAAGAGTATTTTGACTACTAACACTCATACTCTGCATATTGAAGAGATTTTAGAACTTCTGCCGCACCGTTTTCCGTTTCTGCTGGTTGACCGCGTGCTGGATTTTGAAGAAGGTCGTTTTCTGCGCGCAGTGAAAAATGTATCCGTTAACGAGCCTTTCTTTCAGGGCCACTTCCCGGGTAAACCTATTTTCCCTGGCGTATTGATTCTGGAAGCGATGGCACAGGCTACCGGTATCCTCGCGTTTAAAAGCGTAGGAAAACTGGAACCAGGCGAACTGTATTATTTCGCGGGTATTGATGAAGCACGCTTTAAGCGTCCTGTCGTGCCTGGCGATCAGATGATCATGGAAGTGACTTTCGAGAAAACGCGCCGTGGCCTGACCCGTTTTAAAGGGGTTGCGCTGGTCGACGGTAAAGTTGTGTGCGAAGCAACGATGATGTGTGCCCGTAGCCGGGAGGCCTGATACGTGATTGATAAATCCGCCTTTATTCACCCGACCGCCATTGTAGAAGAGGGCGCCAGCATTGGTGCCAATGCTCACATTGGCCCATTTTGTATTGTTGGACCCCATGTTGAAATTGGTGAGGGTACCGTACTGAAGTCTCACGTTGTCGTGAATGGCCATACAAAAATTGGTCGCGATAACGAGATCTATCAGTTTGCCTCCATCGGTGAAGTTAACCAGGATCTTAAATATGCTGGCGAACCGACCCGTGTGGAAATTGGCGATCGCAACCGCATCCGCGAAAGCGTCACCATTCATCGTGGCACAGTGCAGGGCGGTGGAGTGACGAAGGTGGGCAGCGATAACTTACTGATGATTAATGCGCACGTCGCGCATGATTGTACGGTAGGCAACCGCTGTATTCTGGCGAATAACGCCACGCTTGCCGGACATGTTTCGCTTGATGATTTTGTTATCATCGGCGGCATGACTGCGGTGCATCAGTTCTGCATCATCGGTGCGCATGTGATGGTTGGCGGCTGTTCTGGTGTAGCCCAGGACGTGCCTCCGTACGTTATCGCCCAGGGCAACCACGCGACGCCGTTTGGCGTCAATATCGAAGGTCTGAAGCGTCGTGGATTCACCCGCGAAGCGATTACCGCGATTCGTAACGCCTACAAAGCGTTGTACCGTAGCGGTAAAACGCTGGAAGAAGTGAAACCAGAAATCGCGGAACTGGCGAAACAGTACCCCGAAGTTCAGGCTTTCAGCGACTTCTTTGAGCGCTCAACGCGTGGCCTGATTCGTTAATGACTGAACAGCGTCCTTTAACGATTGCCCTCGTCGCCGGAGAAACCTCCGGCGATATTCTTGGTGCAGGGTTAATCCGTGCACTCAAGGCTCGCGTTCCCAATGCGCGCTTTGTTGGCGTTGCGGGGCCGCTGATGCAGGCCGAAGGTTGTGAAGCCTGGTACGAAATGGAAGAGTTGGCGGTCATGGGCATTGTTGAAGTGCTCGGACGCCTGCGCCGTTTACTGCATATTCGTGCCGACCTCACTCGCCGATTCACCGACTTAAAGCCGGATGTTTTCGTCGGCATTGATGCACCTGATTTCAATATTACCCTCGAAGGGAATTTGAAAAGACAGGGCATTAAAACCATTCATTATGTCAGTCCGTCCGTTTGGGCGTGGCGACAGAAACGCGTTTTCAAAATAGGCAGATCCACCAACATGGTGCTGGCCTTTCTGCCTTTCGAAAAGGCGTTTTATGACAAATTTAACGTCCCGTGCCGCTTTATCGGTCATACCATGGCAGATGCCATGCCGTTGGACCCGGATAAAAATGCGGCGCGTGATGTTCTGGGCATTCCTCATGACGCTCACTGCCTGGCGCTACTGCCAGGAAGCCGTGGTGCAGAAGTGGAAATGCTCAGCGCCGATTTTCTGAAAACGGCGCAGCTATTACGCCAGCATTATCCGGATCTTGAGGTGGTGGTGCCGTTGGTGAATGCCAAACGTCGCGAGCAGTTTGAACGCATTAAAGCGGAAGTTGCACCGGAGCTTTCTGTACATCTGCTCAATGGGATGGGACGTGAAGCAATGGTGGCCAGCGATGCCGCACTGCTGGCTTCTGGTACCGCCGCGCTGGAATGTATGCTGGCAAAATGCCCGATGGTGGTTGGCTACCGTATGAAACCCTTCACCTTTTGGCTGGCGAAGCGCCTGGTGAAAACGGATTACGTTTCGCTACCGAACCTGCTGGCGGGAAGAGAACTGGTTAAAGAGCTGTTGCAGGAAGAGTGTGAACCGCAGGCGCTGTCGCAAGCGCTGTTGCCGTTGCTGGCAAATGGTAAAACCAGCCATGCGATGCACGACACATTCCGTGAACTGCACCAGCAGATCCGTTGCAATGCTGATGAGCAGGCGGCGGATGCGGTCCTGGAGTTAGCGCAATGATTGAATTTGTGTATCCGCATACGCATTTAGTGGCGGGTGTGGATGAAGTCGGGCGCGGCCCTTTGGTCGGTGCGGTCGTCACTGCTGCCGTCATTCTGGATCCGGCTCGCCCTATTATCGGTCTTAATGACTCCAAAAAACTGTCAGAAAAACGTCGCCTGGCGCTGTTTGATGAAATTAAAGAAAAAGCGTTAAGCTGGAGCCTGGGTCGGGCGGAACCGCATGAAATCGACGAGCTGAACATTTTGCATGCCACCATGCTGGCCATGCAGCGTGCGGTTGCGGGTTTGCATATTGCGCCCGAATACGTGCTGATTGACGGCAATCGTTGCCCGGCATTACCGGTACCGTCGATGGCGGTGGTCAAAGGCGATAGCCGCGTGGCGGAGATTAGCGCCGCATCGATTCTGGCAAAAGTCACTCGTGATGCTGAAATGGCGGCGCTGGATACGGTTTTTCCACAGTATGGTTTTGCACAGCACAAAGGCTATCCAACCGCATTTCATCTGGAAAAATTGGCACTGCATGGTGCGACTGAGCACCATCGCCGCAGCTTTGGCCCCGTCAAACGCGCACTGGGACTCTCGTCCTGATTCTTGTGTCGAAGGAATCTGAAGATGTCTGAACCACGTTTCGTCCACCTACGGGTGCACAGCGACTACTCCATGATCGATGGGCTGGCGAAAACCGGGCCGCTGGTAAAAAAGGCGGCCGCGTTAGGCATGCCTGCGCTGGCGATCACCGATTTTACCAACCTGTGTGGTCTGGTGAAGTTTTACGGAGCGGGTCACGGCGCGGGTATCAAGCCGATAGTTGGCGCAGATTTTCATGTCCGCAGTGAGCTGTTGGGCGATGAACTCACGCAGCTCACCGTGCTGGCCGCAAATAATACCGGCTATCAGAACCTGACGTTGTTGATTTCGAAAGCCTATCAGCGCGGCTATGGCGCAGAAGGACCGGTTATCGACCGGGACTGGTTGGTCGAGCTAAAAGAAGGTTTGATTTTGCTCTCCGGCGGTCGCATGGGCGATGTCGGACGCAGCCTGCTGCGCGGCAATAGCGCACTGGTTGACGAGTGCGTGGCGTTTTACGAAGAACATTTTCCCAATTGCTATTTCCTCGAATTGATTCGCACCGGCAGGCAAGATGAAGAAAATTATCTGCACGCAGCCGTAGCACTGGCCGAAACGCGTGGTCTACCGGTGGTGGCGACTAACGATGTCCGCTTCCTGGAAACCGGAGATTTCGACGCGCATGAAATCCGCGTAGCGATCCACGACGGGTTCACCCTTGATGACCCGAAACGCCCGCGTAACTATTCGCCGCAGCAATACATGCGCAGCGAAGATGAGATGTGCGAGCTGTTCTCCGATATTCCGGAAGCACTGCAAAACACTGTCGAGATAGCCAAACGCTGCAACGTGACGGTGCGTCTGGGCGAATATTTCCTGCCGCAGTTCCCGACCGGCGATATGACCACCGAGGATTTCCTCGTGGCGAAATCACGCGAAGGTCTGGAAGAACGTCTCGAATTTTTGTTCCCTGACCCTGAAGTTCGTGCGCAGAAGCGCCCGCCTTACGATGAACGTCTGGAAGTTGAACTTAAAGTTATCAACCAGATGGGATTCCCTGGCTACTTCCTGATCGTTATGGAATTTATCCAGTGGTCGAAAGATAACGGCGTACCGGTAGGCCCGGGACGTGGTTCCGGCGCTGGCTCACTTGTCGCCTATGCGCTGAAAATTACCGATCTCGATCCGCTGGAATTTGACCTGCTGTTCGAACGTTTCCTTAACCCGGAACGTGTCTCAATGCCCGACTTCGACGTTGACTTCTGTATGGAGAAACGCGACCAGGTTATCGAGCACGTGGCGGAAATGTACGGTCGTGATGCGGTTTCGCAGATTATTACCTTTGGTACGATGGCTGCAAAAGCAGTTATCCGCGACGTGGGCCGCGTGCTGGGGCATCCGTACGGTTTCGTTGACCGTATTTCGAAACTGGTGCCGCCCGATCCGGGCATGACGCTGGCAAAAGCCTTTGAAGCCGAACCGCAACTGCCGGAAATCTATGAGGCAGATGAAGAGGTTAAAGCGCTGATCGATATGGCGCGTAAGCTGGAAGGCGTCACGCGTAACGCCGGTAAGCACGCCGGTGGTGTGGTTATCGCACCGACAAAAATTACTGATTTTGCGCCGCTGTACTGCGATGAACAGGGGCTGCACCCGGTTACTCAGTTTGATAAGAACGACGTGGAATATGCCGGTCTTGTGAAGTTCGACTTCCTCGGCCTGCGTACGCTCACCATCATCAACTGGGCGCTGGAAATGATCAACGCGCGCCGTGAAAAGAACGGTGAGCCACCGCTGGATATTGCGGCTATCCCGCTGGATGACAAGAAAAGCTTCGATATGCTGCAACGCTCGGAGACCACGGCGGTCTTCCAGCTTGAATCCCGCGGCATGAAAGACCTGATCAAACGTCTGCAGCCTGACTGCTTCGAAGATATGATCGCACTGGTGGCTCTGTTCCGTCCTGGTCCACTGCAGTCGGGGATGGTAGATAACTTTATCGACCGTAAGCATGGTCGCGAAGAGATTTCCTACCCGGATGTACAATGGCAGCATGAGTGTCTGAAACCGGTACTGGAGCCGACCTACGGCATTATCCTGTATCAGGAACAGGTTATGCAGATTGCCCAGGAGTTGTCCGGGTACACCCTTGGCGGCGCGGATATGCTGCGTCGTGCGATGGGTAAGAAAAAGCCGGAAGAGATGGCCAAGCAGCGCGGCACCTTTGAAGAAGGGGCGAAAAAGCGCGGCGTAGACGGCGAACTGGCGATGAAAATCTTTGACCTGGTGGAGAAATTCGCCGGTTACGGATTTAACAAATCGCACTCCGCTGCCTATGCGCTGGTTTCTTACCAGACTCTGTGGCTGAAGGCGCATTATCCTGCTGAGTTTATGGCGGCGGTAATGACCGCCGATATGGATAACACCGAGAAAGTGGTCGGGCTGGTAGATGAATGCTGGCGTATGGGGCTTAAAATCCTGCCGCCGGATATCAACTCCGGGCTTTACCATTTTCACGTGAATGATGATGGCGAGATTGTTTATGGCATCGGCGCGATAAAAGGCGTGGGTGAAGGACCAATTGAAGCTATTATTGAGGCGCGTAACGAAGGCGGTTACTTCCGTGAGCTGTTTGATCTCTGCGCGCGCACGGATATCAAAAAACTTAACCGCCGGGTGCTGGAAAAGCTAATCATGTCCGGGGCGTTTGATCGCCTTGGCCCGCATCGCGCGGCGTTGATGAATTCGCTCAACGACGCGCTAAAAGCCGCCGATCAGCATGCAAAAGCCGAAGCCATCGGTCAGGCCGATATGTTTGGCGTACTGGCGGAAGAACCGGAGCAAATTGAACAATCCTATGCCAGCTGCCAACCGTGGCCGGAGCAGGTGGTATTAGACGGTGAGCGTGAAACGTTGGGGCTTTACCTGACGGGACACCCCATCAACCAGTATTTAAAAGAAATTGAGCGCTATGTCGGAGGCTACAGGCTGAAAGACATGCATCCGACAGAACGTGGTAAAGTCACCACGGCTGCGGGGCTCGTCATTGCTGCGCGGGTAATGGTCACCAAGCGCGGCAATCGTATCGGCATCTGTACACTGGATGACCGTTCCGGGCGTCTGGAAGTTATGTTGTTTACCGATGCTCTGGATAAATACCAGCAATTGCTGGAAAAAGACCGCATACTTATCGTCAGCGGACAGGTCAGCTTTGATGACTTCAGCGGCGGGCTTAAAATGATGGCCCGTGAAGTCATGGATATTGACGAAGCCCGGGAAAAATATGCTCGCGGGCTTGCTATCTCGCTGACGGACAGGCAAATTGATGACCAGCTTTTAAACCGACTCCGTCAGTCTCTGGAACCCCACCGCTCGGGGACAATTCCAGTACATCTCTACTATCAGAGGGCGGATGCACGTGCGCGGTTGCGTTTTGGCGCGACGTGGCGTGTCTCTCCGAGCGATCGTTTGCTAAACGATCTCCGTGGCCTTATTGGTTCGGAGCAGGTGGAACTGGAGTTTGACTAATACAGGAATACTATGAGTCTGAATTTCCTTGATTTTGAACAGCCGATTGCAGAGCTGGAAGCAAAAATCGATTCTTTGACTGCGGTTAGCCGTCAGGATGAGAAACTGGATATTAACATCGATGAAGAAGTGCATCGTCTGCGTGAAAAAAGCGTAGAACTGACGCGTAAAATCTTCGCCGATCTTGGCGCATGGCAGGTAGCCCAACTGGCGCGCCATCCACAGCGTCCGTACACCCTGGATTATGTCCGCCTGGCGTTTGATGAATTTGATGAGCTGGCGGGCGATCGTGCCTATGCGGATGATAAAGCTATTGTCGGCGGCATCGCGCGTCTGGATGGCCGTCCGGTGATGATCATTGGTCATCAGAAAGGCCGTGAGACCAAAGAAAAGATTCGCCGTAATTTCGGCATGCCAGCACCGGAAGGCTATCGCAAAGCGCTGCGCCTGATGGAAATGGCCGAGCGCTTCAACATGCCGATCATTACCTTCATCGACACCCCAGGGGCTTACCCGGGCGTGGGCGCGGAAGAGCGTGGTCAGTCAGAAGCGATCGCGCGCAACCTGCGTGAAATGTCGCGTCTGAGCGTACCGGTAATCTGCACCGTTATTGGTGAAGGTGGTTCCGGCGGCGCGCTGGCGATCGGCGTAGGCGATAAAGTGAATATGCTGCAATACAGCACCTATTCCGTTATCTCCCCGGAAGGTTGTGCTTCAATTCTGTGGAAAAGCGCCGACAAAGCACCGCTGGCCGCAGAAGCGATGGGAATTGTTGCCCCGCGTCTGAAAGAGCTGAAGCTTATCGACTCTATCATTCCGGAACCGTTAGGCGGCGCACACCGCAATCCGGAAGTGATGGCTGCGTCCCTGAAAGCACAGCTGCTGGCCGATCTCGCCGATCTCGACGTGTTAAGCAAAGACGATCTGAAAAACCGTCGTTACCAGCGTCTGATGAGCTACGGTTACGCGTAAACTGCATTAATTCCGAAAAGGGCCACAACGTTGTGGCCCTTTTTTTTACCTGTGGTTTGGCCAGGCTATGATTAACTAAGGTTTTTCCAGGAGGAACGCATGAATATCATTGCCATCATGGGACCGCATGGCGTCTTTTATAAAGATGAGCCCATCAAGGAACTTGAACGTGCGCTGCAACAGCAGGGATTTCAGATTATCTGGCCGCAGAATAGCGTTGACCTGCTGAAGTTTATCGAACACAACCCGCGAATTTGCGGCGTCATTTTTGACTGGGATGAATATAGCCTGGAGCTGTGCAGTGACATCAACCAGCTCAACGAGTATCTCCCGCTCTACGCCTTTATTAATACCCATTCGACGATGGATGTCAGTGCGCACGACTTGCGCATGGCGCTGTGGTTTTTTGAGTATGCGCTGGGTCAGTCTGAAGACATTGCCACCCGCATTCGCCAGTACACCAGCGAATACCTCGATAACATCACGCCTCCGTTCACCAAGGCGCTGTTTACCTATGTGAAGGAAGGAAAGTATACCTTCTGTACGCCCGGGCACATGGCGGGTACGGCGTACCAGAAAAGCCCGGTCGGCTGCCTGTTCTATGATTTCTTTGGCGGCAATACGCTGAAAGCCGACGTGTCCATTTCCGTAACCGAACTGGGTTCATTGCTTGATCATACCGGACCACACCTCGAAGCGGAGGAGTACATCGCTCGCACCTTTGGTGCTGAGCAGAGCTATATGGTGACCAACGGTACCTCGACATCGAACAAGATTGTCGGCATGTATGCTGCGCCTGCAGGCAGTACGCTACTGATTGATCGCAACTGCCATAAGTCGCTGGCGCATTTGCTGATGATGAGCGATGTGGTGCCAATCTGGCTGAAGCCTACGCGTAACGCGTTGGGGATCCTCGGCGGTATACCCCGTCGGGAATTTACCCGCGCAAGTATTGAACGCAAGGTAGAAGAGACGACTCAGGCGCAATGGCCGGTACACGCGGTGATCACCAACTCCACCTATGACGGGCTGCTTTATAACACCAACTGGATCAAGCAAACCCTGGATGTGCCCTCCATCCATTTTGATTCAGCCTGGGTGCCGTATACCCATTTTCATCCGATCTATCAGGGGAAAAGCGGGATGAGCGGCGAACGGGTACCGGGAAAGCTGATTTTTGAAACCCAGTCCACCCACAAGATGCTGGCGGCGTTGTCACAGGCTTCGCTGATCCACATTAAGGGTGACTATGATGAAGACACGTTCAACGAAGCCTTTATGATGCATACCTCCACGTCTCCGAGCTATCCGATTGTGGCGTCGATAGAAACGGCGGCGGCAATGCTGCGTGGCAATTCCGGCAAGCGGTTAATCAATCGTTCGGTGGAACGGGCGTTGCATTTCCGTAAAGAAGTGCAGCGTCTGCGCGAAGAGTCGGATGGCTGGTTCTTTGATATCTGGCAGCCGGAAAAGGTCGATGAAGCAGAATGTTGGCCGGTAGCGCCAGGTGAAGACTGGCACGGATTTAATGATGCTGATGCCGACCACATGTTCCTCGACCCGGTGAAGGTCACGATTCTGACGCCGGGAATGGATGAACAGGGAAATATGAGCGAAGAGGGGATCCCCGCGGCGCTGGTGGCGAAATTCCTTGATGAACGCGGCGTCGTCGTCGAAAAAACGGGACCGTATAACCTGTTGTTCCTGTTCAGTATTGGCATTGATAAAACCCGGGCGATGGGGCTGCTACGTGGCCTGACGGAATTTAAGCGCTCGTACGATCTGAATTTACGCGTGAAAAATATGCTGCCGGATCTGTATGCTGAAGATCCCGATTTCTATCGCAATATGCGTATTCAGGATCTGGCACAGGGGATCCATAAGCTGATCCGCCAGCACGATCTCTCCGGACTGATGCTGCGGGCATTTGATACCTTGCCGGAAATGAAAATGACACCGCACCAGGCCTGGCAGCGGCAGATCAAAGGTGAGGTGGAAACCGTGGCGCTTGATCAACTGGTAGGACGCGTGTCCGCCAATATGATCCTGCCTTATCCTCCCGGCGTGCCGCTCTTGATGCCCGGGGAAATGATCACTGCTAAAAGCCGGGCTGTCCTCGATTTTCTTCTGATGCTGTGTTCAGTGGGGCAGCGCTACCCGGGATTTGAAACCGATATCCATGGCGCTAAACTGGGCGAGGATGGTGTGTATCGCGTGAGAGTCTTAAAAATGGCATAACGACTTGCCTGACCCTAAGACGTACGAGTAACGTGCTGAGAGAAAAATGAAAGAGGCGATGACGCTATGCTGGGATTAAAACAGGTTCACCATATTGCCATTATTGCGACGGACTACGCGGCGAGTAAGGCATTTTACTGCGATGTGCTTGGCTTTACACTGATGAGCGAAGCCTATCGGGAAGAGAGAGACTCGTGGAAAGGCGATCTGGCATTGAACGGCCAGTATGTGATTGAGCTTTTTTCTTTCCCGTTTCCACCTTGCCGTCCGAGCCGACCGGAAGCCTGCGGTTTGCGTCATCTGGCGTTCAGTGTGGAGGATGTGGAAAAGTCGATCGCGCATCTGGAAGCACACCACGTGAAGTGTGAATCCATACGTATCGATCCATTTACAGGTAAACGCTTTACGTTTTTCAACGATCCGGACGGATTGCCCCTCGAACTGTACGAGATGTAAGGCTTGTCATTGTGGTGTTAGCCCGGTAACGTGCCGGGCAATGCCATTGTAAGTAACCATCATGACGACACTCACGCTGAACACTTCACTGCTGAATTTTCAATCGATTCTGGTCGCCTTTAGCGGCGGGCTGGATTCCACCGTATTGCTGCATCAACTGGTGCAGTGGCGAGCGCTGCATCCTGAGGTCGCTTTACGCGCAATCCACATTCATCACGGATTAAGCCCACACGCAGACAGTTGGGTGCAACACTGTGAGTCGGTATGCGCGCACTGGCAGGTGCCGCTGGTGGTTGAGCGGGTACACCTTGAGGATGATGGTCTGGGCATCGAAGCTCAGGCGCGACGCGCGCGCTATCAGGCGTTTGCGCAGACCTTACTACCGGGCGAGGTGCTGATGACCGCCCAGCATCTCGATGACCAGTGTGAAACCTTTCTGCTGGCGCTTAAGCGCGGCAGTGGTCCTGCCGGACTTTCCGCCATGGGGGAAAGCTCTCCGTTCGCCGGAACCCAGCTGATTAGACCGCTACTGGCGCAAACGCGAGAGGCGCTTGAAGTATGGGCGCGACGGCATGAATTATGCTGGATTGAAGATGAAAGCAATCAGGATGATACCTACGATCGCAATTTCCTCAGATTGCGCGTTACCCCGTTGCTCCAACAGCGCTGGCCGCACTTCGCGCAAGCCACGGCCCGCAGCGCCGCGCTTTGCGCTGAGCAGGAGAGTTTACTGGATGAACTGCTGGCCAGCGATTTAGCCGATTGCATCACAGCCCACGGTACATTGTTACTGGCGCCGTTAATGATGATGAGCGGCGTGCGCCGTGCCGCGCTGCTTCGTCGCTGGCTGGCGGGGTTAAATGCGCCGATGCCTTCCCGTGATGGGCTGGAACGTATCTGGCAGGAAGTGGCGCTGGCGAGGGAAGATGCGTCACCCTGTTTTCGTCTCGGGGAGTACGAGGTCCGTCGTTATCAGTCACAGCTGTGGTGGGTGAAGTCAGTCGACGGGCAAAGCGAAACAGTTATCCCGTGGTTAGAGTGGAAAACACCGTTGGCGCTGCCTGCCGGATTGGGCTCGGTTCAGTTAATCTCTGCGGGTGATTTGCGCATGCCGCAAGCGGATGAAGTCGTCAGCATCCGTTTTAAAGCGCCAGGGGTATTGCATATTGTCGGGCGTAATGGCGGACGGAAATTAAAGAAAATCTGGCAGGAGCAGGGGATCCCGCCCTGGCGACGAGATACGACGCCGCTGCTGTTTTACGGTGAAACGTTGATTGCGGCTGCGGGTGTTTTCGTGACGCGTGAGGGGGCGGCGGAAGATGAAGAAGGCGTGAGTCTGGTATGGCGTGGAAAGTAGGCCGGATAAGGTGCTTTGCACCGTCATCCGGCACCAAAATAATCAGGATTCGCTGACCACCACAGTACCGATTTGCGGGTGGCTGAAGCTGGCAATTTTGTCGAGACGAAGCTCCCGGGTTTCACCTGCGACATCTGCGACCAGATACTCCACGTTTTTGCGTGAAACCAGGTCGTTCGCTTTCGCCTGCAAAACTTCGCCATCTTTTAGCGCCAGCGTCAGTATCAAATGGTGCTGGCAGGCGAGTTCAAGATTGTCGTAATCATCGCAGTTGATGGGTTGATACGTTTCATTCATTGACATAATCGCTCACCAGTAAGTTCGCGGCAGCATACGCCGCTTTTTCCCTGACCGACTCTGGAAGGGCGCTGTCTGCCGCCACTTCATTAAGCACCTTCAATACGCAACCCAGCGCATCCGGGATATACCCTAAGTCTCCGCTGGCGATTTCCGCGTACCGCTTGCGTATTAACTCACAATATTTTTCCACATGCCCTCCTGTCAGCACTCTGACTTAACCGTGGATGCAAGTCTAAGCCTACGAAGATAAACTCTGTTTAGCAAGGTGACTATACCATACTCATTCAAGCAATATCAGCGCCTTGATAGAGGAGCAGTTAGCAGCCTTTTGCCGCAGTTTTCGCTACAATGTGCGCCTGATTCGAAAGGAGTTCTCTCATGGCGCTTAAAGCGACAATTTATAAAGCCGTCGTCAACGTAGCGGATCTTGACCGCAACCAGTTCCTTGACGCGGCCTTGACGCTGGCGCGTCACCCCTCTGAAACCCAGGAGCGCATGATGCTGCGCCTGCTGGCCTGGATTAAATATGCCGATGAACGGCTGCAGTTCACGCGTGGCCTGAGTGCGGAAGACGAGCCTGAAGCATGGCTGCGTAACGACCATCTGGGTATCGATCTCTGGATTGAGCTGGGCCTGCCGGATGAGCGCCGTATTAAAAAAGCCTGTACCCAGTCTGGTGAGGTTGCTCTGTTTGCTTACAACAGCCGTGCGGCTCAGATTTGGTGGCAGCAAAATCAGAACAAGTGCGCGCAGTTTAAAAATCTGACCGTGTGGTATCTGGATGATGAACAACTGGCACAACTGAGTGATTTTGCTGGTCGTACAATGGTGCTGCAGGCAACTATCCAGGACGGCGCTATCTGGCTGTCCGATTCTCAGAACAATCTGGAAATTCATCTGACCGCGTGGCAGCCGCGTTCATGATTGTTATCTCCCGAAACGTCTCTATCCCTGATAATGAGCTGGAAATCACGGCGATTCGGGCGCAGGGCGCGGGCGGTCAGCACGTTAACAAGACCTCGACGGCTATCCATTTGCGCTTTGACATTCGGGCCTCTGGCCTGCCAGAGTATTACAAGGAACGTCTGCTGGCTGCCAGCCATCATCTGATCAGCGGTGATGGAATTATTATCATTAAGGCGCAGGAATACCGTAGCCAGGAACTCAATCGGGAAGCGGCAATCTCCCGGCTGGTGGCGGTGATAAAAGAATTAACCGCAGTGCAAAAAAGCCGACAGGCAACTCGCCCTACACGCGCCTCGAAAGAGCGCAGGTTGTCATCGAAGGCGCAAAAATCCACAGTGAAAGCGCTGCGTGGGAGAGTTCGTCGAACGCAAGACTGACGAGCGGGAATAAAAATTTATAAGGAATTGATAGTGAAAACAGCAATATTGTCCGTAGTCGCTGCATGCACGCTTTTTTCCTTGATCGGCTGTAATAACCGTACTGAAGTTGAAGTACTACAGCCGACGCGGGCGGCAGAATTAAAACCGATGCAGCAAAGCTGGCGTGGCATCTTACCTTGCGCGGACTGCGAAGGGATTGAAACCTCTCTGTTTCTGGAAAAAGACGGTACATGGGTGATGAACGAACGCTATCAGGGCGTGCGGGATGAACCGTCTTCGTTTGCCTCTTATGGCACATGGGCGCGCACTGCCGACAAGCTGGTGCTGACCGACAGCAAAGGTGAGAAGTCGTACTTCCGGGCTAAAGGCGAGGCGCTGGAAATGCTCGATCGTGAAGGTAACCCGATTGAGTCAAAGTTTAACTACACGCTCCAGCCGGTTTCCGCCAGCTTACCGGTGACGCCAATGCCGATGCGAGGCATGTATTTCTATATGGCTGACGCGGCAATCTTTACCGACTGCGCAACGGGTAAACGGATGCCGGTGGCGAATAATGCTCAGCTTGAACGTGACTATTTAGCTGCGCGTGCGGAAAACGGACAGTCCGTACTGCTGACGCTTGAGGCGCATTTCACGCTGGAGTCAAACCCGGATACGGGTGAGAAAGTGAAAACGTTGATGGCGGATAAAGACGCGAAATTTATACCTGGTAAAGCGTGTAATTAATCGATAGAAAAAAGGCCCTGATAATCAGGGCCTTTTTGTTGGTATTAGCCTTTAATGGCTTTGACCAGGAAGTCGACGATATCGCCGGTTTTAATCAGCTCTTTCTCGCCGTTACGACGGTATTTGTATTCGATATCGTCGTTGTCGAGGTTACGGTCGCCCAGCACGATGGTGTGCGGAATACCGATCAGTTCCATATCGGCAAACATCACGCCCGGACGCTCTTTACGATCGTCCATCAGCACTTCGATACCCTGCGCGCGCAGCTCAGCGTACAGCTTTTCAGCCAGCTCCTGCACACGGTAGGATTTGTGCATGTTCATCGGCAGAATAGCGACCTGGAACGGGGCAATGGCATCTGGCCATACGATGCCACGATCGTCATAGTTCTGTTCGATAGCAGCAGCAACCACGCGAGTGACCCCGACACCGTAACAGCCCATAGTCAGCGTCTGATTACGACCATCTTCGCCCTGAACGGCGGCTTTCATCGCTTCAGAGTACTTGGTACCCAACTGGAAGATGTGACCGACTTCGATACCGCGTTTGATCATCAGTGTACCTTTGCCGTCCGGGCTCGGGTCGCCGGCGACCACGTTACGGATGTCTGCAACTTCTGGGGTGACCACGTCGCGATCCCAGTTGATACCGAAATAGTGTTTACCGTCGATGTTGGCACCGGCAGCGAAATCGCTCATTACTGCAACGGTACGGTCGATAACCACCGGAATAGGCATATTCACCGGACCGAGCGAGCCAGGACCTGCTTTTACCAGCGCACGAATTTCTTCTTCGGTGGCAAAGGTCAGTGGGCTGGCAACCTGCGGCAGTTTTTCTGCTTTGACTTCGTTCAGCTCGTGATCGCCACGAACCAGCAGGGCGACCAGCGGGTAGCTGCTGCCTTCAACCGCTTTCACCAGCAGGGTTTTCACGGTTTTCTCGATAGGCAGGTTGAACTGCTCAACCAGTTCGGCGATGGTTTTAGCGTTCGGCGTATCTACCAGCGTCATTTCCTGGGTTGCTGCCGCGCGCGGCTCTTTCGGCGCAACGGCTTCGGCAAATTCGATGTTCGCCGCATAGTCAGAGGAGTCGGAGAAGATCACATCGTCTTCGCCGCTCTGCGCCAGCACCTGGAATTCGTGAGAGGCGCTGCCGCCGATAGAACCGGTATCCGCTTGTACTGCACGGAAATCCAGCCCCATACGGCTGAAGATTTTGCTGTACGCAGCGTACATCGCGTCGTAGGTTTCCTGCAGGGATTCCTGAGAGGTGTGGAAAGAGTATGCATCTTTCATCAGGAATTCGCGGGAGCGCATCACGCCGAAGCGCGGACGGACTTCGTCACGGAATTTGGTCTGGATCTGATAGAAGTTCAGCGGCAGTTGTTTGTAAGAGCTCAGCTCGTTACGGATCAGGTCGGTGATCACTTCTTCATGCGTTGGGCCGAGGACGAACGAACGATCGCCACGGTCAGCAATACGCAGCAGTTCCGGGCCGTATTGTTCCCAACGGCCGCTCTCTTCCCACAGTTCAGAAGGCTGAACGACCGGCATCAACACCTCGATCGCACCGGCGTTGTTCATCTCTTCACGCACGATGTTTTCGACTTTTTTCAGGACGCGCACGCCGGTCGGCAGCCAGGTATATAACCCGGAGGCCAGCTTGCGGATCATCCCGGCGCGCAGCATCAGCTGGTGGCTGATGACTTCGGCGTCGGCAGGTGTCTCCTTCAGAGTGGAGAGCAGATATTGGCTAGTACGCATGTTGTTACGGTTCCAGTTGAACGATCGAACAGGCTCAAAACGAGCCTGGCACAAAACAAAAGTGGTTTAGTTTACCAGCGAGAAAGGGATGTCAAAAGAGTACGCGACGCAAATTAGCGGGCTTCCAGAGCAAAGACCTCAAATCCTGACGGCGTGACGCGCCAGCGGACGTTAAAGTCCAGCAGCCAGACGGCGTAGGTTTTGCCTTCTTCCTCGTTTTTACGGTAGGCAGGACGCGGATCCTGCGCCAGCACTTCGGCAATAAACTGACGAAGATGCGGGTAACGTTGTTCGAGCTTCGGTAGCTGCTCCGCGAGATCTTCACTGAACGTCACGTCTACGCTGGCCTGGGGGGCATCCTGAGCATAGCTGGCACGAGCATCGGGTAACGATTCGGCAAACGGCAGATACGGTTTTATATCTACGACTGGCGTGCCATCAACGAGATCCAGCCCACCGAGTTCGAGGATCACGTGCTCTTTATGGCAGCGGATGCCCCGTAGCTCAACCAACGACATGCCAACAGGGTTAGGACGAAACGTTGAACGCGTGGCAAAGACACCCATTCTGGCGTTGCCGCCAAGGCGGGGAGGGCGCACGGTCGGACGCCATCCACCTTCCATTGTCTGGTGAAAAACAAAAATCACCCACAAATGACTGAAGGCTTCCAGGCCGCGAACGGCATCGGCCTGGTTATAAGGTGCGAGCAAATGCAGTTCACCGCTGGCGCTTTTCACCAGACCGGGCTGGCGTGGAACGGCGAACTTTTCTTTATAAGGTGAGCGGATAACGCCTATTTGCTCGAACTGAAAATGGCTCATTTCGCCGAAATGTTCAGTGCAGAACCGATGCAAACCGCCTGGCGATAGCAACCCGGCGTTCCGCTGGTCACTTCGCAACTGTGCAGCAATACCGCATTAGCTTTCATTTTTGATGCGTTAATCTGCATGCGTTTGCGTGCGGTTGGAATGCTCGGAGGGGAATCCTGGTTTGAAGCCTGGCAGGATTCACCGCTAACTTCGCCAAGATCGCGGAACGGTTTGCCTACTAAATCTTCAGCGTTAGTAATGATTCTTACCGGCGTAGCGCGCGGTGCTTTCGGTTTTTCCGGCTCCGCTTTCGGCGGGGTTGCGGTGCTTTGAACGGGTTCAACAGGGGATCTGCTTAACATAGAACAGCCGCTCAGCAAGAGTGCTACTAAACAGATCGGTAAAGCACGCATAATATTTCCTCAATGAATGATCTAAACGTCAGATATTGAATCAGGTGCTTGCATAAATGACAAGACGGGCAAGCGCCCGTCCTGATGATATTACAGATTCTGTAAACAGCCTAAAATTACCAGCCCTTAACAGCACCGCCGTTGAAGACTTTGTTTGCTGCTTCGTACACTTCGTCAGACTGGTATGCTTCAACGAATTTCTTCACGTTCTCAGCATCTTTATTGTCTTCACGAGTTACAATCAGGTTTACGTACGGGGAATCTTTATCTTCAACAAAGATACCGTCTTTTGCCGGAGTCAGGCCGATCTGGCTGGCGTAGGTGGTGTTGATGACCGCCAGTGCGATTTGTGCATCGTCCAGGGAACGCGGCAGCTGCGGTGCTTCCAGTTCAACCAGCTTCAGGTTTTTCGGGTTTTCAATCACGTCCAGCGCGGTTGGCAGCAGGCCAACACCGTCTTTCAGTTTGATTAAGCCCACTTTTTGCAGCAGCAGCAAGGAACGACCAAGGTTAGTCGGGTCGTTTGGAATCGCGACCTGGGAACCGTCCTGCAGCTCATCCAGTGATTTGATTTTTTTTGAGTAGCCCGCAATCGGGTAAACAAAAGTATTGCCTACAGCAACCAGCTTGTAACCGCGATCTTTGATCTGCTGGTCCAGGTATGGTTTGTGCTGGAAGGCGTTAGCATCGATATCGCCTTTGCTCAGCGCTTCGTTAGGCAGAACGTAATCGTTAAACGTGACCAGCTCAACGTCCAGACCGTATTTTTCTTTTGCTACTTTCTGCGCGACTTCTGCAACCTGCTGCTCTGCGCCAACAATAACGCCCACTTTGATGTGATTAGGATCTTTTTCATCCTGACCACAACCCACAAGTGCCAGAGAACCGATCAGGGCTCCAACTGCCGCAAAGGTTTTGAATTTGAACGCCATGCTTATTTCCTTTTCTTAATGAGTTTTTAGTGTTGTGTGCAACGTTATTTGTGCGTGACAGCCCGGACGATGCGATCGCCGGATAACTGAATTAAATAAACCAGAACGACGAGCAATACCAGTACTGTATTCATTACGGTAGCGTTGTAACCAATATAGCCGTACTGATAGCCAATCTGTCCAAGACCACCGGCACCGACGGCACCGCCCATCGCGGAGTAACCAACCAGCGTGATAAGGGTGATGGTGGCCGCATTGACCAGTCCTGGCAGCGCTTCTGGCAGTAATACCTTACGTACAATTTGCAGCGGCGTGGCGCCCATCGCACGAGAGGCTTCTATCAGCCCGGTCGGGATTTCGAGCAGCGCATTTTCCACCATACGGGCGATAAACGGCGCGGCACCGACGGTCAGCGGAACGATAGCGGCCTGCAGTCCGATAGAGGTGCCTACGATCATGCGGGTGAACGGAATCATCCACACCAGTAAGATGATGAACGGGATGGAACGGAAAATGTTCACCAGCGCAGAGAGCGTACGGTAGAGCTTCGCGTTCTCAATAATTTGCCCCGGACGCGTTACGTACAGCAACACGCCGACCGGCAGACCAATCACAAAGCCAAAAAAACCGGACACAAAGGTCATTGCCAGCGTTTCCCATACGCCGCGAACCAGCAGCCACATCATCGGCTCAGACATAACCCAGTACCTCTACTTTTACATGGTGTTCCTGCAACCAACTGATGGCTGCTTGTGTATCTTCCTGTGTGCCGTGCATTTCAGTCAGCATGATGCCGAACTTCACGCCGCCGGCGTAATCCATCTGCGCGCTAATAATGTTGTTATTCACATTAAAGCGACGGGCCGTCTCAGAAAGTAGCGGTGCATCGACCGAATGGCCGGTGAATTCCATACGCAGCATCGGCACGCTGTCTGCTTCCGGCTCCGCTTTTAAACGTTCCAGATAATCTTCCGGAATATCCAGGTGCAGCGTGGACTGGATAAATTTCTGTGCCAGCGGCGTTTTCGGATGAGAGAAAACTTCGCTGACGGTGTCCTGCTCAATCAGTTCACCATTACTGATGACCGCCACGCAGTCACAAATACGTTTTACAACGTCCATCTCGTGAGTAATCAGCAGAATGGTGAGTCCCAGACGACGATTAATATCTTTCAATAATTCCAGAATCGAGCGTGTCGTTGCCGGATCGAGTGCGCTGGTGGCTTCATCGCACAGCAACACTTTGGGATTACTTGCCAGCGCACGGGCGATCGCCACACGCTGTTTTTGTCCACCGGAAAGGTTGGCCGGGTAGCTATCGTGCTTGTCTCCAAGACCAACCAAATCCAACAGTTCTGTTACGCGGCGTTTGATCTCTTCTTTTGGCGTGTTATCCAGTTCCAGCGGTAGTGCGACGTTACCGAACACCGTACGGGAAGAGAGCAGGTTAAAGTGCTGAAAAATCATGCCGATTTGACGGCGAGCTTTAGTCAGCTCCGACTCAGAAAGCGTGGTCAGCTCCTGACCGCCAACCTGAACGCTGCCTTCGGTAGGGCGTTCGAGTAGGTTAACGCAGCGGATGAGCGTACTTTTACCAGCACCGGAGGCGCCAATAACGCCATAAATCTGCCCGGCAGGAACATGCAGGCTGACATTATTTAGCGCCTGAATGGTGCGAGTCCCCTGCTGGAACACTTTGGTGATATTCGAAAGTTTAATCATTGGTTATTTATTATCGTAATTAAGTTAGCCGTGGCATTTTCGTCTGTCAGGTACGGTCGAAACCGTCAACAAGATGGATGTTAAGGCATCCAGACGTCTAAATCAATCGGGCTTTGCACGATGAGCACTTTCTTGCCCGCTGAAACATGCGATACTAGAGTCACATGCCTTATTCAGGAGCTATAAAAGGTGGCAAAGTCTGTACCCGCAATTTTTCTCGACCGTGACGGTACCATTAATGTGGACCACGGTTATGTACATGAGATCGACGAGTTTGAGTTTATCGACGGCGTTATTGATGCCATGCGTGAACTTAAAAAGATGGGTTACGCGCTTATTATCGTGACGAACCAGTCTGGTATCGCGCGTGGTAAATTTACTGAGGCGCAGTTTGAAACGTTGACCGAATGGATGGACTGGTCGCTGGCCGATCGCGACGTTGAGCTGGATGGTATCTACTACTGCCCGCATCACCCGCAGGGTACTGTAGAAGAGTATCGTCAGGCCTGCGACTGCCGTAAACCGCATCCTGGCATGTTTATCTCCGCCCGAGACTTCTTGCACATCGATATGGCCGCTTCTTATATGGTAGGCGACAAAATTGAAGATATGCAGGCGGCGGCAGCTGCGAATGTTGGCACGAAGGTATTGGTCCGCACAGGCAAACCCGTCACGCCGGAAGCAGAAAATGCGGCAGATTTGGTCATAAATAGTCTGGCAGACCTGCCAATGGCGATAAAAAAGCAGCAAAAGTAAGCGTTGTGGATAAAAGGTGAGCGGTTGAAACAAAAATGCATTTTTCCGCTTGTCTTCCTGAGTCGACTCCCTATAATGCGCCTCCATCGACACGGCGGATGTGAATCACTTCACACAAACAGCCGGTTCGGTTGAAGAGAAAAACCTGAAAATGAGGGTTGACTCTGAAAGAGGAAAGCGTAATATACGCCACCTCGCGACAGAGCGCTAAAGCGCGTCGCAACTGCTCTTTAACAATTTATCAGACAATCTGTGTGGGCACTCGAAGATACGGATTCTTAACGTCGCAAGACGAAAAATGAATACCAAGTCTCAACGAGTGAACACGTAATTCATTACGAAGTTTAATTCATTGAGCATCAAACTTTTAAATTGAAGAGTTTGATCATGGCTCAGATTGAACGCTGGCGGCAGGCCTAACACATGCAAGTCGAACGGTAGCACAGAGGAGCTTGCTCCTTGGGTGACGAGTGGCGGACGGGTGAGTAATGTCTGGGAAACTGCCCGATGGAGGGGGATAACTACTGGAAACGGTAGCTAATACCGCATAACGTCGCAAGACCAAAGAGGGGGACCTTCGGGCCTCTTGCCATCGGATGTGCCCAGATGGGATTAGCTAGTAGGTGGGGTAACGGCTCACCTAGGCGACGATCCCTAGCTGGTCTGAGAGGATGACCAGCCACACTGGAACTGAGACACGGTCCAGACTCCTACGGGAGGCAGCAGTGGGGAATATTGCACAATGGGCGCAAGCCTGATGCAGCCATGCCGCGTGTATGAAGAAGGCCTTCGGGTTGTAAAGTACTTTCAGCGAGGAGGAAGGTGTTGTGGTTAATAACCGCAGCAATTGACGTTACTCGCAGAAGAAGCACCGGCTAACTCCGTGCCAGCAGCCGCGGTAATACGGAGGGTGCAAGCGTTAATCGGAATTACTGGGCGTAAAGCGCACGCAGGCGGTCTGTCAAGTCGGATGTGAAATCCCCGGGCTCAACCTGGGAACTGCATCCGAAACTGGCAGGCTAGAGTCTTGTAGAGGGGGGTAGAATTCCAGGTGTAGCGGTGAAATGCGTAGAGATCTGGAGGAATACCGGTGGCGAAGGCGGCCCCCTGGACAAAGACTGACGCTCAGGTGCGAAAGCGTGGGGAGCAAACAGGATTAGATACCCTGGTAGTCCACGCCGTAAACGATGTCGACTTGGAGGTTGTGCCCTTGAGGCGTGGCTTCCGGAGCTAACGCGTTAAGTCGACCGCCTGGGGAGTACGGCCGCAAGGTTAAAACTCAAATGAATTGACGGGGGCCCGCACAAGCGGTGGAGCATGTGGTTTAATTCGATGCAACGCGAAGAACCTTACCTACTCTTGACATCCAGAGAACTTAGCAGAGATGCTTTGGTGCCTTCGGGAACTCTGAGACAGGTGCTGCATGGCTGTCGTCAGCTCGTGTTGTGAAATGTTGGGTTAAGTCCCGCAACGAGCGCAACCCTTATCCTTTGTTGCCAGCGGTTCGGCCGGGAACTCAAAGGAGACTGCCAGTGATAAACTGGAGGAAGGTGGGGATGACGTCAAGTCATCATGGCCCTTACGAGTAGGGCTACACACGTGCTACAATGGCATATACAAAGAGAAGCGACCTCGCGAGAGCAAGCGGACCTCATAAAGTATGTCGTAGTCCGGATTGGAGTCTGCAACTCGACTCCATGAAGTCGGAATCGCTAGTAATCGTGGATCAGAATGCCACGGTGAATACGTTCCCGGGCCTTGTACACACCGCCCGTCACACCATGGGAGTGGGTTGCAAAAGAAGTAGGTAGCTTAACCTTCGGGAGGGCGCTTACCACTTTGTGATTCATGACTGGGGTGAAGTCGTAACAAGGTAACCGTAGGGGAACCTGCGGTTGGATCACCTCCTTACCTTAAAGAACC